>DASWBP010000197.1:0-7561 GCA_036390555.1 Burkholderiales bacterium | reverse complement strand
TTCAGCTTGGCGAGCGCGCGGTAGTCGAGCAGGAGCCTGGGCAGCGGATAGTCGAGCGCGAGCTCGGCGAGCACGTCCTCGTCGGTGGAGGGCTGTCCGGAGGGCGTCTTCTTCCTCACCGGCAGCTTCTGGCGCTCGAAGAGGATTTCCTGGATCTGCTTGGGCGAGTTCAGGTTGAAGGGCTGGCCCGCGGCCGCGTAGGCCTTTTCTTCCAGCGCGAGCATCTCCTTGCCCAGCTCGTGGCTCTGCGCCTCGAGCTTCGCGCGATCGAGCAGCACGCCGTTGCGCTCCATCTTGAGCAGCACGCCCATCACCGGCAGCTCGATCGACTCGTAGACCTCCCGCAGCCGCGGCTCGGCGGCGATCCTGGGATAGAGCGCCTCGTGCACGGCGAGCGCGCAATCGGCGTCCTCCGCCGCGTACTCGGTGGCGCGGCCGATCTCCACGGCGGAGAACGGGATGCGCGCCGCGCCCTTGCCGGTCACGTCGTCGTAGGAGATCGTCTGCCAGCCGAGGTGCCGCTGCGCGAGCGAGTCGAGGTCGTGCCGCTCGTGCACCTCGACGACGTAGGATTCGAGCAGCGTGTCGTGCGCAATACCGGCGAGCTTCACGTCGTGGTTGGCGAGCACGTGCGCGTCGAACTTGAGGTTCTGGCCGACCTTGCGCCGCGCATCGCCCTCCAGCCATGGCCTGAGCAGCGCGAGCGCGCGCGCCACGCCCATCTGCTCGGGCGCGCCGGGATACTGGTGCTCAAGGGGCAGGTAGGCGGCCTCGTCGCCGAAGGCGAAGGACATGCCCACCAGGGTGGAGGTCATCGGCTCCAGGCCCGTAGTCTCGGTGTCGAATCCCACGAGCGGCGCCTTCTCCATGCGCGCGAGCCACTCGGCGAGCGAGCGCTCGTCATTGATCGTCGAGTACCTGCGGCGCGTCGCGCCGGCGGCAGGGGCCGCCGCGGAAGCGGCTGCGGGCGCCGTGGCGCTGCTCGCCGTGGCGGCCGCGCTGGTGCGCGCGCTCGCGTTCGCGCCGCCCGCGCCGCCAAGCTCGGCGAGCCAGGTCCTGAAGCCGAAGCGCGCAAAGAGCTCGCGCTGCTTTTCGCGGTCCTCGCGGCCGTCGAGCTGCTCGAGGCCGAGCGGCAGCGCGACGTCGCGCTTCACCGTGAGCAGGCTCCTGCCCTTGGGCAGCCAGTCGAGGCTCTTCCTCAGGTTCTCGCCGACCACGCCGCCGATTTCGCCGGCGTGCGCCATCACCGCATCGAGCGAGCCGTACTGCTGGATCCACTTCGCCGCGGTCTTGGGGCCCACCTTGTCCACGCCGGGCACGTTGTCCACGGCGTCGCCGGTGAGCGCGAGGTAATCGACGATTTGCGCCGGCGCGACGCCGAACTTCTGCTTCACGCCCTCGGCATCGAGCTTCTCGTTCGACATCGTGTTGACGAGCGTGACGCGCTCCTCCACCAGCTGCGCCAGGTCCTTGTCGCCCGTGGAGATCACCGTGCGCCAGCCCGCGCGCCTGGCGTGCTCGGCGAGCGTGGCGATGACGTCGTCGGCTTCCACGCCCTCGACGGCCAGCACCGGCCAGCCGAGCGCGGCGCACGCCGCTTTCAGCGGCTCGATCTGTGCGGCGAGCGCCTGGTCCATCGGCGGGCGGTTCGCCTTGTAGGCGGGATACTCGGCGTCGCGGAACGTCGGGCCCTTCGTGTCGAACACGCAGGCGCGCGCCTCAGCCTTGTAGTCCGCGGCGAGCCGCCTTAGCATGTTGAGCACGCCGTAGATCGCTCCCGTCGGCTCGCCGGCCGGGCTCTTCAGCTCGGGCAGCGCGTGGAAGGCGCGGTACAGGTACGAGGACCCGTCCACCAGCAGGAGCGTCTTTTGCGGAGCGTTCGCCGACAAGATGGCTGAGGAAAAGCTGCCGAAACCGCCGGTGCCCGATCGCAGCTTCAACGCGCGCGAGGCGTGGCGGGTGTTCGGCATTATGTCAGAGTTCGTGGAGGCGACCGAGCGCCTCGCCAACATCCGTCCCGCGGTGTCCGTGTTCGGCAGCGCGCGCGTTGCGCCGGGCTCGCACTACTACGCGCTCGCCGAGGAAGTCTCGCGCCTGCTGTCGGACGCGGGCTTCGCGGTGATCTCGGGCGGCGGCCCGGGCGTGATGGAGGCCGCCAACAAGGGCGCCTACGCCGGCAAGTCGGACGCGATCGGCCTGAACATCGAGCTGCCGCGCGAGCAGGAAGCCAACCGCTTCCAGAACATCAGCCTCACCTTCAAGCACTTCTTCACGCGCAAGGTGATGTTCGCGAAGTTCGCCACCGCCTTCATCATCCTGCCCGGCGGCTACGGCACGCTGGATGAGCTGTTCGAGGCGCTGACGCTGGTGCAGACCGGCAAGACGCGCAGGATGCCGATCATCCTCATGCACGCGCCGTTCTGGCGCGGCCTGATCGGCTGGTTCCGCGAGCGCCTGGTCGCCGAGGGCATGATCGACGCGCGCGACGTGGACCTGCTGCAGGTGATCGACGAGCCGCAGGGCGTGGTGGACGCCATCTTCTCCTACTACGAGAAGCGCGGCTTCGAGCCTTCGCCCGCCGAGCGCGAAGTCCTGCTCAACCTCTAGGCTGCCGCGGCGCGCGGTGCGCGCCACGCATCGAGTAAACTGCGCGTCATGCGACGCCTTCTCGCAACAGCCCTGTTGCTGGCGGCGATGGGCGCCGCCGCGCAGGGCCGGCGCGTGGAGGTCCCGCCGCCGCCGCCCCTCGAGCCCGTGCCCGCGGCGACGCCGCCGGCGCGCGGCACGGCTGCGGCCCATCCGGAGGAGCCGGTGGTGGTGATCCCGGCCGGCAAGGAAGACAAGGTCGAGGAGTTCTATCAGGGCGGCAGCCGAGTGGTGAAGGTGACGCCGCCCGGCGGCCGGCCCTACTACCTCTTCGACACCAGCGGCTACGGCAACTGGGAGCGGCGCGAGTCGCTGGACAGCGGCGTGCGCGTGCCGATGTGGCCGATCTTCACCTTCGACTGACTTGTCGGTCTACACCCCCGTCTCGCAGGACCAGCTCGCGGCCTGGCTGCGCCACTACTCCGTGGGCGCGCTCGAGAAGCTCGAGCCGATCAAGTCGGGCATCGAGAACACCAACTACTTCGTCACCACCTCGCAGGGCCGCTACGTGCTCACGCTCTTCGAGCGGCTGCCGGCGGCCGAGCTGCCCTTCTACCTCAACCTGATGGCACACCTCGCGCGCCACGGCATTCCCTGTCCCGCGCCGATCGCCGACCTGTCGGACGCCTATCTCGGCGCGCTCAATGGCAAGCCCGCGGCGCTGGTCACGCGGCTCCCCGGCCGCTCGATCGACTCGCCAGGGGAGGCGGAGTGCCGCGAGCTGGGAGCCCTGCTCGCGCGCCTGCACCTCGCCGGCCGCTCCTACCCCGCCTACCTCGAGAACCCGCGCGGCCCGCGCTGGTGGCGCACGGCGGCGCGCGACGTGCAGCCGTTCCTCGATGCCGCGCGCTGGCGGCTGCTGGAAGGCGAGCTGGAGTTCCAGGCGCAGCACCGCTTTCCGGACCTGCCGCGCGGGCCCGTGCATGCGGACCTGTTCCGCGACAACGCGCTGTTCGAGCGTGGGCGGCTCTCGGGCGTCATCGACTTCTACTTCGCCGGCGTGGACTGCCTGCTGTATGACATCGCGGTGTGCGCGAACGACTGGTGCCTCGTCGATCCGGCGTCGGATGCCAGGCTCGATACCGCGCGCACGCGCGCCTTCCTTGCGGCGTATCGCGCGCTGCGGCCCTTCGCGCCTGCCGAGCGCGAGGCCTGGCCGGTGCTGCTGCGCGCCGCGGCGCTGCGCTTCTGGGTCTCGCGCCTGCACGACCTGCACCTGCCGCGGCCGGGCGAGCTCGTCCACGCGCACGACCCGGAGCATTTCCGCCGCGTGCTGGAGAGCCGCATCGCGCAGTCCCCGCCGTGGGTGGCGGAGGGCGCATGAATTCGCGCGTCGTCCCCGCGCTGCGCGGCGTGCACTGGCTGGCCGAGGGCTGGCGCATGTTCCGCGTCGCGCCGCTCGGCTGGTTCGCGCTGGTGTTCGGCTACTGGCTGGCGATGACGATCCTCAGCCTGCTGCCGCTGGTCGGCGTCGGTGTCGCTTCGGTGCTGGTGCCGGCTTTCTCGGTGGGCTTCATGGCGGCGAGCCGCGCTGCCTCGCGCAACCAGCCGGTCGAGCTGGCGAGGCTCGCGGCGGGCTTTCGCGAGCGCCTGCCCGCGCAGCTCGCGCTGGGCGGCGTGTACCTGGCGAGCCTCGCGCTGGTGATCGGCGGATCCATGCTCGCCGATGACGGCATGCTCGCGCGCTGGCTCCTCACCGGGCGCGGCCCGGCCGAGGAGGAAGCGGCCGACGCCGGGTTCTACGGGGCGCTCGCCGTCGCGGCGGCACTCTACGCGCCCGTCATGGCGATGTTCTGGTTCGCGCCGGTGCTGGTCGCCTGGCACGCCATGCCCCCCGCGCAGGCGCTGTTCTACAGCTTCTTTGCAAGCCTGATGAACTGGCGCGCGTTCCTCGCCTACGGCGCGGCGGTGGCGCTGGTGATGTTCGTGCTGCCCACGCTCCTGCTGCTGATGATGGTGCTCGCCTCCGGCGGCGCCCTGCGCCTCGCGCCGATGGCCCTGGTGCTGCCGCTCGCGCTCATCATGCTGCCTACGCTGTTCGCCAGCTTCTACGCGAGCTACCGCGACGTGTTCGGCGCGGCGCCCGCGCCGGAGGGCGGCTAAGGGAGCCTCTGACCTATTCCCGCGTGCGCGACGGTGGCGATTTTCGTGCAGGGCGAGACAGCAGAGGCCGACGTGTACTTTATGTCCACGAGGCATCTGATGGCGATGCCATGCGCGAAAACTCGCCCCGTCCCTTTGGGCGGCGAGCCGGCACGCGAGCCTGTAAGGCGAGAGGCGCTCGCCGCCCTCGGGTTGCGGCCGGAAGTCCTCGATGGTTGGCTTACGATAGCGCGATGACACGGGCGCCGGCGTTGTTGCTCGGCCTTGCGATATCGACATATCGCTGCGGCCTCGCGCCTAGCCGGCGCCGCGCTCCGGCCGCAACGCGCCACCGCGCGAATAGGACAGAGGCTCCCTAATGCCCGCGCGGCTGCGCGAGATCCCCTACAACTACACCTCGTTCTCCGACCGCGAGATCGTGCTGCGGCTGCTGGGCGAATCTGCCTGGGGCCTGATCAGCGAGCTGCGCGCCGAGCGGCGCACCGGCCGCTCGGCGCGCATGCTCTACGAGGTGCTGGGGGAAATGTGGGCGATCCAGCGCAATCCCTACCTCGAGGACGGCCTGGTCGAGGACCGCCGCACGCGGCGCCAGGTGGTGGAAGGCCTGCGCCGGCGCCTCGCCGAGATCGAGGCGCGCCGCGGCGACAACGGCATGGTGGCGCAGCTGCTCGAGGTGGCGCGCGCCGCGGTGGAGCGCTTCAACGACGCCTTCGAGGACACGCGCGCGCTGCGCGCGCGGACGATGAAGCGCCTGAAGCGCGCCACGCGCCGCGACAACGTCAGCTTCGACGGCTTCGCACGCGTCTCGCACGTCACCGACGCCACCGACTGGCGCGTCGAGTATCCCTTCGTCGTGGTGTCGCCGGACACCGAGGAGGAGGTGCTCGCCGTCGTGCGCGAGCTGATCGCGCTCGGCCTCACCATCATTCCGCGCGGCGGCGGCACCGGCTATACCGGCGGCGCGGTGCCGCTCACGCGCCGCTCGGCGGTGCTCAACACCGAGAAGCTCGAGCTGCTCTCGGCGGTGGAGTGGGTGGAGCTGCCTGGAGTCGCAGGGCGCCAGGTGCCCACCCTCCGCGCCGGCGCGGGCGTGGTGACGCGCCGCGCGATGGAAGCCGCCGAGGCCGCGGGCCTGGTGTTCGCCGTGGACCCGACCTCCGCCGACGCCTCCTGCATCGGCGGCAACGTGGCGATGAACGCCGGCGGCAAGAAGGCGGTGCTGTGGGGCACGGCGGTGGACAACCTCGCCTGGTGGAAGATGGTGACGCCGCAGGGCGAATGGATCGAGGTCGAGCGCTACGCGCACAACCTCGGCCGCATCCACGACGCCGACGAAGTCGAGTTCCACGTGCGGCGCGTGGCGCGCGAGGGCAGGAAGAAGGTGGTCGAGGAGCGCGCCATCAAGATCCCGGGACGGGCCTTCAGGAAGCCGGGCCTGGGCAAGGACGTCACCGACAAGTTCCTCGCCGGGCTGCCCGGCGTGCAGAAGGAGGGCTGCGACGGCCTCATCGTCGCTGCGCGCTTCATCCTGCACAAGATGCCGGCGCATACGCGCAGCGTGTGCCTGGAGTTCTTCGGGCAGGCGGCCGACGCCGTGCCGGCGATCGTCGAGGTGAAGGCCTACGTGGACCAGCTCGCGCGCGTGCGCCTCGCGGGCCTGGAGCACATGGATGACCGCTACCTCAAGGCGGTCGGCTACGCCACCAAGGCGCGGCGCGCCGAGCGTCCGCGCATGGTTCTGATCGGCGACCTGGTGGGCGACAACGTGGACGAGGTGGCGAGCGCGGCTTCGGCAGTCGTGCGCCTGGCGAACGCGCGCGGCGGAGAAGGCTTCGTCGCCGTGTCGCCCGAGGCGCGCAAGCGCTTCTGGCTCGATCGCGCGCGCACCGCGGCGATCGCGCGCCACACCAACGCCTTCAAGATCAACGAGGACGTAGTGATCCCGCTCGAGCAGCTTGCCGCCTATTCGGACGGCATCGAGCGCATCAACATCGAGTTCTCCATCGACAACAAGCTCGAGCTGCTCGATGCGCTCGAGGAGTATTTTCAGGGCGAGCTGCCGCTCGTGCAGCACGACGAGCGCCTGCCGCGGCCGGAACTGCTCGGCGATCGCGCGCAGCAGGCGCTCGAGCTGATCGCCGCAGTGCGCGCGCGCTGGCAGCGGCTGCGCAACGGCATCGACGTGGACTTCGAGGCGCTGCAGTCGCGCCGCGAGCGCCTGTCTTGGAAGACGGAGGTGCGCGAGGAGCTGCGGCGCATCTTCGCCGGCGCCATGTACGCGAAGATCCTGGAGGGCGCCGAGGCCGTGCATGCGCGCGTGCTGCGCGGCCGCGTGTTCGTCGCCCTGCACATGCACGCGGGCGACGGCAACGTGCACACCACCATCCCGGTGAACTCCGACAACTACGCCATGCTGCAGCGCGCGACGCAGGCCGTGTCGCGCATCATGCGCCTGGCGAAGTCGCTCGGCGGCGTGATTTCGGGCGAGCACGGCATCGGCATCACCAAGCTCGCCTACCTCGAGCCCGCGGAGCTGGAGGCGTTCCGCGCCTACAAGGAGGAGGTGGATCCCGAGGGGCGCTTCAACGCCGGCAAGCTCCTGGCGGGAGGCGGCCTGGAGAATGCCTACACGCCGAGCTTCTCGCTGATCGGCGCCGAGTCGCTGATCCTCGAGCAGACCGACCTGGGCAGCGTGACCAACGCGGTGAAGGACTGCCTGCGCTGCGGCAAGTGCAAGCCGGCCTGCGCGACGCACGTGCCGCGCGCGAACCTGCTGTATTCGCCGCGCAACAAGATCCTCGCCACCTCGCTC
>DASWBP010000196.1:0-5905 GCA_036390555.1 Burkholderiales bacterium | reverse complement strand
TGGTGACCGACTCCCTGCCCGCGCTAGCGCTCGGCGTGGACCCGGCGGACCCCGCGGCCATGCGGCGGCCGCCGCGCGATCCGCGCGCAGGCGTGATCACCGCGCGCATGTGGCAGGGCATCGCGCTCGCCGCACTGGTCATCGGCGCGGGCACCCTGCTGGCGCTCGACGCGGGGCTGCCGGGCGGCCTCATCGAGGGCGGCGGGCAGGCCGACCACGCGCGCACCCTCGCCTTCAATACGCTCGTCGTCTTCGAGCTCGCCAACGTCTTTTGCGCGCGCTCGGACCGCGAGAGTGCCGCAAGGGGGCTGTTTGCCAACACCTGGCTGTGGCTCGCGGTCGCGGCCGCAGCCGCGCTGCAGCTCGCGGTCATCTACCTGCCCGCGCTGCAACGCGCCTTCGGCACGGTGCCGCTCGGCGCCGGCGACTGGCTGATGTGCGGCGGCATCGCGGCAAGCGTGGTGGCGGCGCGCGAGCTGGAGAAGCTCTGGCGGCGCCGCGCGCGCTAGGCCGGCATGGCGCGGGACTTGCGCCGGATCAGGCGGCCATGCTGCCGCTTGCGCAGTCACGCGTGCGCGCAAGGCCGCGCTCCTCGCCGTGCGACCCATCGGGCTCGATCACGCCGGGAACCTGCCCGTGTTTGCGCCAGATCAAGAGACCGCGCGGCTGCGGCACGATACTGGGGCGCCCTACCGCAGCGGCACGCAACGGAACCGTGGAGCCCCAGCTTTGAGCCGCACGCCGCTTCATGCCGCGCATCTCGCCGCGGGCGCCAGGCTGGTGGACTTCGCCGGCTGGGAGATGCCGCTGCACTACGGCTCGCAGATCGACGAGCACCACGCCGTGCGCGGGGACGCAGGCGTTTTCGACGTCTCGCACATGATGGCGCTCGACATCGAAGGCGAAGGCGCGCGCGCCTTCCTGCGCCGGGTGCTGGCGAACGACGTGGCGCGCCTCGCGCGGCCCGGCACGGCGCTTTATTCGTGCCTGCTTGCGGAAGACGGCGGCATCCTGGACGACCTCATCGCCTACTGGCTTGACGGTGCGCGCTTTCGCCTGGTGCTGAACGCCGCGACCGCGGAGGCCGACCTGGCCTGGCTCGGGCGGCAGGCGGGCGGCGATGTGCGGCTGCGCCCGCGCCGCGACCTCTGCATCCTCGCCGTGCAGGGTCCGCGCGCGCGCGAGAAATTCGCGCAGGCGCTGCCCGAGCTGCGCGCGGCTGCATCGCCGCTTGCGCCGTTCGGCAGTGCGGAGCACGAGGACGCGTTCGTGGCGCGCACCGGCTACACCGGCGAGGACGGCCTGGAGCTGATGCTGCCGGCCGCGCGCGCGGCGCAGGCGTGGCAGCGGCTGCTTGCGGCGGGCGCGCGCCCCTGCGGGCTCGGCGCGCGCGACACGCTGCGGCTGGAGGCCGGCATGTTGCTCTACGGCCAGGACATGGACACGGACGTCACGCCGCTCGAGTGCGGCCTCGGCTGGACCGTAAACCCGGCAAGCGCGCGCGATTTCGTCGGCAAGCAGGCCCTGCTCGCGCGCGCCAGCCGCTTCCAGACCCTGGGCCTGGTGCTGGAAACGCAAGGCGGCCTGATGCGCGCGCACCAGGCGGTGCGCACCGCGCACGGCGAAGGCGCGGTGACGAGCGGGAGCTTTTCACCCACGCTGCGCGCCTCCATCGCGCTCGCGCGCCTGCCCCTCGCGTGCCGCGCGGGCGAGCGCGTGCAGGTGGCGGTGCGCGACCGGCAGCTCGAAGCGCGCGTCGTCAAGCCGCCGTTCGTGCGGCAGGGCAGGATTCTGGTCTGAACGGAGGAAGCGATGAAACTACCCGACAACCTGCGCTATACCAGCTCGCACGAGTGGGTGCGCGCGGAGTCCGACGGCACGCTGAGCATCGGCATCACCGACCACGCGCAGGAGACGCTCGGCGAGCTGGTGTACGTCGAGCTGCCCGCGGCCGGCCGCAAGCTCGCGGCGGGCGAAGCCTGCGCGGTCGTGGAGTCCGTGAAGGCCGCCGCCGACGTCTACGCGCCGCTCGCTGGCGAAGTCGTCGCCGCCAACGCCGCGCTGAAGGACGAGCCCAGCCGGGTGAACAAGGATCCCTACGGCGCGTGGCTCTATCGCCTGAAGCCCGCCGCGGGCGCCGATGCGGCAGAGCTGCTCGACGCCGAGGCCTACCGCAAGAGCGCCGCATGACGCCGCGCGAAGAATCCGCGGCGCGCGCCGCCGGAGCGCGCGAGGCCTTCGCCGACCGCCATATCGGCCCGGACGCGAACGACGTGCGCGACATGCTGGCGCAGTTGAAGCTGCGCTCGGTGGACGAGCTGATCGCCGAGGCGCTGCCCGCCTCGCTGCGGCAGAAGACGCCCCTCGAGCTGCCGGCGCCGCGCAGCGAGGCCGAGGCGCTCGCGGAGCTGCGCGCGCTCGCCGGGCGCAACCAGGTCTGGCGCAGCTTCATCGGCATGGGCTACTGCGGCACCTTCACGCCGCCGGTGATCCAGCGCAACGTGCTCGAGAACCCCGGCTGGTACACGCCCTACACGCCCTACCAGGCCGAGATCGCGCAGGGACGGCTGGAGGCGCTTGTCGCGTTCCAGCAGATGCTGATCGACCTCACCGGGCTGCCGGTGGCGAACGCCTCGCTGCTCGACGAGGCGACGGCCGCCGGCGAGGCGCTGGGCCTCATCCAGCGCTCGACGCAAAGCGCCGGCAAGTCCTTCTTCGTGGACGAAGCTTGCCACCCGCAGGTGATCGCCGTGCTGCGCACGCGCGCGCGCTGGCTCGGCATCCCGCTCGTCGTGGGCGACGCGTCCGCCGCGCTCGACCCGGCGCGGGTCTTCGGCGCGCACCTTCAGTATCCGGATACCTGCGGCCGCATCGCCGATCCCTCGGGACTCATCGCGGAGATCCATGCGGCCGGCGGGCGCGTGTCGCTCGGCGTGGATCCCCTCGCGCTCGTGCTGCTCAAGTCGCCGGGCGCGCTGGGCGCCGACGTCGCCATCGGCTCGGCGCAGCGCTTCGGCGTGCCGCTCGGCTACGGCGGGCCGCACCCGGGCTTCCTCGCCACGCGCGCCGAGCTGCTGCGCCAGCTGCCGGGGCGCATCGTCGGCGTCACGCGCGACGCCGCCGGGCGCGCGGCGCTGCGCATGGCGCTGCAGACGCGCGAGCAGCACATCCGCCGCGAGAAAGCGACGAGCAACATCTGCACCTCGCAGGTGCTGCTCGCCAACATCGCCGCGCTCTACGCGGTCTGGCACGGCCCCGAGGGGCTGCGGCGCATCGCCGAGCGCACCCACCTCATGGCGCGCCTGCTCGCGGCGGCGCTCGCGCCGGAGTCGCCGGCCTGGTTCGACACCCTCACCTGGCGCCTCGACCAAGCCGCCGCGCGCCGCCGCGCGGAGGAAAGGCGCATCAACCTGCGCTACCTCGGCGGCGACCGCGTGGGCGCGACGCTCGACGAGACCACCACTCTCGCGGACGTCGCCGACCTCGCCTGGGTGCTGACCGGCAGGGACTTCGACGCCGCGCGCGCGAGCGCCGCGCCCGCGGCCATCCCGCAGGGCCTGCGACGCGCGGACGCCATCCTCGAGCACCCCGTGTTCCACGAGCACCGCAGCGAGACGGCGATGATGCGCTACCTCAAGCGCCTGGAGAACCGCGACTACGCGCTCACGCACGGCATGATCCCGCTTGGCTCCTGCACCATGAAGCTGAACGCCGCCGCAGCGATGGCGCCGATCTCCTGGCCGCAGCTCGCCGCGTTGCACCCTTTCGTGCCGCGCGAGCAGGCCGAGGGCATGCACCGCATGCTCGCCGACGTCGGCGAGGCGCTCGCGGCGATCACCGGCCTGCCGCACATGACGCTGCAGCCCAACTCGGGCGCCAACGGCGAGTACGCGGGCCTGGTGGCGATCCGCAACTTCCACGCCGCGCGCGGCGAGGGCCACCGCGACGTGTGCCTCATCCCCGGTTCCGCGCACGGCACCAACCCGGCCTCGGCGCACATGGCGGGGCTGCAGGTGGCGGTGGTGGCCTGCGACGCGCGCGGCAACGTGGACCTCGGCGACCTGAAGGCGAAGCTCGCGCAGTCGGCCGGCCGGGTGGCGGCGCTGATGCTCACCTATCCCTCCACGCACGGCGTCTACGAGGAGTCGGTCGGCGAGATCTGCGCCCTCGTGCATGCGGCGGGCGGCCAGGTGTACCTGGACGGCGCGAACCTCAACGCGCTGGCGGGCCTCGCGCGCGTCGCCGACTTCGGCGCCGACATCTGCCACATCAACCTGCACAAGACCTTCGCCATCCCGCACGGCGGCGGAGGGCCCGGCATGGGGCCGCTCGCGGTCGCGCCGCACCTCGCGCCTTACCTCCCCTCGCACCCGGTGGTGCGCGACGCGGGCCTGCCCGAGGAGAACGGCACCGTCAGCGCGGCGCCCTGGGGCAGCGCGCTCATCGTCGCCATTTCCTGGATGTACCTGCGCATGATGGGCGCGGCGGGCATCCGGCGCGCCACCGAGACGGCGGTGCTCAGCGCCAACTACGTCGCCGAGCGCCTGAAGCCGCACTGGCCAGTGCTCTACGCCGGCGCGCGCGGCCGCAACGCGCACGAGTGCATCTTCGACCTGCGCGCGCTCAAGGAGCGCTGCGGCCTCTCCGCCGAGGACGTCGCCAAGCGGCTCATCGACTACGGCTTCCACGCCCCCCCGCTCTCCGTCCCGGTGCACGAGACGCTGATGTTCGAGCCCACCGAGAGCGAGCCCAAGGCGGAGCTCGACCGCTTCTGCGAGGCGATGATCGCCATCCGCGGCGAGGTCGAGCGCGTCGCCGCGGGCGACTGGCCGCGCGAGGACAACCCGATCCGCAATGCGCCGCACACTGCCGAGGAGCTGGCGGGCGACTGGCGCCATCCCTATACGCGCGAGCAGGCCGCCTATCCCCTGCCGGCGCTGCGCGAGCAGAAGTACTGGCCGCCGGTGAAGCGCGTGGACCAGGTGTTCGGCGACCGCAACTTCTTTTGCGGCTGCCCGCAACCGTAGCCGCAGGCGCGGGCGACGTCGGCTCCCGGCGTGGCGCCGCGTGAGCGCGCGGCGCACGCCACTGGCCGAAACGCCGCGGAACGGGCACACTCCGCGCCCGTGATCGCCGACTACGCCGAAGCCGAGCCCGCGCGCGCCGAGGTGGACGCGCTGCAAGGCCCCACGCTGCTCGAGTTCGGCAGCCCGTGGTGCGGGCACTGCCGCCGCGCGCAGCCGCTCATCGCCGAAGCGCTCGCCGCGCACCCGCGCGTGCGGCACCTGAAGGTCGCCGACGCCAGCGGCAAGCGCCTGGGGCGCTCCTACGGCGTGAAGCTGTGGCCCACGCTGGTGATGCTCGCGGACGGCAGGGAAGTCGCGCGGCTGGTGCGCCCCGCGAGCGCCGGCGAGATCGGCAAGGCGCTCGCGGCGATCGACCCCGCGGCCTGAGGCGCGCGGCGCGCGCCCGCGCATTTGCCCGGGGGCGAAATCGGGTTCAGGATGCGCGCAGATGAAGATCCGCGTCGAGTGCCATGCCGGCTATCGCGGCGAAGAGGAGCCGCGCGCCTTCACGCTGGACACGCGGCGCCTCGCGGTGCTGGAGATCCTCGACCGCTGGCTCTCC
The DNA here is from genome assembly GCA_036390555.1 of Burkholderiales bacterium. Taxonomy (GTDB): domain Bacteria; phylum Pseudomonadota; class Gammaproteobacteria; order Burkholderiales; family SG8-39; genus JAABQT01. The sequence continues at coordinate 277 of DASWBP010000196.1, read as the reverse complement.
CCCGGGCACCGCTACTTCAAGGTGAAGGCGGAGGACGGCCGCGCGCTGATCCTGCGCCATGACACCGGCACCGGCGATTGGGAGCTGGCGGGGCTGGTGGGCGAGGAACGCCCGCCCGCCCCAGGGACCCCGAGGCTGCACTAGCCGCGGCCCGGCGTCCGCTCTCAGCCTACGGTGGCGCCAACGCGCGGCTTGAGCATCAGGACCATCGCACCCATGCCCGCGATCAGGGCGAGGAAGGCGACGAGCGCCCCCAGCCATGGGATGAGCGCGACGA
>DASWBP010000195.1:0-5738 GCA_036390555.1 Burkholderiales bacterium | reverse complement strand
TACGTCGCCGAGAACGCCAAGGAGAAGTTCGGCAAGGCGGTGAAGGACATGAAGGTCGCCATCATCTACGAGGACGGCCCCTACGGCGCCGGCGTGGCGATGGGCAACGAGGCCAAGTGCAAGGCGCTCGGCATGCAGGTGTCGCTGAAAGAGGGCTACGCGGCGTCCTCGCCCGACCTCTCGAGCCTGGTGACCAAGCTCAAGCGCGCGCGCGCGGACGTGCTGCTGCACACCGGCTACAACCCGGACATCACGCTGTTCCTGCGCCAGTCGCGCGAGCAGGGCCTGAAGTTCAAGGCGATCATCGGGCACGGCGCGGGCTACGGCCAGATCGGCAAGCTGATGGAGACCTTCGGCACCGACGTCAACTACTTCTTCAACGTGGATCCTGTGGCGGCGCAGTTGCTCGATCCGAAGACGCTCAAGCCGGGACTGGGCGAGCTGACGCGCGAGATGGTGAAGCGCTACGAGGCGGTGAAGGGCCCGGCCGACCTGCCGCCGCATGCCTCGATGGGCTTCAACCAGTCGTGGATCTTCTTCACCGACGTCCTGCCGCGTGCCATCAAGAAGTACGGCGGCATCGACCCCGAGGCGCTGCGCAAGGCGTCCCTGGACACCGACATCCCGGTGGGCGGCACCATCCAGGGCTACGGCGTGAAGTTCTTCCCGCCCGGGCACGCCATGGCCGGCCAGAACGAGCGCTCCTCGCCAGTGGTCATGCAGTACGTGAACGGCCGCACCTACATCGCCTGGCCGAAGGCGATCCGCACCACCGACCCGATCGTGCCCTTCCCCAAGGGACATCCGTACGCGATGTAACTGCGGCCATCCTCACACGATGTGATGGCGGCCAACAGCGGGCGCTGAGGCGGTGCTTGAAGTCAGCGGTCTGACCAAGAGGTTCGGCGGCTTCGCCGCGGTCTCCGGCGTCTCCTTCAAGCTCGAGCAGGGCGAGATCCTCGGCCTGATCGGGCCGAACGGCTCGGGCAAGAGCACCACCTTCAACGTCATCGCCGGGCTGTACGCGCCCAGCGGCGGCTCGGTGCGCTTCCTCGGCGAGGAGATCGGCGGCCTGCCGCCCGCCGCCGTCTCGCACCGCGGCATCGCGCGCACTTTCCAGATCCCGCGCCCGTTCCGCAAGCTCTCGCTGCTGGAGAACGTGGCGCTCGCCGCCTTCTACGGCCGCGGCGAGCACCCGAGCCGCGAGCGCGCCTGGGCGATGGCGCGCGAGGCGCTGGAGCTCGTCAAGCTGCCCAGCGGCCCGCAGGCGCGCGTGGACGGCCTGGGCGCCGCCGGGCTGAAGAAGCTCGAGCTCGCGCGCGCGCTGGCGACGCAGCCCAAAGTCCTGCTCGCCGACGAGTCCCTCGGCGGCCTGGACGGCGCCGAGATGGAGCAGGCTGCCGACATGCTGGCGATGATCCGCAGGGAGCGCGGCATCACCATCATCTGGGTCGAGCACATCATGGGCGCGCTGATGCGCGTGGTGGACCGCTGCATCGTGCTCGACCACGGCGAGGTGATCGCGCAGGGCAAGCCCGCCGAGGTGGCGCACGACCCGAAGGTGATCGAGGTGTACCTCGGCACCGACGCCGCCGAGGTGCAGCAGACCGTGGCCGGGCGCGCGCGCTGATGTTGACGCTCAGCAACGTCTCCGCGGGCTACGGCTCCTTCCAGGCGCTGTTCGGCGTGAGCCTGGAGGTGAAGGCGGGCGAGTCGGTCGCGGTGATCGGCCCCAACGGCGCGGGCAAGACCACGCTGCTGCGCGTGATCTCGAAGCTGATCGACGCGACCGCGGGGGAAATGACCATGGAGGGCGCGCGCCTGGACGCGGTGCCGGCGCACGAGGTGATCGCGCGCGGCATCGCGCACGTGCCGGAGAACCGGCGGCTGTTCCCGCGCCTCACGGTCGAGGAGAACCTGCGCATGGGCGCGTTCCTGCCGGCGGCGCGCGCGCGCTTCGCCGAGCGCCTGAAGTTCGTTTACTCATTGTTCCCGCGCATGGAGGAGCGGCGTGCGCAGCCCGCGGGCACGCTCTCCGGGGGCGAGCAGCAGATGTGCGCCATCGGCCGCGCGCTGATGAGCGGGCCGAAGCTCCTGCTGCTGGATGAGCCCTCGGCGGGCCTCGCGCCGGTGGTGGTGCAGTCGATCTTCGCCCTGGTCAAGCGCATCTGCGCCGAGGGCTATACCGTGCTGATCGTCGAGCAGAACGTGCGCCAGGTGCTGCAGGTGGTGGACCGCGCCTACCTGCTGGAGACCGGGCGCATCAAGGCGAGCGGCGACGCCGCCAAGCTGCTCGGCGACGCGGAAATCCGCAAGGCCTACCTGGGGCTCTGAGCATGGACGTCTTCGACATCTTCCTGCTGGAAGCGGTGCTGAACGGCATCCTGCTCGGCGGCCTGCTCGCGCTGCTGTCGCTCGGGCTGAACCTCATCTTCGGCGTCATCGACGTGGTGTGGATCTGCTACGCCGAGATGATGATGATCGGCATGTACACCGTCTATGCGCTGCACGTGCAGCAGGGCTGGCCGCTGGTCGCGGCGATGGCGGCGGGCATCGCCGTGGTCGCCCTGCTCGGCGCGCTGATGCACCAGTTCGTCATCCGCCCGGTCCTCGCCGCCGAGCCCATCAACCAGCTGCTGGTCACCGGCGGCATGCTCTTCTTCCTGCAGGCGGCGGCGACGCTCGCCTTCGGCATCGAGTTCAGGAACCTCGGCGTGAAACTCCCGCCGATCGCCATCGGCGAGATGTCTTTCTCCATGGCGCGCCTCATCGCGTTTGCGGTGGCGGTGGCCGGGGTGGCCGCGACCTGGCTGTTCCTCTCGCGCACCTACGTCGGCACCGCGATCCGCGCCATCAGCCAGGACCGGCAGATCATGCCGCTGATGGGCGTCAACCCGGGCCGCATCTTCACCATCACCTCGGCGCTCGGCGGCGCGCTGGCGGGACTGGGCGGCTGCCTGCTGGTGCTGCAATACGACATCCATCCCGCCATCGGCCTGTCCTTCGGGCCGATCACCTTCCTCATCTGCGTGCTCGGCGGCCTGGGCAACATGCTCGGCGGCCTGATCGCCGCCTTCATCTTCGCCCAGTTCATCTCGGTGGGCGGGTTCTTCTTCCACATCGAGTGGGGCTACGTGATCGCCTTCGTGTTCTTCATCGCGGTGATGTTCTGGCGCCCGCAGGGCCTGCTGGGCGGGTCCTCGCGATGAAGGCGCTCGCCCTGGTGGGACTCGCGCTGCTCGCGGCGGTGCCGCTCGCCGGCATCGGCAACTATCCGCTGCACCTGGTGATCATGTGCCTGCTGTGGGCCTACGTGTACACCAGCTGGTCCATCATGGGGCGGCTGGGCATGGTGAGCTTCGGCCACGGCGCCTTCCTCGGCATCGGCGCCTATTCGGTGGTGATGCTGTGGAACCATTTCGGCGTCTCGCCCTGGCTGGGCGCGCTCGCCGGGGTGATCGCCTCGGTCGTCGTCGCGCTGGTGATCGGCATCCCGTGCTTCCGCTTCAAGATCGTCGGCCACTACTTCGCGCTGGTGACGCTCGCGCTCTCGGAAGTCACACGCCTCGTCATCGTCGCGCTGCGCGACCAGACCGGCGGCTCGCTCGGCGCCACGCCGAACACCGCGCTCACGCAGGGCAACACCGGGTCCCTCATTGCGCTGCAGTTCTCCGACAAGACCGTCTGGTTCTACGTCATCCTCGCGTTCTGGCTCCTAGGGCTCTGGGTCTGGGTGCGCGTGGACCGCAGCATGACGCGCCTCGCGCTGGAGGCGATCAGCCAGGAGGAGGATGCCGCCGCCTCGATCGGCATCAACGTCACCAAGTCCAAGCTCTTCGTCACGCTGATCTCGGCGGTGATGACGAGCCTCGGCGGCGTGCTCTACGCCTTGTACCAGACCTACATCAACCCCGAGACGGTCTCCGGCATCGGCGTCTCGCTGCAGATGGTGTTCGGCGTCATCGCCGGCGGCATGTTCGTGCTGCTGGGGCCGACGGTGGGCGCGGTGTTCACCTTGCTGCTGCAGGAAGGCCTGCGCCTGGCGCTCGGGGATGCCTTCAAGCAGTTTCCGGCCCTGGACCTGGCGGTCTACGGGCTGATGCTGGTGCTGTTCATCATCTACATGCCCAAGGGCATCCTCGGCGCCACGCTGGACGCCTGGGCGAAGCGCGGCGCTAAGGCAGTGTCAGCTCCGCGCTGACGCCGCGCACGTCCATCTCGAACTCGATCTCCGCGATCGGCGGCCGGCAGTAGTGCCACACGAGGGTGCTCGCGCCGGCGCGCGCGGCGATCTCGCGCATCAGGGGATGGAAGTCGTGCACCGTGTACACCTGCGTGACGCTGGCCGCGTCCCAGGACGCGCCCAGGCCGCGCAAGCGGCTGGACATCATGTCGAGCACCCAGTGCGCCTTGGCGGCGAGGCCCGCGGGCGAGAGGTCGCCGCGCGCCACGATGTCCTCGGGAAAGCGGCTGCCTTCGGGCCATTCGCCGCTGCCGGCGACGACGAAGGCGGGCGCTGCGCCCGCTGAGGGAACCGCATAGCTGAAGGCATGGAAGCCGGGCTGCGCCGGCGCGCCGACCTCGGGCGCCACGTTCGAGCGCGCCACCGGGTTCAAGCCGTCGCGGAAGATGCCCCACTCCTTCAGCACGTCGACGTAGCCGCGGTTGAAGTCGCCGAAGCCGCCGAAGCTGAAGGGCTTGGGCGAGCGCAGCTCCGCGGCGCACAGCGCCGTGCGCGCCAGCCCCCGGGCGGCGAGGAACGCCGCGATGCGCCGGAAGCCCTCGTCGAGCGGCACGTGGCGCGCGAAGCGCGCCCGCTCGAGGGTGTAGCCGGGCAGCGCCACGACGCCCTGCGAGTAAGGGAAAACCCCCTCCAGGAAGGCGTAGCCGCCGCCGGCAAACGGGAGGAGCGAGCTCACCGCCCGAATATAATCGAGGTGCGATGAGCAGGTGGCTCGAAGGCCGGGTGGTCGGCCAGAAGCACTGGACCGACCGGCTTCTCAGCCTGCAGGTGGCGGCGCCGCTCGGCCCGTTCCAGGCGGGCCAGTTCGTCAAGCTCGCCCTGGATGTCGCGGGCGAGCGCGTGGCCCGGCCGTATTCGTTCGTCAACCCGCCCGGCATGGAGCCTCACGAGTTCTACTACAACATCGTCGCGGAAGGCCCGCTTACGCCGCGGCTCGCGGCGCTCTCCGCGGGCGACCTGGTCCACGTCGCACCGGGAATCGCCGGATTTCTCGTCTTGTCCGAAGTGCCCGACGCGGAGAACCTGTGGCTGCTCGCGACCGGCACGGGCCTTGCGCCCTTCCTTTCGATCCTGCGGAGCGAAGAGCCCTGGAAGCGCTTTCGCCGGGTGGTCCTCGTGCACGCGACGCGCACCGCCGACGAGCAGGTGTACGGCGAGTTGCTCGAGGCCGTCGCCGGCGCACGCGGCGAGCGCTTCCGCCGCGTTGCCTTCGTCAGCCGCGAAAAGGCGCCCGGCGCGCTCGAAGGCCGCATCCCCGCGGCGATCGCCGACGGTCGGCTGGAGCGCGCGGCGGCCACCGAGCTTTCCGCCGCCCGCTCGCAGGCGATGCTGTGCGGCAACCCGCAGATGGTGACGGATGTCACGGCCGCGCTCGCGGCGCGCGGCATGCGCAAGCACCGGCGGCGCGCGCCAGGCCACATCACGGTGGAGACCTACTGGTGAGGGTATTGCGCGCCGCGCTCGCCTGCCTCGCGCTGCTGCTCGCCGGCTGCAG
>DASWBP010000194.1:0-4754 GCA_036390555.1 Burkholderiales bacterium | reverse complement strand
CCGGCGTCGCCGCAACGCCGCTTCCGCGAGCGGCGCGCGGGCGAGCCCGAGTGCCCGCAACTGCAGATTCTGCGCATCGAGGGCTCGCTCTACTTCGGCGCCGTGGACCACGTGGCCGAGTACCTGGCGCAGGTCGAGGAGCGCCGCCCGGCGCAGAAGCACCTGCTGGTGCTCTCCAAGAGCATGAACTTTGTCGACGTGGCGGGGGCCGCGCTGCTGGCGCGCGAGGCGAGCCGCCGGCACGCGCGCGGCGGCGCGCTGTACTTTCACGGCCTGCGCGAGTCTGCGGCGGAGATGCTGCACGGCTCGGCGTTCGCGAGCTATTTCTCCCGCGAGGCGAGCTTTGCCGCCAAGCGCGACGCCATTGCGTCGATCTTCCCCCGCCTGGACCGCTCGGTGTGCGAGCGCTGCACCGCCCGCATCTTCAAGGAGTGCCAGGGCGTCCCTCTCGGCAGCCCAGCGCAGACCTCCCAAAGCGCCGGCGACGCCGGGTAGCCGCGAGCGGCCGCGCTATAGTTCCGCCCGCCATGGGCTGGCTGCCCCGCATCTTCCCGTTTCTCAAGTGGGTGCCGATGAGCGGCGGCGCGCTGCGCGCCGACGTCGTCGCTGGCGTGACCGTCGCGCTGGTGCTCGTGCCTCAGTCCATGGCCTACGCGCAGCTCGCCGGGCTGCCTGCGCACTACGGCCTGTACACGGCGCTGCTGCCGGTGCTGGTCGGCGGCCTGTGGGGCTCCTCCGGGCAGCTGGCGACCGGGCCGGTCGCGGTCGTCTCCCTGCTGACCGCCGCCGCGCTCACGCCGCTTGCCGCGCAGGGCTCGGCGCAGTATGTGGCCCTGGCGATTGCGCTGACGTTCCTCGTGGGCTGCATGCAGCTGGCGCTCGGGGCCTTCCGTCTCGGCTTCGTCGTCAACTTCCTGTCGCATCCGGTGATTGCCGGCTTTACCAGCGCCGCCGCGATCATCATCGCGCTGTCGCAGCTCAACAAGCTGCTCGGCGTGCCGATGCCGCGCAGCGACGTGTTCCTCGCCGACGTCTGGGGCGTGCTGCAGCAGCTGCCCGATACGCACTGGCCGACGCTCGCCTTCGGCGCCGTCGCGCTCGCTGCAATGCTCGCCTTCCGCCGCTTCCTGCCGAGGTGGCCGGGGGTGCTGATCACGGTGGCCGTCGCCACCGCCGTCAGCGCGAGCATCGGCTTCGAGCGCAGCGCCACGGGAACCCTGGCGCAGATCTCCGATCCGGAAGCGCGCGCCCTCGCCGCGGACTATCTGGAGGCGGCCAGCCGGGTCGACGCGCTGCTCGCCGAGCGCCTCGCCAAGCAAGCGGAGCTCGCGCGCACCGACAGGAGCCGGCGGGACGCGGCACAGCATGTCGCGGCGCTCAACTACGAGATCGAGCTGCTCAACCTGCGCATCGACTCACGCGTGGCCGAGAACCGCCGCCGCCTGCGCCTGCTGCGCAAGCTCGTGTTCGAGCAGGCGACGGACGCCGCGGGCGCCGTGCGCTTCCAGCCTGCCGGAACCGCAGGCAGCGGCGGCCCCCGCTGGCGCATCGCCTCGCTGGACGCGGGGAGCATTCGCTTTGCCGGCGGCGGGGAGGTGGTCGGCGCCATTCCGGCCGGCCTGCCCGAGCTGAAGGCGCCGCGGCTCGAGCTCGCGACGCTCGCCAGCCTGTTCGGCACCGCACTGATCATCTCGCTCATCGGCTTCATGGAAGCCATTTCCATTGCCAAGGCCATCGCCGCGCGCACGCGCCAGCGGCTGGACGCCAACCAGGAGCTGCTCGGCCAGGGGCTCGCCAACCTCGCCGGCAGCTTCACGCAGTGCTTTCCCGCGAGCGGCTCGTTCTCGCGCTCGGCGGTCAGCTTCCAGGCGGGCGCGCGCACCGGCCTTTCCTCCGTGGTGGCCGCCGCCATCGTCATGCTGACGCTGCTACTGCTCACCCCGCTCCTTCACCACCTGCCGCAGGCGGTGCTCGCGGCCGTCATCATGATGGCGGTGGTGTCGCTGGTGCACCTGGGCGCCATCCGCAACGCCTGGCGCGCGCAGCGCCACGACGGCATCGCCGCGGCGCTCACCTTCGGCGCCTCGCTCGCCCTCGCGCCGCATCTCGACCTGGGGATCCTGGTCGGCGCGGGGCTGTCGGTGTTCCTCTACCTGTATCGCACGATGCGGCCGCGCGTCGCCGTGCTCGGCCGCCATGCGGACGGGACCCTGCGCGATGCCGCCGTCCACGGCCTGCCGCTCTCGGCGCACGTGGTGGCCGTGCGCTTCGACGGCCAACTGTACTTCGCCAACGTGCCCTATTTCGAGGACTCGCTGCTGGACGTCCTGACGCGCTTCCCCAAGGCGCGCCAGATCCTGGTGGTGGCCGACGGCATCAACCAGATCGACGCCTCCGGCGACGAGGTCGTGCGGCACCTGGTCGAGCGCTTCAAGGAGAATGGCGTCACGCTGGCCTTCAGCGGCCTGAAGAAGCAGGTGCTCGACGTGCTGGGCGCGACCGGAACGCGGCGCATCATCGGCGAGGACAACGTGTTCGTCCACGAGGACCAGGCGCTCGCCGCGCTCGCGGACCGCGTCGAGGATCCGGATTTCGCGCGCCGGTCCTTTACGCTGCTGCCAGGGGGAAACCACGCTGCGCAAGGGGTCTGAGCGCCACCGCGCCTGTGTGCTAGACTTTTTTCGCCCTTCATCACAAGCGTTGAAAGGAGACATCCATGGGCGCCATCTTCCAGTCTCTCGGCCGCACTGTCGTCGCCGGCGTCGTCGTGCTGGTGGTCATCCTGCTGATCGTCGGGCAGGCCACGGGCAATTGGATCGCCGTGGGCTCGCATGCGTGGTGGGCGTTCTTCTTCCGCTGGCTGCACGTGCTCTCGGGCGTGATGTGGATCGGCCTGCTGTGGTACTTCAACTTCGTGCAGATCCCCTCGATGCCCAAGATCCCGGACGAGCAGAAGCCGGCCGTGGGCAAGGTGATTGCGCCGACGGCGCTGTTCTGGTTCCGCTGGGCGGCGCTCGCCACCGTGGTGACCGGCCTGCTGCTGGGCGGCATGAACCAGTACCTGGTGCAGGCACTGTCGCTGCAGCGCCCGTTCACCGCCATCGGCATCGGCATGTGGCTCGGGCTGGTGATGGCGTTCAACGTCTGGTTCATCATCTGGCCGAACCAGAAGAAGGCGCTCGGCATGGTCACCGTAGCGGCCGAGGAAAAGGCGAAGGCGGCGCGCATGGCGATGCTCACCTCGCGCTTGAACACCATGCTGTCGATTCCCATGCTGTATTGCATGGTGGCGCAGCAGAACGGCGGGCTCTAGGAACGGAACAGGGGGAGCCACGCGGCTCCCCGTTACTTCTGGCGCAGTTGCGTGGCCTTATCCAAGCCGCGCAGGGAAGTGCCGGCACGGATGCCGCGCTGCGCGAACCAGCCCTGCGTCATTTCCAGCGCGTAGCGCGCCGGGCGGGCCGCGCAATGCGACTGCTCGCTGTGCGGCTGCATGTCCGCGATATTGATGATGGCGCCCTGCGCATCGAGGAAGGCGACCGACAGCGGAATCAGGGTGTTCTTCATCCACATGCAATGGACAGCGTCTTCGTCGAAGACGAACAGCATGCCGCCGTTGGGCGGCAGCGACGTCCGGCGCATCAGGCCGAGGGCGCGCGTGGCATCGCGGTCGGCGACCTCCGCGCGGATCAGGTGCATGCCGGCGCCCAGTTCGACCGAGCGCAGCGCCGGCTGCTGGGCGGCGGCTCCGGCGGCGACGAAGGCGAGAGCGAAAATCAGCTGACGCATAAATGAAAAAGGCAGGGCTTGCGCCCTGCCTTCATCGGGAAGCGACGAGTTACTTCTTCGCTTCGTCCTTCTTCGGGGCGGCCTTCTTCGCGTCGGCTTTCTTCGGCGCGGCCTTCTTCGCATCGGCCTTCTTCGCATCGGACTTCTTCGCATCGGCCTTCGTGCCCTCCTTCATGGGCGCGCCGGCATGCGACGCAGCAAAGGCAGAAGCGCTAACGGCTGCGAACATGGCGGCCGCGATCACGGTCAGAAGCTTGCTCATCAGTTTCTCCTAGGTATGGTGTCGTCCAAGGGGGTCCCCGCAATGAGTGCGTGACACTCCCGCTGCCTATAACGCCGCAGTCGCGCCGCGGTTGACTGCTGGCGCTGCCGCACCCCCGCCTCCCGGCGAAACCGGTCCGCCGCCGGCATTCCGGACGGGATCGCTGGAGGAACTGTAGCCCTATGATATTATTGTATTTTCCGCAATTTCCCGCATGCCGAAGACATTCCTCGCCGCCCTTGCAGGGCTCGCGGTTTCGGTCGCCCTGGCCACCCCGCGGGTGCCCGGGGACGACCGGGAGGTCCTGGAGCGCCTGCCGCTGCGGGCGCTAGACCCGGCGGGGGGCGAGCTGCGCGCGCTGCGCGCCGCAGCGAGTGTCGCCCCGGCCGACCCCGCCGCCGTCGAGCCGCTGGTGCGGCGCTACTTCCAGCTGGCAATGGCCGAAGGCGACCCCCGCTACATCGGCTACGCGCAGGCGGCGCTCGCGCCCTGGGCCAGCGGCGACGATGCCCCCGCCGGGGTGCTGGTGCTGCGTGCCCTGCTGCGCCAGTACCGCCACGACTTCGACGGCGCGCTCGCCGACCTTGCGCTCGCCGCAAGGCGCGACCCGCGGGACGCCGAGGCCCACGCCTGGCGCGCCGCCATCCACATGGTGCGCGCGGACTATGCCGATGCGGCGCGCCAGGCGTGGGCCTCGGCGTCC
>DASWBP010000193.1:0-15674 GCA_036390555.1 Burkholderiales bacterium | reverse complement strand
AGCGCACCGCCGATCTCGGCGGCGGGGCGACCGTCTACGACTGCCTGGTGCAAGTTGAACGCGCCGAGCTTCAAGCTCCCTAGCGAGACCGGCGAGAGCCGCCTGCAGGCGGCGCGCGTCGCGGCGCTCTATGGCGTCGGGCGCTCGGTGTACTTTTCCTCGCCGGTCGTCGCGGCCATCATGCTGGTGCTGCTCTGGGAGCTTCCCGGACGCGGCGTGCTGCTCGCCTGGTTCGCCACCGTGGTGGCGATCACGGTGGCGCGGTTGGCGCTGCACGGCGCCTACCGGCGCGCGGCGGCCCGCCCGGAGGAGGCACTCGCCTGGGAGCGGCGCTTTGCGCTGGGCGCGCTCGCCGCAGGCGCAGCCTGGAGCTTTCCGCTGGTGGTGTTGTTTCCCGAGAGCGACCCGCCGCGGCAGTTCGCGCTGTTCTTCGTCGCGACCGGCAGCCTGGTAGGCGCGGGCGGGGTCTACGCCTCGAGCGCGCTCACCTTCTATGCCTACTCCCTGCTGCCGCTCGCGGCGATGGCCGTGCAGCTCCTGGCGCAGGCCGACCGCACCTACCAGCTGATGGGCGGCGTGGTGCTGGTGTTCGGGGCGGTGATGGTGCGCGTCTTCGGCGACATCCAGCGCAACGTCGTGGGCGCGCTGCGCGCGCGCGTCGAGAAGGAAACGCTGCTCGAGCGCGTGGCGACGAGCGAAGAGCAGCTGCGCGACGCCATCGAGGGCTTTCCCGAGGGCATCGCCGTGTTCGACGGGCAGGACCGGCTGGTGGTGTGCAACGACGAGTACGCGCGCGTCTACGGCGCGGGCCGCTCGTCCGAGGAACTGGTGGGCGCGCCCTACCGCAGCATCGCGGAGGCTGCCTACGAGGCCGAGGTGGTGCCACCGGAGGCCGGGGGGCGCGAGGCGTGGATCGCCGGGCGGCTCGAGCGCCGCAAGCGCGGCGCATCGGTGCGCCAGTACCAGACGCGCGACGGGCGCTGGAAGCAGGGGCATTTCGTCGCCACGCGGCGCGGCGGCTCGGTCAGCGTGTTCATCGACGTCACCGGCACGCGCCTGGCGCAGGCCGCCTACCAGGCCCTGCTCGACGAGGAGCACATGGTGCTGGAAGTGCTGCCCGCCGGCGTGGCGTTCCTCGAGAACCGCATCATCCGGCGCTGCAACGCGCGCCTGGAGCGCATGCTGGGCTACGCGCCCGGCGAGCTGCACGGGCGCTCGGCGCGCGCGCTCTACCCGAACGAAGAGTCCTGGCGCGAGGCGGGCCGCATGTACGAGGAGCTGCGCAGCGGCGGTATCTACCAGGGCGAGGGTCCGCTCGCGCGCAAGGATGGCGCGCGCCTGTGGTGCCGCGCACTCGCGCGCGCGGTGAACCCGGAGGCGCCGCTCGACTCGGCCATCGTGGTGTTCTCCGACGTCACCGAGCGCCACGCGGCGGAGCAGGCGCTGCGCCGCAGCGAGGCGCTGTACCGCAGCCTCGTGGAAACCTCGAACGACCTGGTGTGGTCGTGCGACCTCGAGGGGCGCTGGACCTACCTCAACCCGGCGGCGGCGCGCCGCATCTACGACTGCAAGGCGGCGGACCTGGTGGGCACCCCGCTGCAGGAGCTCACCGCGCCGGAGCTGCGCGAGCGCGATGCCGCGGTGTTCGCGCGCGTGCTCGCCGGCGAGGCGGTGTTCCGGCACGAGACGCGCCACCAGCGGCGCGACGGCTCGAACGTGGACCTGTCGATCAACGCCGTGCCGTTGCGCGACGCGCGCGGCGCGATCACCGGCGCGACAGGCACGGCGCGCGACATCACCGAGGAGCGCGCCGCCGCCGCGGCGCTGCACGAAAGCGTCGAGAAGCTGCGGCTTGCGGTGGACGCGGCGGAACTCGTCTACTGGGAATGGGACCGCGACACCGACCGCCTGCACTGGGGCCGCAATCCGGCGCGCTCCAGCGAATTGGCCGACGGCCAGGCGACGCGCTGGAGCGAGTACCGCGAGATGGTGCACCCGGAGGACCGCGAGCGCTACCTGGCCGCGGTGACCGCGGCCTGGGAGCGGGCCGGTCCCTGCAGCAGCGAGTACCGCGTGGTGGGCCGCGATGGCGAGGTCACCTGGCTTTCCACGCACGCCAAGACGCTGCCCGACGCCTCGGGCCGCCCGCGGCGCATGATCGGCGTGTCGCAGGACATCACGGTGCGCAAGCGCCGCGAGGAGGAGGAGCGCTTCCTCGCGTACCACGACACGCTTACCGGGCTGCCCAACCGGCGGCTGCTCGACGACCGCCTGCGCCAGGCGCTGCACCTCGCGCAGCGGCGCGATCGCCGCGTGGCGGCGATGCTGGTGGACCTGGACGACTTCAAGCGCGTCAACGACGAGCTCGGGCACCGCGCGGGCGATGCCGTGCTGCGCGAGGCGGCCGCGCGCCTCGCGGGCTGCGTGCGCAAGGCCGACACGCTCGCGCGCCAGGGCGGCGACGAGTTCGTCATCGTCATCCCCGACCTGGCGCAGGACGCCGACTGCGGCGTGGTGGCCGAGAAGATCCTGCGCGCGCTCCAGCCGCCGTTCCGCGCCGACGGGCGCGAGTTCCGCATCGGCGCGAGCATCGGCATCTCGATCTACCCCGCCGACGCGGGGGACGGCGACGCGCTGCTGCGCAACGCCGACGCCGCGATGTACCGCGCGAAGCAGTCAGGCCGCAACCACTTCCGCTTCTACGCGCGCTAGCTTGCGCACCGCCTCTGCGCGCGTCTGCAAGCTAGCGCCGCTTCTGCGTCAGCGTGCGCGCACTCATGGCGCGCGGCGCGAGGGCTGAGGTAGAGTGACCCCATGAACGCGATGCTGCGCATGGCGCGATTCCTCGCGCCGTACCGCGGGCGGATTGCCGCCGCGCTCGTCGCGCTGGTGGTCGCCGCGGCCTGCGTGCTGGCGCTCGGCCAGGGCCTCAAGTACGTGGTGGACCGCGGCTTCGGCAGCGGCGAGCCGCGGCTCCTGGACCAGGCGCTCGCCGCCGTGGTGGCGCTTGCCGCGGTGCTTGCGGTGGCCACCTACTTCCGCTTCCGCCTGATGATGAGCATCGGCGAGCGCGTGGTGACCGACCTGCGCCGCGCGGTGTTCGACCACCTGCTGGGCCTCGCGCCGTCGTTCTTCGAGTCGGCGCGCACCGGCGAGGTGATCTCGCGCCTGGCGGGCGACGCCACGGTGCTGCAACAGGTGATCGGCTACGGCCTGTCCATGTTCGTCAGGAACCTGCTGATGATGCTCGGAGCGGCGGCGATGCTGTTCATCACCAGCTGGAAGCTCGCGCTGCTCGTGCTGCTCGGCGTGCCGGCGACGCTGGTGCCGATCCTGCTGCTGGGGCGGCGCGTGCGGAAGCTCTCGCGCGCGAGCCAGGACCGCGTCGCCGACGTCGCCGCGCACATCGACGAGGCGGTGCACGAGGTGCGCACCGTGCAGGCCTACGCGCACGAGGACCTCGACCGCGCGGAGTTCGCGCGGCACGCCGAAGCCGCCTACGAGGCAGCATCGGCGCGCATCGGCCAGAAGGCCTTCCTCATCGCGGCGGTGATGCTGATCGCGTTCTGCGCGGTGGGCGTGATCCTGTGGGTGGGCGGCCACGACGTGCTCGCCGGGCGCATGAGCGCCGGCGAGCTCTCGGCGTTCGTGTTCTACGCGGCGATCGTGGCGACCGGCGCGGGCACCGTGTCGGAGGTCTGGGGCGAAATCCAGCGCGCGGCGGGCGCCACCGAGCGCCTCTTCGAGCTGCTCGACGCGCAGCCCGCGATCGTCGCGCCCGCCAGCCCGGCGCCGGCGCCCGCGGCGCCGCGCGCGGTCGAGTTCGACGCCGTCAGCTTCGCGTACCCGTCGCGGCCCGGCGCCGCCGCGCTGGAGCGCTTCTCGCTGCGCCTCGCCGCCGGCGAGCGCGTGGCGCTGGTCGGTCCCTCGGGGGCGGGCAAGAGTACGGTGCTCGCGCTGCTGCTGCGTTTCTACGACCCGCAGGACGGTGCAATCCGCATCGACGGCACCGACCTGCGCGCGATGGAGCCGCGCGCGCTGCGCCGCCTCATTGCCGTGGTGCCGCAGGAGCCGGTGATCTTCGCGGCGAGCGTCGCGGACAACGTGCGCTACGGCCGGCCCGAGGCGAGCCGCGCAGAGGTCGAGCGCGCCTGCGCGGAAGCGAGCGCCATGGAATTCGTCGCGCGCCTGCCCAAGGGCCTGGACACGCTGCTCGGCGAGCGCGGCGTCACGCTCTCCGGGGGGCAGCGCCAGCGCCTGTCGATCGCACGCGCGCTGCTCGCCGACCGGCCGCTGCTGCTCCTGGACGAGGCCACCAGCTCGCTCGACGCGGAAAGCGAACGCCTGGTGCAGCAGGCGCTCGAGCGCCTGGCGCGTGGTCGCACCACGCTGGTGATCGCGCATCGTCTGGCGACCGTGCAGCACGCCGACCGCATCGTGGTCCTGGAGCGCGGCGCGGTCGTCGCGCAGGGCACGCACGCGGAGCTGATGCGCCAGGGCGGCCTGTACGCCAGCCTCGCGCGGCTGCAGTTCCTGGACACCGGCGACAAAAAGCTCGAGCGTGCAGCGTAGGTTGGGCGGCGCTGGCGGCGGCGCAGGTATGATGCAGATCAAACGCGCGGCGGACGGCCTCAGTAGACTTCGTTGGCCCGGGCAGGTGCACCGCCCGGCGTCAGGTCCGGCTTTGCACAAGGGAGAGTCATGGCGCAGGTCATAGGGGTTCCCAGGGAGACGGCTGCGGGTGAGAAACGCGTGGCCACCGTTCCAGAGGTGGTCGAGAAGCTCGTCAAGCTCGGCTTCAAGGTGATGATCCAGTCCGGCGCCGGCGACGCGGCGAATTTCAGCGACGACAGCTACCGGGCGGCGGGCGCCGAGATCGCCGCCGACGCCCCGTCGCTGTGGCGCGCGGCCGACGTCGTCTTCAAGGTGCGCGGGCCGAGCGCGGAGGAGGTGGGCTTGCTGCGCGAAGGCGGCGCGCTCGTCTCGTTCATCTGGCCGGCGCAGAACCCCGAGCTGATGCAGCGGCTCGCGGCGCGCAAGGCCACCGTACTGGCGATCGACTCGCTGCCGCGCATGCTGAGCCGCGCCCAGAAGATGGACGCATTGACCTCCATGGCCAGCATCTCAGGCTACCGCGCCGTCATCGAGGCCGCCAATGCGTTCGGCCGCTTCTTCAATGGCCAGGTGACCGCCGCCGGCAAGATTCCCCCGGCCAAGGTCTTCATCGCCGGCGCCGGCGTGGCGGGCCTCGCCGCGATCGGCACCGCCGTGGGCCTCGGCGCCATCGTGCGTGCCAACGACACCCGCGCTGAAGTCGCCGACCAGGTCGTGTCGATGGGCGGCGAATTCGTGAAGGTCGATTACGCGGAAGAGGGCTCCGGCGGCGGCGGCTATGCCAAGGTGATGAGCGAAGGCTTCCAGCAGGCGCAGCGCGAGATGTACGCCAGGCAGGCGAGGGAGGTGGACGTCATCATCACCACCGCGCTGATTCCAGGCAAGCCGGCGCCACGGCTGATCACGGCCGACATGGTGAAGAGCATGAAGCCGGGCAGCGTCATCGTCGACATGGCCGCGGAGCAGGGCGGCAACTGCGAGTTGACCGAGGCGGGCAAGGCCGTGGTGAAGCACGGCGTCACGATCATCGGCTACACCGACCTGCCCAGCCGATTGGCGAAGCAGTCCTCGACGCTGTATGCGACGAATCTGTTCCGCCTTGCAGAGGAACTGTGCAAGGCGAAGGACGGGGTCATCAACGTCAACATGGAGGACGACGCCATCCGCGGCCTGACGGTCATCAAGGAGGGCAGCATCACCTGGCCTCCGCCCGCGCCCAAGCTCCCGGCGGCGGCGCCCGCGGCGAAGCCCGCCGCGGCAGCTGCTGCGGCGGCGCCGGCAAAGGGGCACGGCCACGGCGGTGGCGCGAAGCCCGCCTCGGGCCGGTCGATGGCGGTCACCTTCTTCGTGGGCGCGCTGCTGTTCTGGTTCATCGGCGCCAATGCGCCCGCGGCCTTCGTCACGCATTTCACGGTATTCGTGCTGGCCTGCTTCATCGGCTACATGGTGATCTGGAACGTGACGCCCGCGCTGCACACGCCGCTGATGAGCGTCACCAACGCCATCTCCAGCATCATCGCCATCGGCGCGCTCGTGCAGGTGGCGCCGCCGGTGGCGGCGTCGGCGGAGCGGCCGGAAGCCTGGATCATCGGCCTGGCGGTGGTGAGCATCGCGCTGGTGGCGATCAACATGTTCGGCGGCTTCGCCGTCACGCAGCGCATGCTGCAGATGTTCCGCAAGTAACGGAGACCGGCCATGTCCGCAACCCTGGCAACGATCTCCTACGTCGGCGCGACCATCCTGTTCATCCTCAGCCTCGGCGGCCTGTCGAACCCCGAGACCTCGCGCCGCGGCAACCTCTACGGCATGATCGGCATGACCATCGCCGTGCTGGCGACGGTGTTCGGGCCGAGCGTCACGGCGAAAGGCATTCCCTGGATCGTCGGCGCGATGGTGGTCGGTGGCGCGATCGGCCTGTACGCCGCGCGCGTGGTCAAGATGACGCAGATGCCGGAGCTGGTCGCGCTGATGCACAGCCTCGTCGGCCTCGCCGCGGTGCTGGTCGGCTTCGCCAACTACATCGACCCGGCGGCGGCGGGCGTGTACCAGGGCGCCGAGAAGGTGATCCACGAGATCGAGATCTACATCGGCATTCTGATCGGCGCAGTGACCTTCTCCGGCTCGATCATCGCCTTCGGCAAGCTCTCGGCCAAGATCAGTGGCAAGCCGATGCTGCTGCCCGGACGCCACTGGCTCAACCTGATCGGATTGCTGGTGGTGCTCTGGTTCGGCTGGCGCTTCATCAACACGCATTCGGTCGCCGACGGCATGACGCCGCTCATCGTCATGACGGTGATCGCGCTTCTCTTTGGCATCCACATGGTGATGGCGATCGGCGGCGCCGACATGCCGGTGGTGGTGTCGATGCTGAACAGCTACTCCGGCTGGGCGGCGGCGGCCACCGGCTTCATGCTGTCCAACAACCTGCTGATCGTCACCGGCGCGCTGGTGGGCTCCTCGGGCGCGATCCTTTCCTACATCATGTGCCGCGCGATGAACCGGCGCTTCCTCGCGGTGATCGCAGGCGGCTTCGGCACCGAGGGCGGCACTCCGGCGGCGGCCGGCGGCGCGCAGCCGGCGGGCGAGGTCGCGCCGATCCAGGCGGCCGAAACGGCGGAGCTGCTGCGCGAGGCGAAGAACGTGATCATCGTGCCGGGCTACGGCATGGCGGTGGCGCAGGCGCAGCACACGGTCTACGAGATCACCAAGCACCTGCGCGAAAAGGGCGTCAAGGTGCGCTTCGGCATCCACCCGGTCGCCGGCCGCATGCCCGGCCACATGAACGTGCTGCTCGCGGAAGCCAAGGTGCCCTACGACATAGTGCTCGAGATGGACGAGATCAACGCCGACTTCCCGGACACCGACGTCGCCATGGTGATCGGCGCCAACGACATCGTGAATCCTGCGGCGCAGGACGACCCCGCAAGCCCGATCGCGGGCATGCCGGTGCTCGAGGTATGGAAGGCGAAGACCTCGATCGTCATGAAGCGCAGCATGGCCTCGGGCTACGCGGGCGTGGATAATCCGCTCTTCTACAAGGCGAACAACAGGATGCTGTTCGGCGACGCGAAGAAGATGCTGGACGAGGTGCTGGGCGCCTTGAAGACATAGCGCGGCGGCGTGCCCGGCGCTGCGGCGTCGCGCGCGACAGGCGGGGCGCCCGCGGGGGCCAGAACTCCGGCCGCGAGCGGCGGTCAGATCGGAATAACCAGTATGAAGGGAGGAGTGCGTGCAGCGTCCGCTCGGCACCCGCTTGCGCGCTTTCGGCGACCGCGTCGCGCGGCGCATGAGCGCCCCGACGCTGAAGATCGGCGTCTCGGCGCGCATCCTGCACCCGCAGCCGGGCGCGGCCGGCCTGCAATCGAAGACGCTGCAGTACCTCGAGCAGTCCGCCGCGCACTGGGTGATGTCTCGCGACGTGCTGGTGCTGATGGTGCCGACGGTCGACAGGGGCGGGCTGCTCCATCGCAGCAACATCCGCCTCGCGGACTATGCGCGCCATCTCGACGGACTGGTGCTGCAGGGCGGGGCCGACGTCAGCCCGTCGAGCTATGGCGAGACGCCGCTGCGCGAGGAGTGGGCGGGAGACCGCCTGCGCGACGAGTACGAAATGGAGCTGCTTCAGGAGTTCGTCGAGGCGGGCAAACCCGTGCTCGGCATCTGCCGTGGCGCACAGCTGATCAACGTCGCTTTCGGCGGCACGCTCTACCAGGACATCGGCACGCAGTTGCCTGAGGCGGGCGCGCACGTCAGCGACGCTTACGAGAAGCTGCGCCACGCGGTGCGCTTCGAGCCGGGCGGGCGGCTGGCGCAGCTCTACCCGGGCACCGCGCCCGCGCGGGTGACCTCGATCCACCACCAGGCGATCCGGCAGCTGGGCAGAGGCCTTGCCGTGGAGGCGCGCGCGGAGCCGGATGGCGTCGTGGAGGCGATCCGCGGCGCCGGGCCTGGGTACGTGCTCGGCGTGCAGTGGCATCCGGAGTTTCACGCGCCCGGCGATGGCGACGTGCTCGACTGCGCGCCGATCCTCGACGAGTTCCTGCGCGCGGCCTGGAGCCCGGCATGGATCTGAGCTTCCTGCCCGCCCTGCCGCCGGTCTTCGGCCAGACTTTCCTGGTGGGCGCGTTGCTGCTCGCGGGCCTGCTCGGCGGCGAGCTGGCGCGGCGCGCACTCGGGCTGCCGCGCATCGTGGGCTACGCGCTGACGGGCGTGCTGCTCGGGCCGCAGGTGTCGGGCGTGCTCGGCCCGCACGCGCTTGGCAACGCGCGCGTGCTGATCGACCTCTCGCTCGGCCTGATCGTGTTCGAGCTCGGGCATCGGCTCGACTTCCAGTGGCTGCGGCGCAACCGGTGGCTGTTCGCCGCGGCGGTGGCGGAAAGCGTCTTCTGCTTCTGGGCGATCCACGCGGCCATGCTTGCCTTCGGCTTCGCGCCGCTTCTGGCGGCGAGCGCCGCGGCGATCGGCACCGCGACCTCGCCCGCCGTCGTGCTGCTGGTGGCGCACGAGCTGCGTGCGGCGGGGCAGGTCACGGAGCGCATGCTCCTGTTCACCGCGGTGAACAGCGTGTTCGCCTACGTGTCGGTCACGCTGCTGCTGCCCTTCCTGCACCTGCAGCACGCGGCGGCCTGGTCGCTCGCCGTGCTGCACCCGCTGTATCTGCTTGGCGGCTCGGCGCTCGCGGGCGTCGCAGCCAGCCATGCGCTGCTCTGGCTCGCGCGCTGGGTGGGCAAGCGCGAGGACCGCCAGTTCATCCTGCTGGTGGCGGTGGTCGTGCTGGCGGTGGGCATCGCGCGCAACCTGAACCTCTCCGTGGTGGTGACGCTCCTTACGCTGGGCCTGCTGGCACGCAACCTCGACCGGCGCCACGTGCTGCTGCCGCTGCGCTTCGGCTACGGCGGGCAGCTGTTCTTCGTGATCCTGTTCGTGCTGACCGGCGCGAGCCTGCAGTTCGCGCCGCTCGGCTCCGTAGGGCTCGCGGTGGCGGCCTTTGTCGCCGCGCGCTTCGCCGGCAAGGCGCTCGCGCTGCTCGCCTTCGCCAGGCTTTCCGGGGTGAGCACGGTCAACGCCGGGCTGTTGTCGCTCGCCCTGCTGCCGATGTCCGGCATGGCCGTGGTGATGGTGCTCGATACGGCCGCCCTGTATCCCGAGTTCGGCGGGGAGCTCGCCGCGATCGTGCTTTCGGCCGTCGCGGTCCTCGAGCTCCTCGGGCCGATCGCCACGCAATTCGCGCTGAAGCGTGCAGGGGAAGCCGATCCGGCGGCGACCGGCGGCTGACGGAGGAGGGCCGATGGACGACATGCGCTTCACTCCCTCGCCGCAGATGTCGATCGGCGTCGAGCTGGAGCTGCAGCTGGTGCAGCCGCACGATCTGGACCTGGCGCGCGACGCGGCGGCGCTGCTTGCGCGCCTGGAGAAGGCGAGGCTGCCCGGCGCGGTAAAGCCGGAGATCACCGAGAGCATGATCGAGCTGAACAGCTCGGTGCACGCGCGCCACGACAGCCTCGCGGCGGAGCTCGCGCTGATGCGTGACGCGGTGGTGCGCGAGGCGAGCATGCTGAACCTGCGCGTCTCGGGCGGCGGCGCGCACCCGTTCCATAGCTGGTCGGAGCGGCGCATCTTCCCCACGGAGCGCTTCAAGCACGTTCTGGAGCGCTACGGCTACCTCGCCAAGCAGTTCACCGTGTTCGGCCAGCACATCCACGTCGGCTGCCCGGACGGCGACGCGGCGGTGTACCTGGTGCACATGATGACGCGCTACGTGCCGCATTTCATCGCACTGTCGGCAGCCTCGCCCTTCTACCAGGGCGAGGACACCTCGTTCCAGTCCTGCAGGCTCACCGCGGTGAACGCGTTTCCGCTCGCGGGGCACATGCCCTTCGTCGCCGACTGGGGCGAGTTCCTCGAGTACTACGAGAAGCTGCGCGGCTTCGGCGTGGTGGAGAGCATGAAGGACTTCTACTGGGATATCCGCCCGAAGCCTGAATACGGCACCATCGAGATCCGCGTATGCGACACGCCGCTCGACGTCGCCAAGGCGGCGCGCCTTGCGGCCTACGCCCAGGCGCTCGCGGCCTGGCTGCTCCATGAGCATCCGCGCGCGCCGGACACGGCGGTCTACCAGGTGAACAGCTTCAACCGCTTCGAGGCGGCACGCTACGGGCTGCGCGGCACGCTGATCGATCCTTTCGCCGGCCGCAAGAAGCCGCTCGCCGAGGATATCCTCGATGCGATTGCAGAGGCGATGCCCTATGGCGAGCGCTTCGGCTGCGCAGCGGAGCTGGTGGCGCTGGCGGCCGAGGTGCGCGCATTCCATTCGGACGCCGACTGGCTGCGCGCGCAGCGCGGCGCCGGCGGCGCGCTCGGCGACGTGGTGCGAAAAGCAGCGGAGCGCTGGTCCGCGGCGGCCTGACGCCACTTTATAATCCGGGCCACTTCGAGGGGGAGGGGTAATGGCGCAGGGTGCATGGAAGACGCTTGCGCGCGTCGTTGCGCAGGAGCGCGGACTGTTCATCGGCGCGCTGATCCTCGCCGTCGTGGCCCTGCAGTTCGGCGTGCCGACGGATTTCGTGCTGTTTGGCCTGACGCTCGCGGGGGTGGCGCTGTTCCATCGCCACGTGTTGTGGGTGGCGCTGACCGGCCTCGCGGTGATCGTGCTCTACAAGATCGGCTTTACCGGCTTCAAGACCGGGCCCGGCGTCGCCGGCTTCGCGCTGCACCTCGCGCACGAGTGGGTGATTCTCACCAATCTGCTCGGCCTGCTGCTCGGCTTCGCGCTGCTCTCCAACCACTTCGAGAAGTCGCACATTCCCGCGGTCCTGCCGCGCTTCCTGCCCGACGACTGGAAGGGCGCGTTCCTGCTGCTGGTGATGATCTTCGTGCTCTCGGGATTCCTCGACAACATCGCCGCGGCGATCATCGGCGGCACCATCGCGGCCACGGTGTTCCGGCGCAAGGTGCACATCGGCTACCTGGCGGCGATCGTCGCGGCGTCGAACGCGGGGGGCGCCGGCAGCGTGGTCGGCGACACCACTACCACCATGATGTGGATCGACGGCGTCAGCCCGCTCGTGGTGGCGGAAGCCTACGTCGCCGCGCTTGCCGCGTTGATCGTCTTCGGCATTCCCGCGGCCCTGCAGCAGCACCGGCATTCGCCGATCATCAAGGACGCGAAGATCGAGGGCCGCGTGGACTGGGCGCGCGTAGGGATCGTGCTGATCATCCTTGCCGCCGCGATCGTCACCAACATCCTGATCAACGTGCACATCCCCGACACGGCCAGTGCCTTCCCGTTCATCGGCGCGGCGGTGTGGGTGGCGATCCTGGTGTGCACGCCGTGGCGCAAGCCGGACTGGGGGCTGCTGCCCGAGGCCCTCAAGGGCTCGATCTTCCTCCTGTCGCTCATCCTCTGCGCCTCGATGATGCCGGTGGAAAAGCTGCCACCCGCTTCCTGGCAGACGGCCTTCGGCCTGGGCTTCGTTTCCTCGGTGTTCGACAACATCCCGCTCACCGCGCTCGCCCTCAAGCAGGGCGGCTACGACTGGGGCTTCCTCGCCTATGCGGTGGGATTCGGGGGCTCGATGATCTGGTTCGGCTCGAGCGCCGGGGTGGCCATCTCCAACCTGTACCCCGAGGCGAAATCCGTGGGCGCCTGGCTGCGCCACGGCTGGCACGTCGCCGTGGCCTACGTGGTCGGCTTCATCGTGCTGCTGGCGGTCCTGGGCTGGCACGCCGACGACCCGCACAAGCAACGCCGGACGCCGAAGCCTGTCGCCGAGATGAACGCGGCCCATTTCGCATCGTGAAGTGTCCTTGCGGCGGCGAGACGCAGGGGGTTAGAATCATCCGGCATTTCACGAACGGGGCCCGAGCCCCGCGCTCGATCCACACCGATAGAGGAGACCCACAATGAGCAACGAACAAGCAAAGCCCAAGGCTTCGCGCCGCAAGTTCCTGACGGGCGCGGCCGCGGCGACGGCGGGCGCTGCGACGCTCGGCTTCCCGATGATCGGCCGCACGCAGTCGCCGATCGTGCTGAAAATGCAGGGCGCCTGGGGTGCGAAGGACATCTTCAACGAGATGGCGCAGGAGTACGTGACGCGCGTCAACGAGATGGCGGGCGGCCGTCTGCGCATCGACTATCTGGTCGCCGGCGCCGTCGTGAAGCCGTTCGAAGTGATGGACGCAACGAGCAAGGGCGTGCTGGACGCCTGCCACAGCGTGCCGGTGTACTGGTACGGCAAGTCGAAGGTGGCGTCGCTGTTCGGCTCCGGGCCGATCAACGGCATGGACGCGCACCAGACGCTCGCCTGGATCTACCGCGGCGGCGGCCTGCAGCTCTACAACGAGCTGCTGCCCAAGCTCGGCCTGAACTGCGTCGGCTTCTTCGCCATGCCGATGCCGACCCAGCCCCTCGGCTGGTTCAAGAAGCCGATCACCAGCGCGGCTGGCTTGAAGGGCCTCAAGTACCGCACGGTGGGACTCGCGGCGGACCTGTTCCAGGAGATGGGCGCCAAAGTGACGCAGCTGCCGGGCGGCGAGATCATCCCGGCGCTCGAGCGCGGCGTGATCGACGCCTTCGAGTTCAACAACCCGACCTCCGACATGCGCTTCGGCTCCCAGGACGTGATCAAGAACTACATGCTGGGCAGCTACCACCAGGCCATGGAGTTCTTCGAGATCGCCATCAACAAGAACAAGTGGGCCTCGCTGCCCAAGGACCTGCAGGCGATCCTGCAGTACGCCGCGGAAGCGGCGAACTCGGCCAACTACTGGACGGCGATGGACAACTACTCGCGCGACCTCCAGGACCTGATCAACAAGCACAAGGTCAACGTGATCCGCACGCCGAAGTCCATCTTCGTCGAGCAGCTCAAGGCCTGGGACGTGCTGACGGATCGGCTGTCGAAAGAAGACCCGTTCTTCGCCAAGGTGGTGGCGTCGCAGCGCGACTTCGCCAAGCGCGTCGCCTACTACATCCACCTCAACGAAGCGGACTACAAGCTGGGCTTCGAGCACGTGTTCAAGACCAAGCTGCCGGCCTGAGCCGCGCGGCGAGAGGCTGAAGTCGCTCAAACCGGGGCGGTACTCCAGGGTACCGCCCCGTTTTCTTTGTGCCCGGGGTGAGACATGATCAACCGCGTCATCTACGCCATCGATGAGTTGAGCCGCACGGTGGGGCACGCGTTCGCGTGGTGCCTGGTGATCCTCACCATCGGCACGACCTACGAGGTGTTCGTGCGCTACGTGCTGAACGAGCCCACCAGCTGGGCCTTCGACTTCAGCTACCTGATGTACGGCGCGATGTTCTACATGGCGGGCGCCTACACGCTGTCGCGCGGCGGGCACGTGCGCGCCGACATGTTCTTCCGCCTGTGGCGCCCGCGCACCCAGGCGATGGTGGAGCTGGTGCTCTACGTCATCTTCTTCTTCCCGGGCGTGCTGGCGCTGGTGCTGTCGGGCTGGGGCTATGGCTTCGAATCGATGAGGATCCGCGAGTCGAGCGTCAACAGCCCGGCGGGCGTGCCGATCTGGCCGCTCAAGATGCTGATCCCCTTCGGCGCGGGCCTTCTCGCGCTGCAGGGAGTGGCGGAAGTCTTGCGCTGCCTGCTGTGCCTGCGCACGGGCGACTGGCCGGCGCGCCTGCACGATGTCGAAGAGCTGGAGAAGCAGATCCTCGAGGAGCACGCAAAGCGTGCCGAGCAGGAAGCCGCCACGGGAGCCGCGCGATGATCGATCCGCATGTCGTTGCCCTGATCATGCTGGGCATCCTGGTGACGGCGATCATGATCGGCTTCCCGGTCGCCTTCACGCTGATGGCGCTCGGCGTCGGCTTCGGCTACTACGCGTATTACCAGGCCGGGCAGGCGTTCTTCGACAACCGGGTGTTCTACCTGCTCACGCAGAACACCTTCACCACCATGAACAACGACGTGCTGGTGGCGATCCCGCTGTTCCTGCTGATGGGCTACATGGTCGAGCGCTCGAACCTGCTCGACAAGCTGTTCTTCAGCGTGCAGCTGGCGCTGAAGCGCGTGCCCGCCTCGCTCGCCGTGGCGACGCTCGCTACCTGCGCGCTTTTCGCCACCGCCACCGGCATCGTCGGCGCGGTGGTGACCCTGATGGGCCTGCTCGCCTTCCCGCAGATGCTCAAGGCCGGCTACGACGTGCGCCTCGCCTCGGGCGTGATCTGCGCGGGAGGGTGCCTGGGCATCCTGATCCCGCCCTCGATCATGCTCATCGTCTATGCCGCGATGGCGGGCATGTCGGTGGTGCAGCTCTACGCTGCGGCGATCATCCCGGGCTTCCTGCTCGCCGGCATGTACATGGCGTACGTCATGGTGCTCGGCATCTGGAAGCCGCATCTCGCGCCGCCATTGCCCAGGGAAGAAGGCAATGTGCCGGTGGCCAAGGTCGCCCTGATGCTGCTGCAGTCCTTCGTGCCGCTTGCGCTGCTGATCCTGAGCGTGCTGGGGGCGATCATGTTCGGACTGGCGACGCCCACCGAGGCGGCGGCGGTCGGCGCCTTCGGCGCCGTGGTGCTGGCTGTCGCGTACCGGTCCTTCACCTGGGGCCGGCTCAAGGAGTCGGTGTACCTTACGGCGCGCACCTCGGCGATGGTGTGCTTCCTGTTCGTCGGCTCGGCGACGTTCGCGGGCGTGTTCGGCTACCTCGGCGGTCAGGCGGTGATCGAGAAGTTCGTGCTCGGCCTGAACATGAACCCGATCACCTTCCTGCTGGTCGCGCAGTTGATCATCTTCCTGTTGGGCTGGCCGCTGGAGTGGACCGAGATCATCATCATCTTCGTGCCGATCTTCCTGCCGATGCTGCAGCACTTCCAGATAGACCCGCTGATGTTCGGGCTGCTGGTGGCGCTCAACCTGCAGACCGCGTTCCTCTCGCCGCCGATGGCGATGGCCGCGTACTACCTGAAGGGCATCGCGCCCAAGCACGTGCTGCTCACGCAGATCTTCAGCGGCTGCATGCCGTTCCTGTACGTCGTCATCCTCTGCATGATCCTCGTGTACATCTTCCCGCAAACCGTGTTCGCGCTGCCCACGGCG
>DASWBP010000192.1:0-4352 GCA_036390555.1 Burkholderiales bacterium | reverse complement strand
AAGTCGAGCAGCACCACATGCACAGCGAGGCCTACGAGGTGCCGCGCGCCACGATGGACGCCATCGCCGGCCGGCGCGTGCTGGCCGTGGGCACCACGACGCTGCGCGCGCTGGAGAGCGCCGCGCTCACCGGCCAGCTGCGCGGCGAGACGAGCCTCTTCGTCCATCCCGGTTTCCAGTTCCTGCTGGTGGATCGCCTGCTGACAAACTTCCACCTGCCGCGCTCGAGCCTGCTGATGCTGGTGGCGGCATTCGCGGGCCTGGAGAACATCCGCCGCGCCTACGCGCACGCCATCGCGGAGCGCTACCGCTTCTTTTCCTACGGCGACGCGATGCTCATCGAGAAGGCCGCGTGAAATTCACGCTGACGCATCGCGACGGCCTCGCGCGCCGCGGACGCCTGGAGCTCGCGCACGGCGCAGTGGACACGCCTGCCTTCATGCCGGTGGGCACCTACGGCACGGTGAAGGCGATGTCGCCGGCGGAGCTGCACGAGGTCGGCGCGCAGATCGTGCTGGGCAACACCTTCCACCTGTGGCTGCGCCCCGGCACCGAAGTGATCGAAAAGCACGGCGGCCTGCACCGCTTCATGGGCTGGGACGGGCCGATCCTCACCGACTCGGGCGGCTTCCAGGTGTTCAGCCTCGGCGCGCTGCGCAAGATCACCGAGGAGGGCGTCAAGTTCGCCTCGCCGATCAATGGCGACCGGCTGCTGCTGACGCCAGAGGAGTCGATGCGCGTGCAGCGCGCGCTCGATTCCGACATTGCCATGATCTTCGACGACTGCACGCCGTACCCGGCCACGCACAAGCAGGCGGAGAAGTCCATGCACCTCAGCCTGCGCTGGGCGGAGCGCTCGCGCCGCGCCTTCGAGGGCAGCCGCAACGCGCTATTTGGCATCGTCCAGGGCGGCGTCTACGAGGACCTGCGCGAGACCTCGCTCGCCGGCCTCACCGCGATCGGCTTCGAGGGCTACGCCATCGGCGGCCTCGCGGTGGGCGAGCCCAAGGCAGACCGCGACCGCATCCTCGCGCACACCGCGCCGCGGCTGCCCGAGGCGCAGCCGCGCTACCTGATGGGCATGGGCACCCCCGAGGACCTGATGGACGGCGTGCTAGCCGGCATCGACATGTTCGACTGCGTGCTGCCCACGCGCAACGCAAGGAACGGCTGGCTCTTCACGCGGCGCGGCGACGTCAAGATCCGCAACGCGCGCTGGCGCGACGACCCCTCGCCGCTCGACCCCGAGTGCGCCTGCTACGCCTGCCGGCACTTCAGCCTCGCCTACCTGCACCACCTGCAGCGCGCCAACGAGATCCTCGGGGCGCGCCTCAACACGATTCACAACCTGCATTACTACCAGGAGCTGATGCGCGAGCTGCGGCAGGCGATCGAGGGCGGGAGGCTCGCGCAGACCGCCGGGCGGCTGCGGGAGGAGCGCCGCCGGCTGCTATAATTCGCGCCCTTTCCAGCGGAGTCCGCAGTGATGATTTCCAACGCGTACGCACAGGCCGCCGCGGGCGGCGGCGATGCCGGGTTCATGGGCCTGCTGCCCATCGTCCTGATGTTCGTGCTCCTGTATTTCCTGATGATCCGGCCGCAGATGAAGCGCGCCAAGGAGCACAAGCAGATGGTCGAGGCGTTGCAGAAGGGCGACGAGGTGGTGGCCGCGGGCGGCGTGCTCGGCCGCATCAGCGAGATGGGCGAGGCGTACATCACCCTCGAAATCGCGCCCAACACCGAGATCAGCGTGCAGCGGGGCGCGGTGCAGACGCTGCTGCCCAAGGGCACCATCAAGTCCCTCAAGTAGCAGGGTGAATCGGTACCCGGCCTGGAAGTACGCGCTGGTCGCGCTCTGCGTGGCCGTCGCGGCGCTGTACACGCTGCCGAACTTCTTCGGCGAGTCCCCCGCCGTGCAGGTGTCGAGCGCGCGCGCCGCGCTGCGCGTGGACGCCGCGCTGCTCGGGCGCGCGGAGAGCGCGCTGGCGCAGGCGCAGATCAAGAGCACGGGCACCCTGCTCGACGCCAACAGCCTGCGGCTGCGCTTCGCCGACACCGACACGCAATTGAAGGCCAAGGACGCGATCGACAAGGCGATCAACCCTGATCCCGCCAATCCGTCCTACGTGGTGGCCCTCAACCTGCTTTCCGCGTCGCCCGGCTGGCTGACGGCGATCAACGCCCTGCCGATGTACCTCGGCCTCGACCTGCGCGGCGGCGTGCACTTCCTGCTGCAGGTGGACATGCAGGCGGCACTCACCAAGCGCCTGGAGAGCCTCACCGGCGACATCCGCTCGCTCCTGCGCGACAAGAACATCCGCCATGGCGGCGTGTCGCGCGAAGGCCAGAGCCTGCGCGTGCGCTTCCGCGACGCGGAGACGCGCGCCAAGGCGCGCGAAGTGCTCGCCCCGGCCATCACCGACCTCGCGATAGCAGAGCGCGAGGAAGGCGCCGAGTTCCTGCTCACGGCAACGCTCAAGCCCGAGGCCGCCAAGCGCACCCAGGAGTACGCGCTCAAGCAGAACATCACCACGCTGCATAACCGCATCAACGAGCTGGGCGTCGCCGAGCCCGTGATCCAGCAGCAGGGCGCCGATCGCATCGTCGTGCAGCTGCCGGGCGTGCAGGACACCGCCAAGGCGAAGGACATCCTCGGGCGCACCGCCACCCTCGAGATCCGCATGGTGGACGAGGAGAAGATGACGCCCGACCTGCTCGCGGCGGCGGCGCGCGGCGATGTGCCCTTCGGCACCGAGTATTACGTCGAGAGGAACGGCGCGCCGCTGCTCCTGAAGAAGCAGGTGGTGCTGACCGGCGATCGCCTCACCGACGCTCAGCCGGGCTTCGACAACCAGACCAACGAGCCCGCCGTGCACCTGTCGCTCGACGGCGCGGGCGCGCGCATCTTCAAGGAGGTGACGCGCGAGAACGTCGGCAAGCGCATGGCGATCCTGCTCATCGAGAAGGGCAAGGGCGAGGTGATCACCGCGCCGGTGATCCGCACCGAGATCGGCGGCGGGCGCGTGCAGATCTCGGGGCGCATGACCACCACCGAGGCGAACGACGTGGCGCTGCTGCTGCGGGCCGGATCGCTCGCCGCGCCGATGGACATCGTCGAGGAGCGCACCGTCGGCCCGAGCCTGGGCCGCGACAACATCGAGAAGGGCTTCAACTCCACCCGGTGGGGCTTCATCGCCATCGTGGTGTTCATGTCGGTGTACTACGTGGTGTTCGGCATGATCTCCTCGGTGGCGCTCGGCGTGAACCTGCTGTTTCTCGTCGCGCTGCTCTCGCTGCTGCAGGCGACCCTTACCCTGCCCGGCATCGCCGCCATCGCGCTCACCCTCGGCATGGCGATCGACGCCAACGTGCTGATCAATGAGCGCATCCGCGAGGAGCTGCGCGGCGGCGCGACGCCCCAGGCGGCGATCGCCGCAGGCTACGAGCGCGCCTGGGGAACCATTCTCGACTCCAACATCACCACGCTGATCGCGGGCCTCGCGCTGCTGATTTTCGGCTCGGGCCCGGTGCGCGGTTTCGCGGTGGTGCATTGCCTGGGCATCCTCACCTCCATCTTCTCCTCGGTGGTGGTGTCGCGGGCGATGGTCAACGCGGTGTACGGCCACCGCCGCAAGGTGGAGCGGCTGCACATCGGCGACACCGCGTGGAAATAGGCGCGCGCGAGGCATAGGGAAACCCGATGGAATTCTTCAAGATCCGGCGCGTCATCCCGTTCATGAAGTACGCGCTGATCTTCAACGTGATCTCGCTGATCACGTTCTTGCTGGCGGTGTTCTTCCTCGCCACCAAGGGCCTGAACTTCTCGGTCGAGTTCACGGGCGGCACGCTGCTCGAGATCAGCTACCGGGAATCGGCCGACGTCGATCGCATCCGCCAGTCGCTGGAGAAGGCGGGCTACAAGGCCGAGGTGCAGAACTTCGGCTCCTCGCGCGACGTGCTGATCCGCCTGCACCCGGAGAAGGGCCGCACCAGCGCCGACGTCGCGCAGAAGGTGATGGAGTCGCTCAAGGTCGAGGGCAAGCCGGCGGAACTCCGGCGGGTCGAATTCGTCGGACCGCAGGTGGGCGAGGAGCTCGCCGAGTACGGCGCGCTCGCGCTGCTGGTGACCGCGGTGGGCATCGTGCTGTACCTGTGGCTGCGCTTCGAGTGGCGCTTCGGCCTCTCGGCGATCATCGCCAACCTGCACGACGTGGTGATCATCCTGGGCTGCTTCGCGTTCTTCCAGTGGGAGTTCTCGCTGCCGGTGCTGGCGGCGGTGCTGGCGGTGCTCGGCTACTCGGTAAACGAGTCGGTGGTGGTGTTCGACCGGGTGCGCGAAAACTTGCGCAAGA
>DASWBP010000191.1:0-2898 GCA_036390555.1 Burkholderiales bacterium | reverse complement strand
TGGCGCCGGGTGAAGCATCCTTCCGAAGTGCTCAACGTCGGCGATGAAGTCACCGCCAAGGTGCTCAAGTTCGACGCCGAGAAGAACCGCGTATCGCTCGGCCTCAAGCAATTGGGCGAGGACCCCTGGGTCGGCATCTCGCGCCGCTACCCGCAAGGCACGCGCCTTTTCGGCAAGGTCACCAACCTCACCGACTACGGCGCCTTCGTCGAGGTGGAAGCCGGCATCGAGGGCCTGGTGCACGTCTCGGAGATGGACTGGACCAACAAGAACGTGCATCCCTCCAAGGTGGTGCAGGTGGGCGACGAGGTCGAGGTGATGATCCTCGAGATCGACGAGGAGCGCCGCCGCATCTCGCTCGGCATGAAGCAGTGCAAGCCCAACCCCTGGGAGGATTTCGGCCGCGAGTACAAGAAGGGCGACCGCGTCAAGGGCCAGATCAAGTCGATCACCGACTTCGGCGTGTTCGTCGGGCTGTCCGGCGGCATCGACGGCCTGGTGCACCTCTCGGACCTGTCCTGGTCGCAGCCCGGCGAGGAGGCCGTCAAGAACTTCAAGAAGGGCGAGGAAGTCGAGGCAGTGGTGCTGTCCATCGACGTCGAGCGCGAGCGCATCTCGCTCGGCGTCAAGCAGCTCGAGGGCGACCCGTACACCAACTTCATCGCCAGCCACGACAAGAACAGCGTGGTGCAGGGCACGGTGAAGTCGCTGGACGCGAAGGGCGCGGTCATCGCGCTCACGCCGGAGGTGGAAGGCTACCTGCGCGCCTCCGAGTTCTCGCGCGACCGCATCGAGGACCTGCGCAGCGTGCTCAAGGAGGGCGACGCGGTCAGCGCGATGATCATCAACGTCGACCGCAAGAACCGCTCCATCAACCTGTCGGTGAAGGCGAAGGACATGGCGGAGGAAACCGACGCCATGAAGCAGCTGCGCACGGAGAACGCGGCGAGCGCCGCGGGCTCGACCAACCTGGGCGCGCTGCTGCGGGCCAAGCTCGACAAGAGCAACAATCCGCAGCAGTAGCCGGACGGGACCGAGAACGCGAGGGGGAGCGGTCGCATGACCAAGTCGGAACTGATCGCGCGCCTGGCCCAGCGCTACCCGCAGCTGGTGGCGAAGGACGCCGAGTACGCGGTGAAGATGATCCTCGATGCGATGACGCAGAGCCTGCTCTCCGGACATCGCATCGAGATCCGCGGCTTCGGCAGCTTCGGCCTCAACTACCGGCCGCCGCGCGTCGGCCGCAATCCCAAGTCGGGCGAGAAGGTGCACGTGCCCGAGAAGTACGTTCCGCACTTCAAGGCCGGCAAGGAACTGCGCGAGCGCGTTGACGGCGAAGACGAGGCGGCCGCCAAGCAGGCGCAGGCGGCGCGGTAAGGCCGGGGCGCGGCCGGAAGTCCGCGGCGGTGGGCTTACGATAGCGGGATGACACGGGCGCCGGCGTTGTTGCTTGGCCTTGCGATATCGACAGATCGCTGCGGCCGCGCGCCTGGCCGTCGCCACGTTCCGGCCGCAACGCGCTACCGCGCGAGTAGGTCAGAGGCCCCCTGATGCGCCTCGTCACCTGGACGATCCGGCTCGCGCTTTTCCTCCTCCTGCTGGTGTTCGCCGTGTGGAACACCGAGCCGGTGACCCTGCGCTACTGGTTCGACCGCGCCTGGCAGGCGCCCCTGGTGGTGGTGCTGCTCGCGTTCTTCGCCGCGGGCGCGCTGTTTGGCATCGCCGCGGTGCTCGGCGGCTCGTTGCGCCAGCGCCGCGAGATCGGGCGGCTGCGGCGTGAGGCGCGCGCACAGCCCGAGCCGCCCCCCGGCGCGCCGCCGCCGGTGGAGGGCTGATGGAGTTCGAGTACTGGTGGCTGGTCGCGCTGCCGATCTTCTTCGGCCTGGGCTGGCTCGCCGCGCGCGTCGACATCCGGCACCTCGTCTACCAGTCGCGCGCGCTGCCGCGCTCCTATTTCAAGGGCCTCAACTTCCTGCTCAACGAGCAGCCCGACAAGGCGATCGAGTCCTTCATCGAAGTGGTGAAGGTCGATCCCGAGACGGTCGAGCTGCACTTCGCGCTGGGGAGCCTGTTCCGGCGCCGGGGCGAGTACGACCGCGCCATCCGCATGCACCAGAACCTCGTCGAGCGGCCCGACCTCGGTGCCGAGCAGAAGGTCGCGGCGCTCCTCGAGCTCGCGCAGGACTACCTCAAGGCGGGCATCTTCGACCGCGCCGAGGAACTGTTCGCGCGCCTGGCGCAGGGGCCTTACGCGGCGCAGGCGCGGCGCCACCTGCTGGACATCTTCCAGCAGGAGAAGCAGTGGCAGAAGGCCATGGACATGGCGCGGCTGCTGGAAGCGGACTCGGGCGAGTCGCTCGCCAAGGAAATCGCGCAGTTCCAGTGCGAGCTCGCCGCCACCGAGGCGACGCATTCGCGGCCGGAAGCGGCGAGGAAGCTCCTTGAGTCGGCCCTGGAGGGCAATCGCAAGTCGGTGCGTGCGAGCGTGCAGCTGGGAGACCTCGAACGCGCTTCGGGCAATCTCGAGCGCGCCATCGACAGCTGGAAGCGCGTGGAGCAGCAGGACCCGGCCTACCTCGCGCTCGTGGCGCAGCGGCTGCTGGATGCCTATCGCGAGACGGGGCGCCTGGAGGAGGGCCTGACGCTGCTCACCGGGTACCTCGAGCGCTATCCGTCGCTCGACCTCCTCGACACCGTGTTCCAGTACACGCTCGAAGCGAAGGGCGCGGAGGCGGCCTACAAGCTGGTGCGCGACGAGCTGCGGCGCAACCCGACGCTGCTCGGCCTCGACCGGCTGCTCGAGGCCCAGATCATCGCCGACGCGCATCCCGAGCGCCGTCGCGACCTGGAGCTCGTGAAGAATCTGGTGCACAGCCACACCCGGCGGCTGGCGCGCTA
>DASWBP010000190.1:0-13196 GCA_036390555.1 Burkholderiales bacterium | reverse complement strand
GCATGGCGCAGTTCAAGGACGACTCTCTGCTCGAGGCGCAGCGGAGCAAGCTGAAGCCTCCGCCGATGTTCAAGGTCATGCTGCTGAACGACGATTTCACGCCGATGGAGTTCGTGGTGGTGGTGCTGCAGAAGTTCTTCGGCATGACGCGCGAGCGCGCGACGCAGGTGATGCTGAAGGTGCACCGGGAAGGCATCGGCGTGTGCGGGGTGTATCCGCGCGACATCGCCACCACCAAGGTCCAGCAGGTTGCGGCGTATGCGCGCCGCCACCAGCATCCGCTGCAGTGCGTGATGGAGGAAACGTAGGATGATCGCCCAGGAACTCGAAGTCAGTCTGCACATGGCGTTCGTCGAGGCGCGCCAGAAGCGGCACGAGTTCATCACCGTCGAGCACCTGCTGCTCGCGCTGCTCGACAACCCGACGGCGGCCGAGGTGCTGCGCGCCTGCGGCGCCAACCTCGAGGAGCTGCGCAAGAACCTCTCGCAGCACGTCGCCGAGCAGACGCCGCGCATCGCCGCGGACCGCGAGGTGGACACGCAGCCCACCCTCGGCTTCCAGCGCGTCATCCAGCGCGCCATCCTGCACGTGCAGTCCTCCGGCAAGAAGGAGGTCACCGGGGCGAACGTCCTGGTGGCGATCTTCGGCGAGAAGGACTCGCACGCCGTGTACTTCCTGCAGCAGCAGGGCGTCACGCGGCTGGACGTGGTGAATTACATCTCGCACGGCATCACCAAGACCCCGCAGCCGCACCAGGGCAAGGCCGAGCAGGAAGCGGGCGAAGAGGCGCAGGCCGAGCCCGCCAACAGCCCGCTCGACAACTACACGCAGAACCTGAACGCGCTGGCGCTCGCCGGCAAGATCGACCCGCTCATCGGCCGCGACCGCGAGCTGGAGCGCGTGATCCAGACGCTGTGCCGCCGCCGCAAGAACAACCCGCTGCTGGTGGGCGAGGCGGGCGTGGGCAAGACGGCGATCGCCGAGGGCCTCGCGCGGCGCATCGTCGAGCAGAACGTCCCGGAGCTGCTCGCCAAGTGCACGGTCTACGCGCTGGACATGGGGGCGCTGCTCGCCGGCACCAAGTACCGCGGCGACTTCGAGCAGCGCCTGAAGGCGGTGCTGAAGCAACTGGTGGACAACCCCAACGCGATCCTGTTCATCGACGAGATCCACACGGTGATCGGCGCGGGCGCCGCCTCGGGCGGCACGCTCGATGCCTCCAACCTGCTCAAGCCCGTGCTCTCCACCGGGCAGCTGAAGTGCATCGGCGCCACCACCTACAACGAATACCGCGGCGTGTTCGAGAAGGACCACGCGCTCTCGCGGCGCTTCCAGAAGATCGACGTGGTCGAGCCCTCGGTGGACGAGACCGTAGAGATCCTCAAGGGCCTGAAGACGAGGTTCGAAGCGCACCACAGCGTCAAGTACACCGCCAACGCGCTCACCACCGCGGCGGAGCTCTCGGCGCGCTTCATCAACGACCGGCACCTGCCCGACAAGGCGATCGACGTGATCGACGAGGCCGGGGCCGCGCAGCGCATCGCCCCGAAAGGCAAGCAGAAGCGCGTCATCGGCAAGACCGAGATCGAGGAGATCATCGCCAAGATCGCGCGCATCCCGCCGCGCAGCGTCTCCAGCGACGACCGCAGCGCGCTCGCCAACCTGGAGCGCGACCTTAAGGCGGTGGTGTTCGGCCAGGACCAGGCGCTCGACGCGCTCGCCTCCGCCATCAAGATGGCGCGCTCGGGCCTCGGCAATCCGCAGAAGCCCATCGGCAACTTCCTGTTCTCCGGCCCGACCGGCGTCGGCAAGACCGAGGCGGCGCGCCAGCTCGCCTACTGCATGGGCATCGAGCTCATCCGCTTCGACATGTCGGAATACATGGAGCGCCACGCCGTCTCGCGCCTCATCGGCGCGCCGCCGGGCTACGTCGGCTTCGACCAGGGCGGGTTGCTTACCGAAGCGATCACCAAGAAGCCCTACTCGGTGCTGCTGCTCGACGAGATCGAGAAGGCGCACCCGGACATCTTCAACATCCTGCTGCAGGTGATGGACCACGGCACGCTCACCGACAACAACGGCCGCAAGGCAGACTTCCGCAACGTGGTGATCATCATGACCACCAACGCGGGCGCCGAGTCCCTCGCCAAGGCGAGCATGGGCTTCACGCAGACCAAGCAGGCGGGCGACGAGATGGAGGCGATCAGGCGCATGTTCACGCCGGAGTTTCGCAACCGGCTGGACGCGATCATCTCCTTCCGCGCGCTGGACCACGACATCATCCTGCGCGTGGTGGACAAGTTCCTCATGCAGCTCGAGGAGCAGCTGCAGGAGAAGAAGGTCGAGCCGCACTTCACGCCGAAGCTGAAGGAGCACCTGGCGAGGAAGGGCTTCGATCCGCTGATGGGCGCGCGCCCGATGGCGCGCCTCATCCAGGACACGATCCGGCGCGCGCTCGCCGACGAGCTGCTGTTCGGGCGCCTGGCGCACGGCGGCAAGGTCACGGTGGACGTGGACGACGCCGAGAAGATCGTCTTGCAGTTCGAGCAGTCCACACCGGCCTCCCCGCCGCCGCCCGCCAAGGAACCCGTCGCGTGATCGCCGGCAGGCCCTGCGCCTGCCTTGCTATCGCCGCATAAGCAAATTTCCGCTCGGATCGGCTTGACAGTGTTCGCGCGTCGAGCGGAGACTTTGTCGCGTCACCACCATGATTTTCGGGAGGAGAATCCACATGCGAATTGCTCTTGTTTGCGCCGTCGTCCTTGCCGCGGCGCCCCTGCTCGCCGGCGCACAGGATGCCGCGCGCGACCTGGCAGCGTCCTGCGCGATGTGTCACGGCACCAACGGGCGCAGCGCCGGCGGCAACGAACCGCTCGCCGGCATGGCGAAGGAGGACCTGGTGCGCAAGCTCAACGAGTTCCGTTCCGGCGCCAAGCCCGCAACGATCATGCACCAGATCTCCAAGGGCTACAGCGACCAGCAGATCGATCAGGTCGCCGCCTATTTCGCGGCACAGAAGAAATAGAGGGCAGACCATGAGAAAGAACTTTGGCCGGCGCGACTTCCTCAAGCTTTCCGGCGCAGCCGCGGCGCTCGCGGCCTCCGGTTGCGCGACGCTGGGCGGAACCAAGGCGCGGGTGGTGGTGGTCGGCGGCGGTTACGGCGGCGCCACCGCTGCGAAGTACATCCGCCTCTGGGATCCGTCCATCGAAGTGGTGCTGGTGGAGCGCGCCAACATCTTCACGTCGTGCCCGATCTCGAACTTGGTGCTGGGCGGCTCCAAGACCATGGAAGATATCCGCCACAGCTACGACGGCTTGAGGCGCCACGGCGTGCAGGTGGTGACCGACGAGGTCACTGCGGTGGACGCGGCGAAAAAGGTGGTCAAGCTCGAGCACGGCGGCGACGTCAGCTACGACCGGCTGATCGTTTCGCCGGGCATCGACTTCATGTTCGGCGAGGTCGCGGGCTACGAGGACGCCATGAAGGCGGGCCGCGTGCTGCATGCCTGGAAAGCGGGCGCGCAGACCATCGCGCTGCAAAAGCAGCTTGCCGCGATGAAGGACGGCGGGGTCTTCGTCCTGTCGGTGCCGCTCGCGCCCTACCGCTGCCCGCCGGGACCCTACGAGCGCGCAAGCCAGGTGGCGAGCTATCTGAAGAAGAACAAGCCGCGCTCCAAGGTGCTGATCCTGGACGCCAACCCGGACGTGACCTCCAAGGGGCCGCTGTTCAAGAAGGCGTGGGCGGAG
The DNA here is from genome assembly GCA_036390555.1 of Burkholderiales bacterium. GTDB lineage: Bacteria > Pseudomonadota > Gammaproteobacteria > Burkholderiales > SG8-39 > JAABQT01. The sequence goes on along the minus strand of DASWBP010000190.1, from coordinate 9,447 downwards.
CTCTACCCCGGCATGATCGAGTTCCGCGGCAATTCCAAGGCGGTCGGCGTGGACCCCAAGACCAATACGGTCAAGCTCGAGGTCGAGGATGTGCGCGGCGACGTGCTGAACGTGGTGCCGCCGCACCGCGCCGGCGACATCGCGGTGAAGGCGGGCCTGATCACGGCCAACAACCGCTGGTGCGGCGTGGACTGGCGCACGATGGAATCCACCGCGGTCAAGGGCGTGCACGTGCTGGGCGATGCGACGCTGTCGGCGCCGGGCATGCCCAAGTCCGGCAGCATGGCCAACCAGCAAGCCAAGGTCTGCGCCTCGGCGGTGGTGGCGCTCCTCAGCGGGCGGCAACCGAATCCGGATCCGAAGATCGTCAATACCTGCTACAGCTTCGTTTCCGACAGCGAGGTGATCCACGTTGCCTCGGTGCACCAGTGGGACGCCGGCCAGAACACCCTGATCCCGGTGAAAGGCGCGGGCGGCGTCTCGGCGGCGCGCAATGAGCTGGAGGGCAAGTACGGCTGGGCCTGGGCGCAGAACATCTGGCAGGACACGCTGGGCTGAGCGCTCGGCGCCCCGCAAAAGCCCCGCCCGCGCGGGGCTTTCTTGTTTCAGGCCCCGATTGGCCTTCTAATCGAGGCCGCTGAGGTATTCGGCGACCGCGAGCATCTCCGCTTCGGTCATCTTCGCCGCAATGGTGTGCATCACGGCGTTGTCGTTGGTGCGCTCGCGTGTGCCGAAGTTCTTGAGCTGCGTGGCGAGGTAGGACGCTACCTGGCCCGCCAGGCGCGGCAGGCTCTCCGTGCCGTGGCCGCGCTCGCCGTGGCAGCCGACGCAGGCCGCCGCCTCGGTGGCCTTGCCGCCTTGGCGGTAGACGAACATGCCCTGCGCCGCGAGCCGGGCATCCGCGGTCGGATGCGGTTCGCTCTTCTGCCGGCTGAAGTACAGCCCGAGGGCGCGCATGTCCTGCGGCGTGAGCGAAGCGACCATCGGCCGCATGGCCGAGCTCTTGCGCTCGCCACTCTTGAAGTTGGCGAGCTGCTTGGCGATGTAATCCTGGTTCTGCGCCGCAAGCCGCGGCGAGAGCTCGGTGGCCGACTCGCCCTGCATGCCGTGGCACAGGAAGCAGCTGCCGGCGACGATCTTGCGCGCGCGCGCCAACTCGGCTTCCTCGGCGAGGACCGGCGTCGCCAGCGCCATCAGGCAAAGGAGCGCGAGCGCCCTCACCGCCCGGTGCTGCCGAAGCCGCCGGCGCCGCGGCTGCTGGCGGCGAATTCCTCGACCACCTCGAGCTCCACCTGGACAACCGGCACCACGACCAGTTGCGCGATGCGCTCCAGCGGCTGGATGGTGAACGCGGCCTGGCCGCGGTTCCAGACGGAAACGAAGATCTGCCCCTGGTAGTCGGAGTCGATCAGTCCGACGAGGTTGCCGAGCACGATGCCGTGCTTGGCGCCCAGCCCCGAGCGCGGCAGCACGACGGCGGCGAGGCCCGCGTCGCCCAGGTGGATGGCGATGCCGGAGGGCACCAGCTGGCTTTCCCCGGGATGCAGCGTGAGCGGCGCCTCGAGGCAAGCGCGCAGGTCGAGGCCGGCCGCGCCCGGCGTCGCGTAGTGGGGGAGTTTGCCGCGGATCCTCGGATCGAGGACCCGTACTTCAAGCTTTCGCACGCGCGCGCTTCGCTCCTGCCAGCATCGCCGCCACGTGCGCGACGAGCTTGCGGGCGAGCTCGAGCTTGGGGCCGCGCCCCAGCGGATGCTCGCCGGCGTCGTCGAACAGCGTGATCTCGTTCTCCTCCGCGCCAAGCGCCTGCTGCGCGAGGTTGGCCGCGAGCAGCGGAATCCGCTTCTTCAAGCGCTTGGCGCGCGCGTGCTCCGCGAGCTTCTCGCTCTCGGCGGCAAAACCGACGCAGAACGGCGGGTTCTTCATCGCCGCCACGGTGCCGAGGATGTCGGGGTTCTCCGTCAGCTCGAGCGTCATGCTGCCGGCGCCCTTCTTGATCTTCTGCACCGCGCGGTTCTTCACCCTGTAGTCCGCCACCGCGGCAACGGCGACGAACACATCGTTCGACGCCGCCGCCTGCTTTACCGCTTCGAGCATCTGCTCGGCGCTCTTCACGCTGATGCGCTCGACGCCCGCCGGCGCGGCCAGGCTCACCGGGCCGCTCACCAGCGTTACGCGCGCACCCGCCTCGCGCGCGGCGCGCGCGACGGCATAGCCCATCTTGCCGGAGCTGGCATTGGTGATGGAGCGCACCGGGTCGATCGCCTCTTCCGTGGGGCCCGCGGTCACGAGCACGCGCTTGCCGGCGAGGACCTTCGGCTGGAAGAAGGCCTCGATCTCCTCGACGATCTCCTCGGGCTCGAGCATGCGCCCCATGCCGACTTCGCCGCAGGCCTGGTCGCCCGCGGCCGGGCCGGCGAAATGCACGCCATCGCCGCGCAGCGTGTGCAAGTTCCGCTGCATCGCCGGGTTCTCCCACATCTCCACGTTCATCGCCGGCGCGACCATCAGCGGGCAGCGGCGCGCGAGGCACAGCGTGGAGAGCAGGTCGCCGGCGAGACCGGCAGCCAGCTTGCCGAGGAAATCACCGCTTGCCGGCGCCACCACGATCAGGTCACGGTCGCGCGAGAGCTCGATATGGCCCATGTTGTCGGGCACGCGCGCGTCCCACAGGTCGGTCCAGACGGTCTGGCCGGTGAGGGCCTGCAGCGTCACGGGGGTGACGAAGCGCGTGGCCGCCTCGGTCATCGCCACGCGCACGTCGGCGCCCGCCTTGACCAGCAGGCGCGCCAAGGCCGCCGCCTTGTAGGCGGCCACACCGCCGGTGATGCCGAGCAGCAACCGCTTGCCCTTCAAGGTGGTCATCGTCCTCGGGGCTGGCGCGTTAAGGGAAGCGGGATTTTAGGGGAATTCGGGGGAGGGCGCATTGCGCATCGCCGACTGGGCACCGCAGGAGAGGCCGCGCGAACGGCTGCTCGCGCAGGGCGCCGCAGCCCTCTCCGACGCAGAGCTGGTCGCGCTCTGCCTGCGCTCCGGCGTGCGCGGCATGAGCGCGGTGGATCTTGCGCGCGATCTGATTTCGTCGTTTGGCGGGCTTGCCGGACTCCTCGCTGCGGACCTGCCGAGTCTGTGTCGGACGAAAGGCCTGGGCGCGGCCAAGGTGGCGCAGCTGGCTGCCGTGGTCGAGCTCGGCCGGCGCTCCATGCGCGAGCACCTGAGGTCGGGAAGCGCGCTCACCTCGCCGGGGGCAGTGCGCGATTACCTGCGGCTCGCGCTTGCCTCGCGTCCCCACGAGGTGTTCCTCGTGCTCTTTCTGGACGCGCAGCACCGGGTTCTGAGCGACGCGGAGCTCTTCCGCGGCACGCTCACGCAGACCAGCGTCTACCCGCGCGAAGTGGTGAAGGCCGCGCTGGCCGCCAACGCGGCGGCAGTGATCTTCGCGCACAACCACCCCTCCGGCGTGGCGCAGCCGAGCCAGGCCGATGAGCTGCTCACGCGACAACTGAAGGAAGCGTTGGCCCTGGTGGAAGTCCGGGTGCTCGACCACTTCATCGTCGCCGGCAACCAGACCCTGTCCTTCGCGGAGCGGGGGCTGCTCTGAGGAAAACCCCGGCGCGGCCCCTTTTTTCGCTATAATCCGCGCCTTTCGCGAATTCCGGAGTCCGCCATGTCCCGCGTCTGCCAGGTCACCGGCAAGAAGCCGATGAAGGGAAACCTCGTTTCCCACGCCAACAACAAGACCCGTCGCCAGTTCCAGCCGAACCTGCATTACCGCCGCTTCTGGGTCGAGAGCCAGAACCGCTTCGTGCGCCTGCGCGTGTCCACGGCGGGCTTGCGCAAGATCGACAAGCTCGGCGTCGAGGCCGTGCTGGCCGAGATCCAAGCCAAGGCGAAGGCCGCGGCGAAGCGCGACTAGGGAGGCGACCATGCGCGAGAAGATCAAGCTCGAGTCCACCGCCGGCACCGGCCACTTTTACACCACCACCAAGAACAAGCGCACCACGCCGGACAAGCTGGAGATCAAGAAGTACGATCCCAAGGCGCGCAAGCACGTGCTCTACAAGGAAACCAAGCTCAAGTAGGCCGGGCTGGCGCTGCAAATGAAAAGGCCCGCGATCGCGGGCCTTTTTGTTTGGCGCGCCGTTGCGCGTCAGGCGTAGCTGCGCAGGCGCCTCGAGAAATCCACCAGCGGCGCGATGCCGCTCGTCTCGGCGCGCCGGCACCAATCCTGCAACTGGCGCAGCAGCTGCTCCTTCGAGGCGTGGGAACGCTCCCATAGGGCGATCAGCTCCTCGCGCATGGTCACCGCGACCTGCAGCGGCTTGGAGGGCTTCAACGCCTCGGCAACGCGCACGCGGTCGGTTTCCGCGCCGTAGCCGATGCGCACCAGCGCACGCTTGAGGGGCTTGAGCAGCTCGGCATCGCGGGGCGACCAGCGTTGCAGGCGCTCGACCTCGTCGCTCCAGGTGCGCTTCAGCGCCTGGCCGTAGCGCGCCAGCACGTCGTAGCGGTTGGCGATCACGGCTTGCAGCGTTTCGTAATCGCACATGGTCTTCGCCGGCTCGAAGCGGGGCGTGGGCGCGACCTTCTTCACCGTGGCGAGGCCCAGCGCCTCGAGGATGCGGATGTACAGCCAGCCGATATCGAACTCGTACCACTTCGCCGACAGCTTGGCCGAGGTGGCATAGGCATGGTGGTTGTTGTGCAACTCCTCGCCGCCGATCAGGATGCCGATCGGCACGATGTTCTTGCTCGCGTCGGCGACGTCGAAGTTGCGATAGCCCCAGAAGTGGCCGATGCCGTTGATCACGCCGGCCGCCCAGAAGGGGATCCACACGATCTGCGTGGCGAGGATCAGCAGCCCGGGAAGCGCGCCGAACAGCACCACGTTCACCACGCCCATCAGCGTGAGCCCGAGGATGGCGAAGCGCGAATAGAGGTTGCGCTCGATCCAGTCATCCGGCGTGCCGTGGCCGTAGCGCTCCATGGTTTCGGCGACGTGCGACTCCTTCACATACAGGAACACGCCCCCCCACAACACGCGGTTGATGCCCAGCACTTGCGGGCTGTGCGGATCTTCCGCCGTCTCGCACTTCGCGTGGTGCTTGCGGTGGATCGCCGCCCACTCCTTGGTCACCATGCCGGTGGTGAGCCACAGCCAGAAGCGGAAGAAGTGCGACACCAGCGGGTGCAGGTCCAGGGCGCGGTGCGCCTGGTGCCGGTGAAGGAAGATCGTGACCGAGGCGATGGTGATGTGCGTCAGCCCGAGGGCGACGAGCACCAGTCCCCACCAGGGCAGATCGAGCAAACCAGAGAAAATATGCATTATTTTCCGATAGTTATGTGAAGCTAGGCTTTGGCATTGTACGCGAAAGGACCCTGCGCGCAATGAGAAAATCCCGATCGCCCCAGAAATCCAGGCGTGCCGCGTAAGCGCCCGTTCCGGAACGGGAATTCCGCGCGCTGGGCAACGCGCCGGGCTTGCGCGCTAGACGCGCCGCTCGAAAGCCGCCGCGAAGAATCCATCGCAGCCGTGGAGGTGCGGCCACAGCCGCAGGCGCTCGGCGCACGGCAGCTCGATGCGCTGGGCGGCCAGCAGCTCCTTGCACGAGAGCGGCGCGAACTGCGCGTGCGCGCTGGCGAAGGCATCGGCGACGGCTTCGTTCTCCTCGGGCAGGATGCTGCAGGTCGCGTACACGAGGCGCCCGCCGGGCTTCACGAGTTGCGCCGCCGCCGCGAGGATGCGACCCTGCTTCGCGGCGAGCTCCGCCACCGCCTCGGGGCCGTGGCGCCATTTCAGGTCCGGATTGCGGCGCAGCGTGCCAAAGCCGCTGCAGGGCGCATCCACCATCACCCGATCGATCTTTCCGGCGAGGCGCTTGGCGCGTGCGTCGCCGTCGCCGGAAAGCACCAGCGGATGCACGCTGGTCACGCCGGCGCGCGCCGCGCGCGGCGCAAGCTCCGCGAGGCGCCGCGCGGAGACATCCATCGCGTACAGGCGCCCGGTGCCCCGCATCAGCATCGCCAGGGCGAGCGTCTTGCCGCCCGCGCCCGCGCAGTAATCGGCCACCATCTCGCCGCGCCGCGGCGCAAGGAGGTAGGCGAGCAGCTGGCTGCCTTCGTCCTGCACCTCGATTGCGCCGCCGGTGAACAGCGGATGCCGGTTGATCGCCGGCTTGCCGGCGACGCGGATCCCGGCCGGCGAGTACGGCGTCGCCTGCGCCTCGATGCCGCTTGCCTGCAGCCGCGCGAGCGCGTCGTCGCGGCCAAGCTTCGCGAGATTGACGCGCAGGTCAAGCGGCGCGGGGTTGAGCAAGCCGTGGGCGATCCGCATCGCCTCCTCCGCGCCGTGCAGCCCCGCGAGCCGGTCCCAGAGCCAGTCGGGCAGGTCGGCGCGCACCGCCGGCGCAAAGGCCTCGGTCCTCGCGGCACGCACGCGTGCCACCAGCGCCTCCTCGCCTTCGCGCAGCGCGCCCTCGAGCGTGCGACCCGAGAGCCCGCGCACCCGCACCAGCGCGGCGATCGCCAGGTCGCGCGGCGCGCTCGATTGGGCTGCGGCCTCCAGCGAACGCCGGCGCCGCAGCACTGCGTAGACGGTCTCCGCCACGAAAGCGCGGTCCTGCTGGCCGAGGTTGCGATGCGCCCTGAAGTAGCGCGAGACCACCGCATCCGCGGGTCCCGAAGCCGACAGCAGGTCGCCGAGCAGCGCCTCGGCCCGCGCGAGCTGGGCGCGATAGACGATCACGGCGGCGTGATGCGCACCGCGACCTGATCGATGCGCGAGCCGTCCTTCAGCACGACCAGCACGCGCATGGGAAGGTAGCTGCGCGCAGGATCGAGCCAGACCTCCCTGCCGCGGTCGCCGGAGTCATCCAGCTTCTGCGCCAGGCGCAGCGCCTCGAACTCGCCGGCAGGCACCTTGAGCCGCTCGCGGCCCGCGACCTCGAAGACGTAGCGGGCGATGCCCTTGCCGTCGACGACCGAGAAATCGATAGGACCCTTGCCGGGCGCGGTAAACGCGAACGAGAACAGAAAGCTCAGCCGGTCCTGCGCCTGCGGCGGCATCGGCCACTGCTGCGGCCCCTGCTTGTACTGCAGCGTAAGCGATTTCGCCGCCCAGTCGAAGCGCGCTGTGCCGGTCGGGCGCGCGGTGCGCGCATCCTCGTAATAGAGCGGGCGCAGCCCGCCCGCGCCCAGCGTGCCCCTGCTGGTGCGCTGCGCTTCGCCCAGCAGGCCATAGACGCCCTTGCCCTTCCAGCGCTCGACAAGGCTATAGGTCTTGCCGTCGTGCTCGAGCACGTAGCTCACCTCGGCCATTGCGCTGCCGTTGTAGGAGACCTCGCAGACAAGGTCCACGCGCGCCGGCGGCGCCGCGAGCGCACCGGCGCTGCAGCTAAGCGCGATCGCTGACAACCATTTGCGCATGATTTCCCTTAACGCGCACCTTGCCGCCCTCGATGACCAGGTCGCCATCGAGGAACCAGCGGATGGCGCGCGGATACAGCAGGTGCTCCTGCGCCAGCACGCGCGCCGCGAGCGTCTGCTCGGTGTCCCCCGGCAAGACCGGCACGGAGGCCTGCGCGATGATGGGCCCGTGATCGAGCTCGGCGGTGACGAAATGCACCGTGCAGCCGTGGCGCTTGACGCCCGCCGCGAGCGCGCGCGCGTGGGTGTCGAGCCCCGGAAATTGCGGCAGCAGGGATGGATGGATGTTCATGATCCTGCCCGCGAAGCGCGCGACGAACCCCGGCGTGAGGATGCGCATGAAGCCGGCCAGGGCCAGCAGCCGCGGCGCGTAGCGCTCGATCTCCTCGGCGAGCGCGGCATCGAAGGCTTCGCGCGAAGCAAAGCGCCGGTGATCGACCACCGCCGTGGCGACACCGCGCTGTGCCGCGATCGCAAGCCCCGCGGCATCCGCGCGATTGCTGATCACCGCGGCGACCGGAATGCCGGCCTCGAGAATCGCCTGCATGTTGCTGCCACGGCCGGAGATGAGGATGACGACCGACATCAGGGGCGCAAGTTTAAACGACGCCGATGCCCGCTCCGTGCGCCAGCCGCCATCTGCCTGGCGGCTGCGGCGAATCACGCCGCGGGCTTGGTCATCGCGCCGGGCTGCACCCAGCGGTCGTAGTCGGCGGCGCTCACGTAGCCAAGCGCCAGCGCGGCCGCCTTCAGCGTGCTGCCCTCGCGGTGCGCCTTCTTGGCGATCTCCGCGGCGCGATCGTAGCCGATGCGCGGCGCGAGCGCGGTGACCAGCATCAGCGAGCGCTCGACCAGCTCGCGGATGCGCACCTCGTCCGGCTCGATGCCGCGCGCGCAATGCTCCTCGAACGACGCGCAGCCGTCGGCGAGCAGGCGCACGCTCTGCAGGAAGTTGTGGATCAGCACCGGCTTGTAGACGTTCAGCTCGAACTGCCCCGAGGCGCCCGCGATGCCCACCGTCACGTCGTTGCCCATCACCTGGGCGGCGAGCATGGTGAGCGCCTCGGCCTGCGTCGGGTTGACCTTGCCGGGCATGATCGAGCTGCCCGGCTCGTTCTCCGGGAGGCGCAGCTCTCCCAGCCCCGAGCGCGGCCCGGAGGCGAGCCAGCGCACGTCGTTGGCGATCTTGTGCAGCGCCACCGCCAGCGTCTTCAGCGCGCCGTGCGCGAACACCAGTGGCTCATGTCCGGCGAGCGCGGCGAACTTGTTGGGCGCCGACTCGAAGGACATGCCGGTGGCCTGCGACAGGTCGCGGGCGACGCGGGCGCCGAACTGCGGGTGCGTGTTGAGCCCCGTGCCCACCGCAGTGCCGCCGATCGCCAGCTCGCACAGGCCCGGCAGCGCAAGCTCGATCGCCGCTTCGGCCTGCGCCAGCTGCTCGACGTAGCCGGAAAACTCCTGCCCGAGCGTGAGCGGCGTCGCGTCCTGCAGGTGCGTGCGGCCGATCTTGACGATGCTCGCGAAGGTCTCGGCCTTGGCCGAGAGCGTCGCCGCGAGTCCCTCGAGCCTGGGCAACAGGTCGTGCTCCACCGCGCGCGCCGCTGCGATGTGCATGGCGGTCGGAAAGACGTCGTTCGACGACTGCCCGAGGTTGACGTCGTCGTTCGGGTGCACGAGGCGCTTCGGCCCGCGCTCGCCGCCCAGCAGCTCCGAGGCGCGGTTGGCGAGCACCTCGTTGACGTTCATGTTGGTCTGGGTCCCCGAGCCGGTCTGCCAGACCAGCAGCGGAAATTCGTCGTCGAGCCGGCCGTCGAGCACGTCCGTACAGGCTGCGGCGATGGCGTCCGCGACCGCGCGGGAGATGACGCCGCGTTCGGCGTTGACGTGTGCCGCGGCGCGCTTGATGCGTGCGTAGGCGCGGATCAGCGGCCACGGCATGCGTTCGGTGCCGATCGGGAAGTTCTGCAGGCTGCGCTGTGTCTGCGCCCCCCAGTAACGCGCCGCCGGCACCAGCACCGTGCCGAG
>DASWBP010000189.1:0-10605 GCA_036390555.1 Burkholderiales bacterium | reverse complement strand
CGCGTGGGCGACTCGCCCAAGCGGGACCTCGAGCGCATCCGCGCCGTGCGCAAGGCCTGCGGCGAGGACCTCGTGATCCTCACGGACGCCAACATCGGCTACAGCGTGGAGGACGCGCGCCAGGCGATGCCCGGCATGGATGAGCTGAACGTCGCCTGGCTGGAGGAGCCTTTCCCCGCGCACGACTATCGCAGCTACCGCCTGGCGAAGGATTTCGGCCGCACACCGCTCGCTGCGGGCGAGAACCATTACACGCGCTTCGAATTCAATCGCGTGATCGAGGACGGCGCCATCACCATCCTGCAGCCGGACCTGTCCAAGACGGGTGGCATCACCGAAGCATTGCGCATTGCCGCGATGGCCTCGGCCTACAAGCTGCCGATCCATCCGCACAGCTCGATGACGGGCCTCAACCACGCCGCCTCGATCCACTTCCTTGCCGCCATCGACAACGGCGGCTATTTCGAAGGCGATGTATCCAAGTCGAACAAGTTCCGCGATGATCTGGTCGCGAACCCCGGCGCCGTCGACAAGGACGGCAACGTCTGGCCGCTGGACGCGCCCGGCCTGGGGCTCGAGGTGAACGAGGATTTCCTGAAGAAGCACCCACCCATCGAAGGACCCGGATACATCTGACCATGAAGAAGACGCTCGCTGCCCTGTTCCTTGCCCTGCCCGTCGCGGCCTTTGCGCAGGCTTACCCCAACAAGCCGATCCGCTGGGTCGTGCCCTACACCGGCGGCGGCATCACCGACGTGGTGACGCGCGTCGTCACGCAGAAGATGCAGGCCTCCCTCGGCCAGGCCATCGTGGTGGAGAACAAGCCCGGGGCGAACTCCATCATCGGCGCCGACCTGGTGGCGAAAGCCGCGCCCGACGGCTACAGCATCGTGACGGTGATCGCGGCGCACGCGGCGAACGCCACGCTGTACCAGGGCAAGCTGCCCTTCGACCCGGTGAAGAGCTTCATCCCGCTGTCGCTCGCCGGCATCGCGCCGCTGATCCTCACGGCCAACAACAACTTTCCGCCGAAGGACGTGAAGGAGCTGATCGCCTATGCCAAGGCCAATCCCGGCAAGGTGAACTTCGGCTCCTCCGGCATCGGCGCGGCGGCGCACCTCACCACGGAGCTCTTCAAGCAGACCGCCGGCATCGACATGGTCCACATCCCCTACAAGGGCACGGCGCCGGCACTGCTCGGGCTGCAGGGCAACGACATCCAGATCCTGGTGGACGTGCCGAGCACGCTGATGCCGCACGTCCGCGGCGGCAAGATCAAGGCGCTCGCCATGTTCTCCGCCAAGCGCGTGCAAGGCGCCGCCGAGGTGCCCACCTTCGCCGAGGCCGGCGGCCCGCCGCTGGAATCCTCGACCTGGGTGATGTTTCTCGCGCCCGCCGGCACGCCGCGCGAAATCGTGATGCGGCTGTCGCAGGAGGCGCAGAAGGCGATCAACGAGTCCGACATCAAGACTCGCTTCAGCGAGATCGGCATTGAGCCGGTGGGCGGCACGCCCGAGCAGGCCTCCCAGTTCCTCGCCGCCGAGATCGCCAAGTGGGCGAAAGTCATCACCGCCGCCGGCGTGAAGGCCGAACAATGAGAACCGTCCTCGCACTTGCACTGGCCTGCGCAGCGGGCGTCGCCCAAGCGCAGGCTTGGCCCTCCAAGCCGCTGCGCTACATCGTCCCCTTCCCGCCCGGGGCGTTCAACGACAACATGGCGCGCATGCTTGCGGCCGAGCTGCCGAAGACGCTCGGCCAGGCGGTGATCGTCGAGAACCGCCCCGGCGGCAACACCCTCATCGGCACGGATGCGGCCGCGAAGTCGCCGCCCGACGGCTATACGCTGTTTGGTGCCGCCCTGCCCTTCGCGGTGGTGCAGAGCCTGTACAAGGCGCCCTTCGACGTGACCAAGGACTTCGCGCCGATCACGCTCGCGGGCGTCACGCCGAACCTGCTGGTGGCGAACCCGAACGCGCCGGTGAATTCGGTGAAGGAGCTGATCGCCTACGCCAAGGCCAACCCGGGCAAGCTCAACTACGCCTCTACCGGCAACGGCACCTCGAACCACCTGTCGTTCGAGCTGTTCAAGGCAATGACGAAGACCTTCATCGTGCACATCCCCTACAAGGGGAGCGCGCCGGCAGTCACCGATCTCATCGCCGGGCAGGTGGACGTGATGTTCGACAACACGCCGAACGTGCTCCCGCACGTGCGCGCCGGCAAGCTCAAGGCGATCGCCGTGTCCTCGAAAACGCGTTCCGCGCTCGCCCCCGAGATTCCCACGGTGGACGAGGCCGGCGTGCCGGGCTATGACGTGACGGTGTGGTTCGGCGTGCTGACGGTCGCGGGCACTCCGCGCGAGATCGTGCAGCGGCTGAACGCCGAAATGGTGCGCATCATCCGCTCGCCGGAGATCTCGGGCCGCTTCGCCAAGGCGGGCGTGGACGTGGTCGCGGGCACCCCCGAGCACTTCAAGACCTTCCTGGATGCTGAAGTCGCGCGCTGGGCGAAAGTCGTGAAGGACGCCGGCATCAAGGCCGATTGAGGGGTTCCCGGCAGCGGGACGCGCAGGCGTCCCGCCCGTGCGCGCGGGGCACCGCGCGCAAGGCGGCTAGAGTGGCTTCTTCAGGAAGTGACCGAGCTCGCCGACGATGCCACGGCGGAAGGTGAGCACGCAGATCACGAAGATGATCCCCTGCACCACCGTCACCCAGGCGCCGAGCTGCGCGAGGTAGTTCGCCATCGCGACGATGACGAGCGCACCCACCACCGGGCCGAAGACGGTGCCCAGGCCTCCGACCAGCGTCATCAACACCACCTCCCCCGACATCGTCCAGTGCACGTCGGTGAGCGAGGCGAGCTGGAAGACGAGCGCCTTGGTGCCGCCTGCCAGCCCGGCGAGCGCCGCCGAGAGCACGAAGGCGAGCAGCTTGTAGCGGTCGGTGTCGTACCCCAACGAGACCGCGCGCGGCTCGTTCTCGCGGATCGCCTTCAGCACCTGGCCGAAGGGCGATTGGATGACGCGGTAGATCAGCAGGAAGCCGCCGAGGAAGATCACCAACACCAGCACGTACATGTTGAAGACCTGCGACAGGTCGATCAGGCCGAAGAGGCGGCCGCGCGGCACCGCCTGGATGCCGTCCTCACCGCCGGTGAACGGCGCCTGCACGCAGAAGAAATAGACCATCTGCGCGAGGGCGAGCGTGATCATGGCGAAGTAGATGCCCTGGCGCCGGATGGCGATGAGCCCCGCGCCGAGCCCGAGCACCGCCGCCGCCACGACTGCAGCGAGGATCGCGAACTCGGGGTTGAAGCCCCATACCTTGGCGGCGTGCGCCGCAATGTAACCGGCCAGGCCGAGGAACATGGCATGGCCGAAGGACAAGAGGCCGCCATAGCCGATCAGCAGGTTGAAGGCGCAGGCGAACAGTGCAAAGCACATCACCTTCATCAGGAACAGCGGGTAGATGACCGCCGGCGCCACGGCGAAGAACGCCACCATGGCGAGCAGCGCGATGCGCTGGTGGTTCATTTCGCCGTCCCGAACAGGCCCGCGGGGCGGATCATCAGCACGATCGCCATGATGATGAAGATCACGGTGTTGGAGGCCTCGGGATAGAACACCTTGGTGAGGCCCTCGATCAGGCCGAGCGCGAAGCCGGTGACCACCGAGCCCATGATCGAGCCCATGCCGCCGATCACCACCACCGCGAACACCACGATGATCAGGTCCGCCCCCATCAGCGGGCTCACCGTGTAGATCGGCGCCGCCATCACGCCCGCGAGCGCGGCGAGGCCGACGCCGAAGCCGTAGGTGAGCGTGATCATGCGCGGCACGTTGATGCCGAAGGCGCGCACCAGCTCGGGATTCTCGGTGGCGGCGCGCAGGTAGGAGCCGAGCTTGGTCTTCTCGATCACGAACCAGGTGGCGAGGCACACCGCGAGCGAGAACACCACCACCCATGCGCGGTAGTTCGGCAGGTACATGAAGCCGAGGTTGGTGCCCCCGGTGAGCGCCTGCGGAATCGGGTACGGCTGGCCGGAAGAGCCGAATTCGTGCCGGAACAGCCCCTGGATGATGAGCGCCAGGCCGAAGGTCAGCAGCAGCCCGTAGAGGTGGTCCAGCTTGTACAGCCTGGCGAGCATCAGGCGCTCGATGATCACGCCGGTGATCCCCACGATCACCGGCGCAAGCACCAGGGCCCACCAGTAGCCCAGTCCCAGCTTGTTGAGCAGGAACCAGGCGGCAAAGGCGCCCATCATGTACTGGGCGCCGTGGGTGAAGTTGATGATGTTGAGCAGACCGAAGATCACGGCGAGCCCGAGCGACAGCAGCGCGTAGAACGAGCCGTTGATCAGGCCGATCAACAGCTGGCCGAACAGCGCCTGCGTCGGGACGCCGAAAATCTCGGTCATGCTCGCATCACCGCGTCGAGGCTACTTGACCAGCGGGCAGCCGCCGTCCTTCTCCGGGCGGAACGCCTGCTCCGCCGGGATCGTCGCGCGCACCTTGTAGTAGTCCCACGGGCCCTTGGACTCGGCGGGCTTCTTCACCTCGAACAGGTACATGTCGTGCACGTGGCGCCCGTCCTGGCGCACGCGGCCCTTGCCGAACACCGGGTCGTCGCTCGGCATCTTCTTCATCTGCTCGATCACCTTGGGGCCGTCGTCGGTCTTCGCCGCCTCGACCGCCTTGAGGTAATGCAGCGTGGCCGAGTACACCCCGGCTTGCGCCATGGTCGGCATCGCGCCCTTGTGCAGCTTGGCGAAGCGCTGCGACCAGGCGCGCGTCTGCGCGTTGAGGTCCCAGTAGAACGCCTCCGTCAGCAGCAGGCCCTGCGCGTTCTGCAGACCCAGCGCATGCACGTCGGTGAGGAACACCAGCAGGCCCGCGAACTGCTGGCCGCCCTTGACGATGCCGAACTCCGCGCCCTGCTTGATGGCGTTGGTGGTGTCGGCGCCGGCGTTCGCGAGGCCGATGATCTTGGCCTTGGAGGTCTGCGCCTGCAGCAGGAACGAGGAGAAGTCGGCGCTCGGGAACGGGTGGCGCACCTTGCCGACCACCTTGCCGCCGCCCTTCAGGACCACCGCCTCGGTGTCCTTCTCCAGCGCATGGCCGAAGGCGTAGTCGGCGGTGAGGAAGAACCAGGAATCGCCGCCGGTCCTCACGATCGCGCTGCCGGTGCCATTGGCGAGCGCCCAGGTATCGTAGGTCCAGTGGATCGAATTGGGCGTGCAGGCCTTGCCCGAGAGATCCGAGGTGGCGCCGGTGGACACGATGAGCGCCTTGTTCTTCTCCTTGGTGATCTGGTTCACCGCGAGCACCACCGAGGAGGTGGGCACGTCCATGATCAGGTCCACTTTGTCGACGTCGTACCACTGGCGCGCGATGGTCGAGCCGACGTCGGGTTTGTTCTGGTGGTCGGCGACCAGGATCTCCACCTTCATGCCCTTCTTCGCCGCGCCGAAATCCTCCACCGCCATGCGCGCGGCGACGACCGAGCCCGGGCCCGCCAGGTCGGCATAGGTGCCGGACTGGTCGTTCATGACGCCGATCTTGACCACGCCGTCGGATACCTGGGCGTGGGCGGCGCCGGCCAGCGTGGCGACGGCCGCTGCGATGAGACTGCGCTTGAACTTCATGTTGCCTCCTGTCGAAAAAGCGTTGCGTTCATACGCCGAGATACGCGTGCAGCTTTGGCATCGCCGCTTCGAGCCCGGCATTGGGGATCATGTCCACCACGCGCCCGTGCTCCATGACGTAGTGGCGGTCGGCCACCGTCTGCGCGAAGCGGAAGTTCTGCTCGACCAGCAGGATGGTGTAGCCCTCCTGCTTGAGGCGCGCGAGCGTGCGCCCGATGTGCTGCACGATCACCGGCGCGATGCCCTCGGTGGGCTCGTCGAGCAGCAGCAGGCGCGCCCCGGTACGCAGGATGCGGCCGATGGCGAGCATCTGCTGCTCGCCGCCGGAGAGCTTGGTCCCCTGGCTGGCGAGGCGCTCCTTCAGGTTGGGGAACAGGTCGAAGATCTGCGCCTCGTCCATGCCGCCCTCGCGCACCCTGGGCGGCAGCAACAGGTTCTCCTCCACGTTCAAGCTGGCGAAGATGCCGCGCTCCTCCGGGCAGAAGGCGATGCCGAGGCGCGCCACCTTGTGCGACGGCAGCGCGCCGATCGGCTGCCCGTCGAACGCGATCGAGCCTTCGCGGCGCCCGACCATGCCCATCACCGACTTGAGCGTGGTGGTCTTGCCCGCGCCGTTGCGCCCGAGCAGCGTCACCACTTCGCCCTTGCGCACCTCGAGATCCACGCCGTGCAGGATGTGCGATTCGCCGTACCAGGCGTGCAGCGCCTGCACTTGCAGCAGCGCCTCAGCCATGCCCCGCACCCATGTATGCCTGGATCACATCCGGGTTCCTCGACACGGTGGCGTAGTCGCCCTCGGCGAGGATCTCGCCCCGCTGCAGCACCGTGATGATGTGCGAAAGGTTCGCTACCACCGACAGGTTGTGCTCGACCATCAGCACGGTGCGGTTGGCGGCCACCTTCTTGACCAGCGCCGAAATGCGCTCCACGTCCTCGTGCGTCATGCCGGCAGTGGGCTCGTCCAGCAGCATCATCTCCGGATCGAGCGCGAGCGTGGTGGCGATTTCGAGCGCGCGCTTCCTGCCGTAGGGCAATTCCACCGCGGCGGTGCCGGTGAACTCGGTGAGGCCTACCGCCTCGATGAGCTCCTGCGCGCGCGCATTGAGCGACTCGAGCACGCGCTCCGAGCGCCAGAAGTCGAAGGAGGCGCCACGCTTGCGCTGCAGCGCGATCCTCACGTTCTCCAGCACCGAGAGGTGCGGGAACACCGCCGAAATCTGGAACGAGCGCACCAGCCCCATGCGTGCAATGGCGGCGGGACGCGAGCCGGTGATCTCGCGGCCGTTGTAGAAGATCTGGCCGCGCGTCGGCTCGAGGAAGTGCGTGAGCAGGTTGAAGCAGGTGGTCTTGCCCGCGCCGTTGGGCCCGATCAGCGCATGAATGGTGCCGCGGCGCACCTTGAGCGCAACGTTCTGCACGGCGACGAAGCCCTTGAACTCCTTCGTCAGCCCACGCGTTTCGAGGATGATGTCGTCGGCCATGGGCGGGGGCCGACAGTTTAGCAAGCGCGGGCCGCGTGCGGCCCGGACATTTCGACTCAAAGGCCCCGCAGGTTGGCCCTCGCCTTGAGGTCCTCCGGGTCCAGCGCAAGCGCGCGCTCGTAGGCGGCGCGCGCCTCCTCGCGCCGCCCTGCGAGCTGGTAGGCGTAGCCGAGATTGTTCCAGGCGCGCGCGCTCCCCGGGGACTTGCGCACCGTATCGCTCCAGAGGGCCACTTCGCCGCGGTAGTCCTGGTTGCGGGCCACCGTGGCGGCGCCCAGCACGGCCGCGACGACCACGACGGCCGCTGCGCGCCAGCGCGGCATGAGGGCAAGGGCGAGGCCCGCGAGCGCGAGCGGCCCGAGCGAAGCAAGGTAGAGCTGGCGGTCGTTCACCGCGTCGGCGCGCGCAAGGAACGAGTTGGTCGGCGCGAGGTGCAGGAAGAACCACAGCAGCGCGAGGGCGTACCAGGGCTGGCTGCGCAGCAGCACGAAACCCGCGGCAATTCCCGCAAGGACCGCAAATCCCGCCACCATGGGCACGAAAGGCACCTCGGGATCGATGTTGGGCGGCACCGCGAGGGTCAGCACCCCGGCGTGGCGCGCGATGGCGGCGGCCTGCAGGGCGAGTTGTTCCTTCAGGCCGCGCAGCGCGAGGCTCGTCTCGAGCATCTCGCGGTAGCGCGGCAGCGCTGCCATGAGCGCGACGCCGATCGCGAGCACGAGCCAGTGCGGCCACTGTCGCCGTAGCGCGGCGCGCAGATTGAACGGCCGGCGCAGGTCGAGCGCGTCGCAGAGCAGCAGCGCCGCCGGCAGCGTGACGGCGACTTCCTTGGTCGCCAGCGCCGCGAGGAACAGTGCCGGCGACATCCAGCGCCGCGCGCTGCGCAGGTAGGCAAGGACGCTGGCGAGGTAGAAGAAGGCCATCAGCGACACCGAGCGCCCCGAGATGTAGGTGACCGCCTCGGTATGCGCCGGATGCAGCGCGAAGAGAAGCGCGCCGGCAAATGCCGCCATGCGCACATCTGCAACGCCCATGCGGCACCAGAGCGCCCTGAGAATCGCCCATGCGAGCACGACGTTGGCGGCGTGCAGTCCGACGTTGACCGCGTGGAAGGCGACTGTGCCCCCGCCGCCGGCGCTCCAGGAGAGCGTGTAGGCCAGCTTGAGCAGCGGCCGGATTCCCGGCATGGATTCCCACCACGCGGCGAGGGAATGCACCGCGGGCTGGCGCACGATGACGTTGAAGTCGTCGAACTGGAAGCTGCCGCCGAACGCGCTCGCATAGGCGGCGAGCACGGCGGCAAGCAGCAGGCCCGCCTGCAGCCGCGCTGCGCCTGCGGCAGCCGGCGGGCTAGCGCTCGAGGGCGCGCTCGAGGATGGCATGCGCGTCCCACCACCGGTCGCGCGCGCCGAGCATCACCAGCAGCACGCGGCGGCCGTCGCGCTCGGCGAGCACGATCAGGTTGTGCCCCGCGCGCCGCGTCTGCCCGGTCTTCACGCCGAGCGTGCCGGGAAAATGCTCGAGGAGCACGTTGGTGTTCTTCACCTTGAACACGCGCGCCCGGCCCGCGGTCGCCACCTCCACGTCGCGGCGGCCGGCGAGCGCGGCGAGCTGGGGCTCGCCCATGAAGCGCTCGGCAAGGCGCGCCAGATCACGCGCGCTGCTGCGCTGATGGTCGGTGTCGAAGCCGCAGGGATCGCCGAAGCGCGTGGCGTGCAGCCCGAGCTTCGCCGCCTGCGCATTCATGCGCGCCACGAATGCCGCCGCATCGCCGTCGCGCCCCGCAAGCGCGAGGCAGGCGTCGTTGGCGGAGCCGACCAGCATCGCCGCGAGCAGCCCGTGCGCCGCGACACGCTCGCCTTCGCGCAGCCCGAGGCGCGAGCCGCGCGCCGCCGCCGCCTGCCGGCTCACCGCCACTTCGTCGTCGAGCCGCCCGTCCTCCAGGACGAGGAGCGCGCTCATCAGCTTGGCGAGGCTCGCCGGGGCGCGCGGCGCGTCAGCGGCGCGTGCCCACACCGGCGCGCCATCCACGATCACCAGATAGGCGGCCGCAGCCGCGGGGAATGGGTCCGGCAGCGCACGGGCCCCGGCGCTCGCCAGCACCAGCAGCGCGGCGAGCGCGCCTCGCAGAAGCACCGCGCGACCGAAGAGGCGCCGCCTCAGCGGCCGAACAGGCTGCGCAGCTTGTTCGCGCCTTCTTTCACCATGTCGGCGGCGCTCGGCGCGGCGGGCGCGGCGCCCGCGTCCTGTTGTTGCTGCTGTTGCGATTGCGCCGCGGGCTGGGACCCGGACGAGGCGCGCGACGTGCCGCGGCCCGCACTGGCATATTGCTGGCATACGGCCTTGTACTCCGAGTTCATCACCTCGGTGTACTTGCGGCCCGCGCAATGCTCGGCGGCGATCGTCTGGGCTTGCGCTGGGCAGTATTCCGCGACGAACTCCCAGTCGCGCCCGCCGCTCGCGCTGCGGCAGGCATCGGCGGTCACGGCTGCGGCATCCACGCCGCACGCCTGCCCCGCCTGTTCGAAGCCCCCGCGCCTCAAGCCGTCGTTCTTCATCGCACTACGGTAGCCCGCATGCTTGCGCATGGACTGTGCGGTCTTCGTCACGCGGGAGCAGTATTCGGTCTTCTGCGCGGTGCAAGGCGCCGACTGGCCGTCGAACATCACCGTCAGGTACTTGTCCATGGACTCCCTGCACTGCTGCGCGAGAATCGCGCTGCCCTGCGCCGCGGCCGCCTGCATCTGCCGGTTCTGCGCCTCGGCATCGCAGGTGCCGACCAAGCGCCCGGACATGACGGTGGTCATGTCGAAGGATTCGTTGCCGCGCTTGCCCTGCATGCGCATGCGGCCGTTCATGCTGTCGCGCGTGCGCGTCACCTCGCCTTCGCCGGTCACCGGGTCGCGCCCGGCGCACTCGATGCGCCAGGTGGTCTTGTTGCCGACGGTGCGCATGTCGGCGACCTTGCAGTTCTTGTCCTGCGACATGCGGTCGGGCTGCGTCTGGCCTTTGCGCATGCAGACCTGATTGGTGAAGCTTTGCCCTCCCCCCGGCATGCCTGCCATCTCCATACGCGTGGTCATGTCCCAGAGCTCGTCGGACCCGCCCTGCGCGCCCGCGCCCGCCGCTGCGCCGAGGCCGAGCACCAACCACGCCAATCCTGCAGCCTTGTGCATCTGGTTTCCCCTCTCTGTCGGAAGCGTGCCGATCATAGCAAAGCCCTGCACGAGGCCGCGCCGCGCCCGCGCGTCATGCGTTGCGCTGCGGCGCTACTCGGGTCGCCCGGTGAAGGCAAGCAGGTCGCTCAAGTGATCGTCGATGCGCAGGAGCTCGCGGCGCGTGCGCGCGTGTTGCCGCTCGGCGGTGCGCTGCGCGATGCCAACCAGCAGCTTGCCGAGCCACGCCGGCACCCGGTCGTCACTGCGGCGGGTCCGCTTGCCGAGCCAGGCGGCGCGAGCGCCGAACAGGCCCTGCACGATCT
>DASWBP010000188.1:0-2565 GCA_036390555.1 Burkholderiales bacterium | reverse complement strand
TCGACATGCCATTGCGCCAGGCCAACGAGCTCCTGCTGGCGGCGGGCTATGCCCCGGCCTGGAGCGAGGCCGATCTCGGCGCCGAAGCGCTGGCACCGATCCGCAGCGCGTGTCGCTGACTGATTAATCCTCCCCAGAATTGTCGAAGTAAAAATCCCCAGGTGCCGGGCCCAAGGCTCGGGACAGCGGGGGCGCGCCCCCGCTGTCCCGAGCGCGCAATGGACTGCCACAGATCGCTCCCAAGGGCGGGAGGACGAGGCGGTGGTCAAGCTCGGAGACGTGATGATGATCGTGGATTTGCATCGCAAGGGATTGACGGTGTCGGCGATCGCCCGGGAGACGGGCTTCGATCGCAAGACCGTGCGCAAGTACATCACCCGTGGCTTGAATGCCCCGGTCTATGGGCCGCGGGCGCCCCGGCCCCGGCTGCTGGAGCCGTTCGAGGCCTATCTCGGCGAGCGCCTGAGGGCGCATCCCGGCCTGACGGCAACCCGCCTGCTGCGCGAGTTGCGCGAGCGCGGCTACCAAGGAGCCTACAGCGCCGTGCGCGACCATGTACGGGCGATCCGGCCGGCTTTGCCGGCCTCCTTCGAGGTCCGCTTCGAGACGCCGGCCGGCCAGCAGGCCCAGGTCGACTTCGCCCACTTCCGCGTCGTCTTCGAGGATGAGCCATCGGCGTCGCACGTGGTGTGGTTGTTCTCGATGGTGCTGGGCCATAGCCGCTTCCTGTGGGCACGCTTCGTGGCCCACCAGGACCTGCAGACGGTGATCCGCTGCCACATGGCGGCCTTCGAGGCGCTGGGCGGCGTGCCGGCGGAGATCCTGTACGACCGCATGAAGACGGCGGTGACAGGGCCAGCCGATAAAGGCGGCATCGCCTACAATGCCAAGTTGCTGGACCTCGCGGCCCATTACGGCTTCGTGCCGCGCGCCTGCAAGCCCTATCGGGCCAAGACCAAGGGCAAGGTCGAACGGCCGTTCGGCTACGTCCGCCAGGACTTCTTCCTGGCCGGCCGGTTCCGCAATCTCGACGATCTCAACGCCCAGCTCGACCGCTGGCTGGCCGAGGTCGCCAACGCCCGCGTCCACGCCACCACGCGCCGGGTGGTCAGCGAAGCCTTCGCCGAGGAGCGCTCGGCGCTCAAGCCGCTGCCGGCCGGACCGTACCGGGCGGTGCTGAAGCTGGAGCGCCGCGTCTCGCATGAGGGCATGGTGTCGGTCGGCGGCAACCTCTACAGCGTGCCCGATGCCACCCGGCGACGCGTGCTGGAAGTGCACAGCTGCGCCGACGAGATCCGCATCTTCGAGGCCGGCCGCCTGATCGCCGTCCATGCCGTCCTGGAGGGGCGCCATCGCAGTCGCGGCGGGCCACCGTCGCCTGCCACCGCCGGCCAACAGCCGTACGCCCCGCGCCGGCGAGAGGCCGCTGTTGGCGCGGGCCGGCGAGCAGGTCGGCCGTCGCCCGTTGGCCCTGTACGATGCCATCGGGCGGCGTCTGGCCGCCCAGGGAGGCCGATGATGGCCGGAACCGCTCCCCTGGGCGTCGTCGACCGGGTCCGCCGCCACATGGTACGGCTCAACATGCCGCGCGCGCTGGAGGCCCTCGATACCACGCTGCGCAGCGTCGAGCAGGGCGAGCTGTCAGCCCTGGAAGCGCTCGAGCAGCTGCTCGGCGAGGAACTGATCATGCGCGAGACCCGGCGCATCAAGATCGCCCTGATGACCGCGCGGCTCGGCTCGCTCAAGACCCTCGACGGCTTCGACTTCTCCTTCCAGCCCTCGCTCGACCGCAACCGCATCCTGGCGCTCGCCGAGCTCGCCTTCATCGCCCGCAAGGAGATCGTGCACCTGCTCGGCCCGCCCGGCACCGGCAAGACCCACCTCGCCACGGCGCTCGGTGTCGAGGCGGTCAAAGCCGGCAAGAGCGTCTACTTCGGAACCCTGGCCGACATCGTCGCCTCGCTCGCCAAGGCCGAGCGCGAAGGACAGCTCAAGGAGCGCATCCGCTTCATCGCCCGCAACGCCCTGCTGATCGTCGACGAGATCGGCTACCTGCCGGTCACCGCCGGCGGCGCCAACCTGTTCTTCCAGCTCGTCAACGCCCGCTACGAACGCGGCGCCATGATCCTCACCTCCAACCGCGGCTTCGGCGAATGGGGCGACATCTTCGGCGACCAGGTCGTCGCCACCGCCTTGCTCGATCGCCTGCTCCACCACGCCCAGGTCGTCCAGATCGAGGGCTCCAGCTATCGACTCCGCGAACACGCAGCCCTCGTCCCCGAAAACCTCAAGGCCAGGTATGCCGCCCCGCTTGCCAACGAGCAGCCGCGCCGGCGCGGCCGTCCAAGAAAGGAGCCTCAGCCACAGTAGCCAACACCGATGAAAACAGCCGCCACCTGGGGAAAATTACTTCGACATACTTGGGGAAAGTTCACGCGACATTGACAGGAGGAGGCGCTGGCGCGCTTCGGTAAGCCCGAGATCTTCAACACCGACCAAGACAGTCAGTTCACCGGCGGCGACTTCACCGGCACCCTGATCAGCGCCGGCGTGCGCATCTCGATG
>DASWBP010000187.1:0-36977 GCA_036390555.1 Burkholderiales bacterium | reverse complement strand
AGCGCCGCGAGCGAGGAGCAGTACCGCTCGATCTTCAACGCCGCCACCGACTCGATGGTGCTGCGCGATGCCGAGTTCCGCATCGTCGACGTCAATCCCGCCTACGAGGAGATGAGCGGGCGTGCGCGCGCCGAGGTGCTCGGCAGCCGCGAGGTCACCATGAGCGACCCGGCAGTGGCCGCGCGCATCCGCGCGCTGCACGGCAAGGCGATCGCCGGCGAGCTCGTGCAGTGGGAGGCGCGCGCGCGCCGCAAGGGCGGCGAGGCCTTCGACATCGAGGTGCGCGGCGTGCCGGTGCGCCACCAGGGCCAGCCGCACGTGCTGTACGTCGGCCGCGACATCACCGAGAGGAAGCGCGCCGAGGCCGAGCGCGCCGAGCGCGGCGAGCAGCTGCGCCAGGCGCAGAAGATGGAGGCGATCGGCCAGCTCACCGGCGGCATCGCGCACGACTTCAACAATATCCTGCAGGGCATCCTCGGCAACCTGGTGCTCGCCGAGGAGCGCCAGGCCGAGCTCGGCGACGAGCGCCTCGGGCGCTACCTCGAGCGCGCGCGGCAGGCCTCGCAGCGCGCGCGCGACCTGATCCAGCAGATGCTGACCTTCAGCCGCGGGCGTCGCGGCGAGAGGCGGCCGGCGTCGCTCGCGGCGCTGGTGCGCGAGGGCTTGAAGCTCCTGCGCTCGTCGCTGCCGGCGACGCTCGAGCTGCGCACCGAGTTCGACGAAGGGCTGCCGGCAGTGGCCGCCGACCCGGTGCAGGTGGAGCAGGTGCTGATGAACCTGTGCATCAATGCACGTGATGCCATGGATGGCGCGGGCGCGGTGGCGGTGAGCGTGCGCGCGGCCGAGTACGGACGCGCCACTTGTGCCTCCTGCCGGCAGCGCGTCGCCGGGCGCTTCGTGGAGCTCGCGGTGCGCGACACCGGCAGCGGCATCGAGCCGCGCGTGCGCGACCGCATGTTCGACCCGTTCTACTCGACCAAGCAGGTCGGCAAGGGCAGCGGCATGGGCCTTGCCATGGTGCACGGCATCGTGCACCAGCACGGCGGCCACGTGCTCGTGGAAAGCGATCCGGGCAGCGGGACGGAGTTCCGCGTGCTCTTCGAGTGGCCCACAGGGGCGCCGGCGGCGCGCGCGCAGGCCGCCGAGGAGGGCGAGCGCGCGGCGGCGCCGGGCCGGCTTGCCGGGCGCGTGCTGGTGGCCGACGACGAAACGATCATCCGCGAGTTCCTCGCCGAGATGCTGGAGAGCTGGGGCCTGGAGGTGGTGGCGCGTGCCGACGGCGAAGCGGCGCGCGATGCATTCGCCGAGGACCCGCAGGGCTTCGACGCCGTACTCACCGACCAGACCATGCCGCGGCTCACCGGGCTGCAGCTCGCCAAGCTGGTGACGCGCATGCGCCCGGGGATCCCGGTGATCCTGTGCACGGGCTACGGCGAGGAACTCGAGCCGCGCGCGCTGAAGGCCGCGGGCGTGCGCACGCTCGCCAAGAAGCCCATCGAGCCGAAGCAATTGCGCGAGCTGCTGGTCGCGGCATTACAAGCGGATAACAAAGCAGGCAACAAAGCGCCTACATAGCGACATCGGCGCGTTACCCCGCGCGCCCAGACTGCCTCTCCATCCGGCGAGCACGCCGGCCCCCAACCAGGAGAGCGTCATGGAAGAGTACATTGTCAAAGGATCGCTCGGCCTCACCCGCGGCAGCATGCTGCGCATCGAGGACGGGCGCGACATCCTGATCTACGTCTGGGAAGGCGAGATCTGGCTCACCGAGGAGCGCGAGCGCAAGGACCGCCTCCTCAAGGCGGGCGAGTGGCATCGGCTGCAGCGCCAGGGCGCCGCCATCGGCTACGCGCTCGAGCGCAGCCTGGTGACGCTCACCGCGCCTGAGCCGGCGCAATACGCGCGCCGCATCATGCTGACCAAGGCGGGCAGCGACACGCCGGTCGAGCTTTACAACGCCGCGCAGGAGCGCGCGGTGGGCTTCGCGGCGCGGCTGCGCCTGGTCTGGTCGCGGCTGTTCGCGCCGCACGCGCGGCCGACGACGGCGTCGCTGTGAGCGCCGCGCACGACGCGCGGGGCCTGGAGGTGACGGGCGCGAGCGAGCTCGCGCTCGAGCACTACGAGCGCGCGCTCGAGGGCCTCCTCGCCTGGACCGGGGAGCCGCGCGCCGAGGCCCGGCGCGCGCTCGAGGCGGCGCCCGGCTTCACCATGGGGCACCTGCTGGAGGCGCACCTCCACCTGACCGGGCGCGATCCGTCGGGCCTGGACGAGGCGCGGCGCGCGCTTGCACGCGCGCAGGCGTTGCCGCAGAACGCGCGCGAGCGCGCGCATGCCGAGGCGATCGTCTCGGGCCTGCGCGGCGATTTCAGCCTCGCGACGCGGTCGCTGGCCGGCATTCTCGCGCAGCACCCGCGCGACCTGCTGGCGCTCGCTATCGCGCATACGGTGGACTACATGCTTGGCGACGCGCAGAGCCTGCGCGCACGCGTCGCGACGGCGCTGCCGGCCTGGTCGTCGGCCGACCGGGGCTATGCGGGCGTGCTCGCCATGCTCGCCTTCGGCCTGGAGGAGGCGGGCGACTACGGCCGCGCGGAGGAAGTGGCATTCGCTGCGCTGGAGCTCGAGCCGCGCAGCCTGCGCGCGCACCACGCGCAGGCGCACGTGCTCGAGATGCAGGGCCGCGCCGAGGAGGGCGTGCGCTGGATGGGCGCGCGCACCGCGTACTGGACTGGCGCCGGCGCCTCCTCGACGCACCTGTGGTGGCACCTCGCGCTGTATCACCTGGAGCTGGGCAACCTGCGCCACGCGCTCGAGATCCACGACCGGCGCATTGCGGCCGCGGCGACCCCCTCGGTCAACGAGTTGATCGACGCCTCGGCGCTCCTCTGGCGCCTGCAGCTGCGCGGCATCGACCCCGGCGCGCGCTGGCACGTGCTCGCCGAGCGCTGGGCACCGCGCGCGGAGGACGCCTACTGTGCGGTCAACGACGTGCACGCGATGATGGCCTTCGTCGGCGCCGACCGCCGCGACCTCGCGCGGCGCTTGCTGGCCGCGCAGCGCCGGCGGCTGGCGACCGGCGGCACCAACGCCGGCATGCTCGGCGTCGGGCTCCCGGCGAGCCGTTCGCTCGCCGCCTTTGGCGAGCGCGACTACGCCCTCGCCGCTTCGCTGCTGCGTCCGCTGCCCGAAGTCGCGCACAAGCTGGGCGGCAGCCGCGCGCAGCGTGGCCTTCTCGGCCTCACGCTGCGCAAGGCGGAAACCAGGATCAGGGTCGCCGAAAGACGGGGCGAGGCGCGGACCAGCCCGGCCGGCAAGGATCCGGCCTTCGCGCCGTTCGCTACGGGGAAGTGGGCAAGGAGCCCGATCTTTCAGCCTCCTGCAGCGCCCGCCACATGAGCTTGCCGGAGCCGGTGCGCGGCAGGGCGTCCATGAAGGACACCTTGCGCGGCACCTTGTAGGCGGCCATCCGGCCGCGCGCCCATTGCATGATTTCCTCGGCGCTCGCGACGGCGCCCGGCTTGAGCACCACCACCGCCTTGACGGTCTCGCCGCGGCGCTCGTCGCTCGCGGCGATCACGCACGCCTCCTGGATCGCCGGATGCTTGTATAGCAGCGCCTCGACTTCGGCCGGCCAGACCTTGAAGCCGGCGGCGTTGATCATGCGCTTGAGGCGATCGGAGATGAAGTAGTAGCCGTCCTCGTCCGTGCGTCCGAGGTCGCCGGTGCGGAACCACCGCTTGCCCTCGATCTCGGCGAAGGCCTCGCGGTAAGCGGCGTCGTTGCCCCAGTAACCGACGAGCACTTGCGGGCCGCGCACCACGATCTCGCCCTGCTCGCCGGGCCCGAGGGGCTTGAGCGACTCGGGGTCCACCACCAGCGCCTCGGTGTCGAAGGTCGGGATGCCGAGGCACTGCTTCTTCGGGTTCTGCGGCGGGTTGATGTGCGTCTGCGAGATCGTCTCGGTGAGGCCGTAGCCCTCGATGTAGCGCACGCCGCAGACCTCGAAGAGCTTCTGCGCGATCGCCTCGGGCATCGCCGCGCCGCCGCCGAAGATCCACTTGAGCGACGACAGGTCGCGCTGCATCGCCTGCGGATGCGAGAGCAGGTCCACCACCATCGTCGGCACGTTGTCCCAGTGCGTGCAGCGGTGGCGCTCGACGAGCTCGGCGGCCGCAGGCGGGTCCCAGCGGCGCTGGATCACCATCGTGCCGCCCGCGTATACGCAGGCGAGGAAGCTGTGAATGAGGCCGGTGACGTGGAAGAACGGCGCGGTGGCGAGCGCGACCGTCTTTTCGGTGATGTGCTTCCACAGCGCCGCACCCGCGATGTTGTGCAGGCAGGTCCGGTGCGTGTGCATGCAACCCTTGGGCTGGCCCGTGCTGCCCGAGGTGTAGAGCAGCAGGCACAAGTCCTCGGGCTTCGCGGCGGAAGGTGATGGCGCGGCGCCGGTACCCTGGAATTCCTCCATCACGATGAGCTGCGCCAGCGCCAGGCCCGCGAAGCGCGGGGCGAGCGCCTTGTCGGTGAGCGCCACCCGTGCACCGCTGTCCGCGAGGTAGTAACGCAGCTCCTCCGTGACGTTCGCCGGACTCACCAGTACGGCCACCGCGTCCGCGCGCAGCACCGCAAACAGCGCCAGCACGAAATCGTGGCCGTTCTGCAGGTCGATCGCCACGCGGTCGCCCGCGCGTACGCCGCAGGCCCGCTGCAGATGGCCGGCCAGCGCCTCGCTGCGCCGCAGTAAGTCGCGATAGGTCAGCGCGACCCCGTCAAAGATGCTTGCGGGCTTGTCGGGAAAGTGCGACGCCGCGCGCGCCAGCAGGTCGTGCAGCCGCAACGGCGGCAGCGGCTGCAGGCTGCGCGGCATGTCGCTCGGCCAGTGGGCGAAGTGGCGGGGTTCCACGGGCCGGAAGTATAGTGCGCGCGTGGAGGCCGCATGATCGCCGTGATCTTCGAGTTCACACCCGCGTCCGGGCGCTTCCCGGACTACATGGCGCTGGTCGCGCAGTTGAAGCCCGAGCTGGAGAAGGCCGAGGGCTTCATCTCCCTGGAGCGCTTCGAGAGCATCACCACGCCCGGCAAGTTCGTGTCCCTGCAGTTCTGGCGCGACGAGGAATCGGTGCGCAAGTGGCGCAACCTGCACAAGCACCGCGAGGCGCAGAAGCAGGGCCGCGCGGGGATCTTCGCCAGCTACCGCCTGCGCATTGCCGGCGTGGTGCGCGACTACACGATGGACGAGCGCGGCGAGGCGCCGCGCGACAGCGTGGCGGCGCACGGCTAGGGGCGCCCCGCGTGCAGCACAGCTTCCTGTTCCGCGAAGGCAGTTGGCGCGCCGAGGGCGAATACCGCGACGGCGCCGGCACTGTGAACAAGGTGGACGGCGAGACGCGCGTGCGCCACGAGGCCGGCAAGTGGCTCACGGAGGGCGTGCTGCGCGTGCGTTCCAATCCGCCCAAGGAGCAGGCGAACCGCACCGAAATCGCACCGTTCTCGCCTGGCTCGAATGCCACGCACTGGAGCTCCGAGAGCCAGGCGCTCGGCACCCTCAACGGCCGCTTCGTCGTAGCGGGCGACGCGATCCTCTCCTTTTACGCGAGCGGCACCGGGCGCTACCGGGGCTTCGAGTGCATGCAACAGAAGGACGCCAAGCACTACCACGTGCGCGGCGCGATGCTCGAGGGCGACAAGGTGATCTCGACCTGGGCGCTGGAGCTCAAACGGACGGATTGAGGCGATGAACGCCCACGCGCAGGTCGAGGTGCCCGCAGCCGCCTACGTCCCGGCGGGCGAGGGCGCGTGGCACTCGACCGCGCTGACGCGGGGACCCTGGGACCCCAGCCACCAGCATGCCGGCCCGCCGATCGCGCTTGCGGCGCGAGCGATGGAGCGAGCCGCGCAGGCGCTGGGCCTCACGCACATCGCGCGCCTGACGGCGAACCTCTACCGGCCGATCCCGATCGCCGAAGTGCGCGTCGAGGTGCGCACCGATTACGCCGGGCGCAACGCGGCGCATTTCTCGGCGTCGCTCTTGGCCGAGGGCAAGGAAGTCGTGCGCTGCACCGCGCTCGCGCAGCGCGAGGCGGTACTGGCGATTCCCGAGGGACTGGCGGGCCATCCGCTGCCGCGCGCGCCCAAGATGCCTGAGGCTTCCGAGCCCGGGCGGTTCCCCCTCAAGACGGGCAGTCTGGGCTACCCGGACCTGGTGGAGTCGCGCACCGCGCAGGGCGTGTTCTTCCGCGGACCCTGCGCCGTGTGGTTCCGCCTGCGCCGTCCGCTCATCGAGGGCGAGGCGCCCACGCCGATCGAGCGCGTGGCGGTGGCGGCCGATTCGGGCAACGGCATCAGCGCGATCCTCGATTTCTCGAAGTACGTCTTCGTCAACTCCGACCTGACCGTCAACCTGCTGCGCAGGCCCGAGGGCGAGTGGATCTGCATCGAGGCGCATACGCTGCTCGGGCCCGCTTCCGGCGGCCTGGCGGAGTCGCGCATATACGACCTCGAGGGGCTCGTCGGGCGCGCCACGCAGAGCCTCGCGCTGCGCGCGCGCTGAGTTTGCCTCAACCGATGCGGTGGGGCGCGAGCTTCTCCCAGAGGAGCGCGACGCCGTGCCCGGGGCGCTCCGGCGCGATCGCCATGCCTTCGCGCATATCCATGGGCTCCGCCAGGTAGCGCTCCAGGCCGAAGCCGTGGATCTCGAGGAACGAGCGGTTGGGCGCGGCGGCGAGCAGGTGCACGGTGAGGTCGTGCACGCCGTGCGAGGTGACCGGCAGGTTCCAGGCTTCGGCGAGCGCGCACACCTTCATGAAGACGGTGACGCCGCCGCAGTTGCTGACGTCGGGCTCCGGAAAGGTGACGCCGCCCGCCGCGATCATCTGCTTGAACTCATAGAGCGTGTGCAGGTTCTCTCCCGTGGCGATCGGCACGCCGCCCTCGCGCACGATGCGCGCGTGGCCTTCGACATCGTCCGGTATCGTGGGCTCCTCCAGCCAGACCAGCTCGCAGGCGCGCAGCGCGCGCGCTGCGCGGATCGCGGTATCGGCCGACCAGCGCATGTTGGCGTCGGCCATCAGCGGGAAGTCCGGGCCGAGCTTCTTGCGCATCGCGTGCACGCGCTCCACATCCTCGCGCAGGCTCGCGCGGCCGACCTTCATCTTGATGGCGCGAAAGCCCTTCGCCAGGAAGCCCTCGGTCTGCCTCATGAGCTCGTCGAGCGTGAACTCGAGGTCGATGCCGCCCGCGTAGCAGGGCACGCGCGCGTCGAAACCGCCCAGGTGCCGCCACAGTGGCTGCCGCGCGCGCCGCGCGGCAAGATCCCAGAGGGCGATGTCCACTGCGGAAATGCCGAGCACCGACGGGCCGCCGCGCCCGCCGTAGTGAACCGCCCACCACATCTTCTGCCACAGGTCTTCGATGCGCGAGGCATCGGCGCCTTCCAGGACGCGCCGCAGGTACTTGTCGATCACGGCGTGCACGGCGAGGCCGTTGGAGTCCACGGTGTAGGTGTAGCCGAGACCCTCGGCGCCGTCGGCATCGCGCAGCAGCGCCGTCATCAGCTCGAAGTGCGTGATGGTGCCGTGCGTGCTGTCGGAGAGCGCGACGGGCAGCGGCACGCGGTAGGCGCGCGTCTCGAGCGAGGCGATCGCGGCCATCGCGCTAGCGCGCCAGCTTCGCCAGGTCCGGCAGCACGATCGGCTTCGCCTTCTCGTAGGCGCGCGCCGCGCGCAGCACGAGCGCGTCGCCGTATTTCGGCCCGACGATGTGCAGGCCAGCGGGCAGGCCCGCCTTGGTGAGGCCGCAGGGAATCGACGCGGCGGGTTGCTGCGTGAGGTTGAAGGGGTAGGAGAACGGCGTCCAGTCGGTCCAGCGCCGTTCCTTCACCACGTCCGCGACTTCCTTGCCGGCGTCGAAGGCTGGAAGCGGCAGCGTCGGCGTGAGCAGCAGGTCGTACCTTTCGTGGAACTTGTTCATCTGGACGCCGAGCGCGCCGCGCCTGGCCACCGCATCCATGTATTGCTTCATGGCGATCTTCTCGCCCGATCGCGCGACTTCCAGAAGGCCCTTGTCCATGAGCTTTCGCTTCGCGGCGGGAACGTTGCGCACGACGTAGGCCGCGCCCGGGAACCAGTGCAGGGTGAACACCTCCTGCTGGTCCTCGAAGCCCGGGTCGGCTTCCTCCACTTTCGCGCCGAGGTCCTCGAAGGCCCTCGCCGCGCGCTTCACGAGCGCGGCGATCTCGCGGTCCACCTTGGCGTAGCCGAGGTTGGGCGAATAGGCGATGCGCAGGCCCGTCACGCCTTCGTCCAACCCGTGCAGGTAGTTGCGCTTGTCCCAGGGGAGCGCATGCCAGTCGCGCGCATCCGGCTGCGCGAGCACGTTCATCATCAGCGCTGCATCGGTGACCGTGCGCGTCATCGGCCCCAGGTGCGCCACGGTGCCGAAAGGCGAGAGCGGCCACGCCGGCACGCGCCCGAAGCTCGGCTTCAGGCCGAAGAGCCCGGTGAAGCCGCAGGGAATTCGGATAGAGCCGCCGCCGTCGGTGCCCACGGTGAGCGCGCCCATGCCCGAGGCGACCGCGGCGGCGCTGCCGCCGGAGGAGCCGCCGGGCGTCTTCTTCGGATTCCACGGATTGCGCGTGATGCCGGTGAGCGGGCTGTCGGTGACGCCCTTCCAGCCGAACTCGGGCGTGGTGGTCTTGCCGAAGAGCACCGCCCCGGCCTCGCGCAGGCGCGCCACGGCGGGCGCGTCGTCGTTCCACGGTCCCTTCGGGTCCACGGTCTTCGAGCCGCGCCGCGTGGGCCAGCCCTTGGTGAGGATGATGTCCTTGATCGAGGTCGGCACGCCGTCGAGCAATCCCATCGGCTCGCCCTTCTGCCAGCGCGCCTCGCTCGCGCGCGCCGAGGCGAGCGCGGCCTTTTCGTCCACGAGGTTGAAGCAGTTGAGCACCGGATTGAGCTGCTCGACGCGCGCGAGCACCGCGCGCAGCGCCTCCACGGGCGAGAGCGTCTTCGCGCGATAGGCGGCGAGCAGCTCGGTGGCGGAAAGCGCGCAGGGGTCCTGGCTCATGGCTTCTCCTTGGGGACGAGGCGCCAGGCGCCGCCCAGCGCGGGCGGCAGCACGACGCCGTGATGACGATTCACTGCGAGGCCCGCGGCGCGGCAACGCGCCGCGAAGGCGCGCGGATTGCGGCAGGCGAGGGCGTAGCCGGCGATGCCGGGTGAGCGCGGCGCGGCGCCGAGCAGCGCCGTTACCCGCGCACGCGTGCCGATCAGCACCCTGCCGCGCTCGGTCTGGAGCGACACGAACCCGGCTTCGCGGCGCGGGATCGCGCCCATGAAGCGCGCCCAGCGTGCCGCAGCGCGCACCGGGTCCGCGGCGACGACGTAGGCGGCGGCGAGCGCGAGGACGCCATTGCGATGGCGAAGGTGCTGCGGCCGCCAGATCGCCTGAGGCACGAGATGCTCGACGTATTGCACGCGGCCCTCGGGCATCTTGCCGGGCGCCGCGCGTACCACCGAGAAGCGCACCTTCATGCCACGCTCGACCCTGCGCTCGAGATGCACGAGCGGCTGCGGCGCGAAGCCGTGGCGCTCGAGGCGCGCGTGCTCCTCCTCGGCCGCCGGCGTGCCGAGGCACACCAGGTGCACGCCGCGGTAGCGCCGCATGGACTTGCGCATGCGCTGCGCGTTCGGCGTGTCGGCGGTGGGCGTGAGGAACTCGAGATAGCCGTCGTCCAGCATGACGCAGCGGTTCGACGTGCCGGCGGGCCCGGCCTGCGTCACCTGCGCCGACACGGGCGTCACTGCGAAGCCAAGCGATTCGAGGAGCGCGCCGGCGGCGTGGAGATCCGGCACGAAATGCGAAACGTGATCGAGATAGAGCGCCCCCGGAGGCGGGCGCTGGCGGTCGGCGGCGCGCATGCCGCGCTAATATAACTGCATGAACAAGCCGGTCGATACTCCTGCTGCGACACTGTCGGGCGCGGAAGCGGCCGTGGAGATGCTGCGCGCGCACGGCGTCGAGGTGATCTTCGGCCTGTGCGGCGACACGAGCCTGCCGCTCTACGATGCGCTCGCGCGCCTGCAATTGGGCGGCGCGTCCGGCGCGAGCCGGCTGCGGCACATCCTGACGCGCGACGAGCGGCACGCCGCTTACATGGCGGACGGCTATGCGCGCGTCACCGGCAAGGTGGGCGTGTGCGAGGGCCCTTCGGGCGGCGGCGCGACCTACCTCCTGCCGGGCCTCGTGGAGGCGAACGAGTCCTCGATCCCGGTGCTTGCGATCAATACCGACGTGTCGGTGTCCTCGCGCGGGCGCTTCACGCTCACCGAGCTCGACCAGAAGGCGCTCATGCGCCCGCTCACCAAGTGGAACGCGGTGCTCGATCGCGCGGCGGACATCCCGCGCACCTTCCGCGCCGCCTTCAATGCGATGACCACGGGCCGGCCGGGCGCGGCGCACATCGCGCTGCCGTTCGATGTGCAGAACCAGCCGGTGGAGAGGTCGGACGTGTGGGGCGATCCCTCGCTCGGCATGTATCCGTCGCGGCGCATCGCGCCGGATCCCTTCCACGTGGAGCTTGCGGCGAAGCTCTTGCGCGCGGCGAAGCGGCCCGTGTTCATTTGCGGCGGCGGGCCGGTGATCGCAGGCGCGCAGGAAGAATTGCGCGAGCTTGCCGAGAAGCTCTCGGCGCCGGTGGCGACCACCATCAGCGGCCAGGGCTCGATTTCGGAGGAGCATCCGCTCGCCGTGGGCGTGGTGGGCTCCAATGGCGGCACGATCGAGACGCGCGCGATCGTGGACCAGGCCGACCTCGTCGTGTTCGTGGGCTGCCGCGCGGGCTCGGTGACCACAGAGCGCTGGCGCCATCCTGCACCCGGCAAGGTGAAGGTGATCCATATCGACGTGGACGCGGGCACCATTGGCGCGAACTACCCGGTGGACGTGCCGCTCGTCGCCGATGCGAAGCTCGCGCTCGCCGTACTCAACGAGGCGCTGGATGGCGTGAAGCGTCCGCTCGAAGCGTCGGCAGTGGCGAAGGCCAAGGCGGACAAGTTCGCCAAGTTCGGCGCGCTCGCGGCGTCGGACGACACACCGATCAAGCCCGAGCGCGTGGTGGCGGAGCTTGCGAAAGCGCTCGACGCCGATGCGATCGTCGTGGCGGACCCCGGCACGCCCTGCCCGTATCTCTCGGCCTATTACCCGGTGCGCAAGACGGGACGCACGCTGTTTTCCAATCGCGCGCACGGCGCGCTCGGCTACTCGATGGCCGCCGCGGTCGGGGCACATATCGGCCGGCCCGCGGTGAAGACGGTCGCCGTGATGGGCGACGGCAGCTTCGGCATGTGCGCCGGGGAACTGGAGACGCTCGTGCGCCACAAGCTGCCGGTCACGATGGTGGTGATCCGCAATGCGGTCTACGGCTGGATCAAAGCCGGGCAGAAGACCGGCTACGGCCAGCGCTACTTTTCGGTGGACTTCGGCGTCACCGACCACGCCAAGGTGGCAGAGGCCTACGGCGTGAAGAGCTGGAAGGTCGAAGATCCCCGCAAGCTCGGCGGGGCGCTGAAGGATGCGATTGCGCATGGCGGCCCCTCGCTCGTGGACGTGGTTTGCCAGCCGCTGCACGAGGCAAGGGCGCCCGTGTCGGAGTGGGTCGCCTAGCAGGCGGCGAGGATGCCGTGGGCTGGCTGATCACGAAGTACGCCATCACCGCCGCCGTGGTGGTGCTCGTCTCGGAAGCCGCCAAGCGCAGCGACAAGCTGGGCGGCTTCATTGCCGCGCTGCCGCTGGTGACCGTGCTCGCGCTGATCTGGCTCTACGTGGAGAACCAGCCGCCGCAGAAGCTCGCCAACCACGCCTGGTACACGTTCTGGTACGTGCTGCCGACGCTGCCGATGTTCCTCGTGTTCCCCGCGCTGCTGCCGCGGCTGGGCTTCTGGCTCACCTTGCTGGCGTGCGTCGTGCTGACCATCGTCTGCTTCGGACTCCTGGCCGTCGCGCTCAAGCAGTTCGGGATCGAATTGATCTGACGCAAGCGCCGCTCCGGCGGACGGCGCAGAATTCGCCGGCATGGACCCGCGCTCGCGCGCCCCGCTCAGGAACGCGCTTCTCGTCTACGCCGCGTGGACCGCGGCGACGTATCTCCTCGAGGGCTTGCCGGGAACGCTGGTGCGCCCCGAGGCGGTAGGCCTGCGGATCTTCTACGCCTTGGTGGCGAACCTCGCCATCGGGATCGTCCTGCCGCTCTGGCTGGTGGGGCAGATGGTGCGGGGCGGCCTGGCGAGCCCCGAGGACTTCGGCTTCAGCGGCTGGCGAAGGACGCTTGCCGGCGTCCTGGGCGGCGTCGCCGTGGGCTACGGGCTCTTTCACTTGGCGCAGACGGAGCCTGTGCACCCGCTCGCGGTGGTCAACGCCTTCGCGCAGGTATGGGTCGTCTCGGTGGCCGAAATCGTCGTGTGCTGGGGACTTGTCGCGTCGACGGTACGAATCGCCCTGCGGGGTTGGCATCGCGCAGGCGCGATCGTGGTGGCCTCCGCCGTCGCGAGCGTGCTGTTCGGCATCTACCACTTCGCGCATAGCGCGCCGTTCAACCAGGTCGGGATGGTCGTCTTCCTTTCCGGCATCGGGCTCGCGACCAGCCTTTGGTGGTTCGCGAGCCGCGACGTCTACGGCACCACGGTGTTCCACAACTTCTTCGGCGTGATTGGCGTGCTCGCCGCGCTGAAGGCGGGCGGCCTGGTGCCCGAGCGTCCAGAGCTCGCCGCGCCCCTCATCGTCACCGCGCTCGTCGCCCTGGTGGCCGTGGCGTGGCCGGGAATCGCCTGGATCCGACGCCTGCGTTCCGCGCGGCCTTGAGGGTTCGGCGCGCACGGTCGCCCGGGGCGCTGACGCGCCGGGCGCCGCGGCGCGGGTGGCGGAATACACGATAGAAACAATCCGAATACCTTTCCCGCCACTTCCGCAATTCGCCCAATACACGCGCGTCCCAAAGTTCCCTCCGGCTGCAAACGCGAATTCATCAACCCAAAGGAGGGAACACCACATGCAACAGGCAGCAGTCGCGGAAAAGCAGGTCAACAATGGCGTGAACGTCGAGGCGCTCCTCGGCGCGCGCGAAGCGCTCGGCAAGGCCCCCGAGGCCGCCAAGTTCAACTGGAAGGCCACCTGCAACTGGGTTGCCGGCACGCACAGCCGCACCAGCGTCAAGGCCTTCTACGGCCTTGGCCAGCAGCAGAGCCACAAGTCGGAGTTCACTTTCGACGTCGATCATCCCGAGGTGTTCGCCTCGGAGGACAACGGCGCCACGCCGGTCGAGCTGGTGCTCACGGGCCTCGCCGGTTGCCTCACCGCGGGCGTCGCGGCCATCGCGCAGATGCGCAGGATCCAGCTGCGCTCGGTGAAGGCGACGCTCGAGGGCTCGATGGACATCCAGGGGATCCTCGGCATCGACAGCGACGTGCGCAACGGCTTCGACGGCGTGAAGGTGCACTTCGAGATCGACGCCGATGCGACGCAGGAAGAAATCGAGGCGCTGGTCGCGCAGTCGCAGAAGCGCTCGGCGGTGTTCGACATCGTCACCAACCCGACCAACGTCACCGTCTCGGTGAACTGAGGCGGGGCGCGGGCGGGAGGCGCTGCCGATGCGCACCGACGTCCTCGTCATCGGGGCCGGCCACGCCGGCCTCGCCATGAGCCGCTGCCTCGCCGAGCGCTCGATCGACCACGTGGTCCTCGAGCGCGGCGAGGTGGCGAACTCGTGGAAGACCGAGCGCTGGGACTCGCTGCGGCTCCTCACGCCGAACTGGCAGAGCCGCCTGCCCGGCTACGAGTACGCGGGCGAGGATCCGCACGGCTATCGCACGATGCCGGAGACGATCGCGTTCCTGGAAGGCTACGCGCGGGCGACCTCGGCGCCGGTGCGCACGCACATCGCGGTGACATCGCTGCGGCGCACGGGGCAGGGCTACGCCGCGCAGACCAGCCGAGGCCAGTGGCGGAGCCGCGCGGTGGTGGTGGCCAGCGGCGCCTGCAACCTGCCGGGCATCCCGCAGTTCGCCGCGGAGCTTCCGGCATCGGTCGCCAGCCTCAGCTCGCAGCGCTACCGCAATTCCACCCAGCTCGAGGAGGGCGGCGTGCTGGTGGTCGGCGCCTCCGCCACGGGCGTGCAGCTCGCCGAGGAGATCCACCGCTCGGGCCGCCCAGTGACGCTCGCGGTGGGCGAGCACATCCGCATGCCGCGCCGCTACCGCGGGCGCGACATCCAGTGGTGGATGGACGCCGCCGGGATACTCGACTTGCGCCACGACGAGATCGACGACCTCGGCCGCGCGCGCGAAGTCCCCTCGCTGCAGCTCACGGGCAACGAGGAAGGCCGCACGCTGGACCTGAATGCGCTCAGCGCGATTGGCGTGCGCCTCACGGGACGCCTTGCCGGCATCCGCGGCGGCAAGGCGCTGTTCTCGGGCGCGCTTGCCAACCAGGCGGCGCTCTCCGACCTGAAGATGAACCGGCTCCTCGAGGCCATCGACCGGTGGGCGGCGCGAGCGGGCCTGGACAGCGAGGTCCCGCCGCCGGAGCGCTTCGCACCCACCCGCATCGAGGCCTCGCCGCCGCTCTCGCTCGACTTCGCGGGAAGCGGAATTCGCACCGTCCTCTGGGCGACCGGGTATCGGCCCGATTATTCGTGGCTGCAAGTGCCGGTGCTCGACCGCAAGGGCCGCATCCGCCACGACGGCGGCGTCGTCGAGGACGCGCCCGGCCTGTACGTCATGGGCCTGCCGTTCCTGCGTCGCCGCAAGTCCGCGCTCATCGACGGCGCGGGCGACGATGCGCGCGAGCTTGCCGCGCACCTGGCGTCGCATCTTGCCGGGGAAGCGGCGGTGCCCCTCCGGTCAGCAGCGAGCGCTCAGCGCGCCGGCATCGACCTGCTCATGCGCTCGACGATGTCGGGCGGCACGAAGTTCACGAGTTCCGTCGTCTCGGCCTCCACGAGCTCCACGTAGCGTTTCACCACGTCGGAGGGATCGAGCTGGCCGACGGTGATGCGCTGCAGGAGCTGGTCCATCACGGCCACGTCCTCAGGTGCGGCGGTCCTGCGATCGAACCAGTCGCCCGGGTTATTCGCCATGCGATCGTTGAAGCCGGTGGCAAACGGCCCCGGGTTGATCAGGCAGACGTCCACGCCGAACATCTTCAGCTCGGCTCGCAACGCCGTGCCGAAGGCCTGGATCGCGTGCTTGGTCATGGTGTAGGGCCCCGAGCCCACGCCGGCGCGCACGCCGCCGATGGAGGACATGATGATGATCCGGCCGGCGCGCTTCTTGCGCATCTTCAGGGCCACGCGCTGCGTGATGCCGACGGTGGCGAACACGTTGACCTCGAACACCGCGCGCAGCCGCTCCAGCGGAATGAGCGAGAGCGGCCCGGTCTGGCCTATGGCGGCGTTGGCGATGAAGACGTCGAGGTCCCACTGGTCCACCTTGGCGACGTCCTGCGGCCTGGTGATGTCGAGCTTGACCACGGTGAGCTTGGGCTCGGACCTGGCGAGCTCGGCGGCCTGCTCGTCGTTCAGCACGGCGGCGACGACCTTGTGGCCGCGCCGCGCGAGCTCGAGGGCGGCGCCGCGGCCGAAGCCGCTCCCGGCGCCGGTGATGAGGACGGTCTTGGGCATGCGGTGTCTCCTTTTCGCCAGCGACCCTAGAAGTTGACGTTGCGCGCGCCCTTGAGCTTCAGCATCTCGCGTGCCTCGTTCGGCGTTGCCGCCTGCAAGCCGAGTTCCTCGAGCATGCGCTTGGCCTTCGCCACCTGCTCGGCGTTGGACTTGGCAAGCTGCCCTCGCCCGAGCCACAGGCTGTCCTCCAGCCCCACGCGCACGTTGCCGCCCATCACCGCGGCCTGGGCCGCGACCGCCATCTGGTTGCGCCCCGCGCCGAGCACCGACCAGTAGTACGCATCGCCGAAGAGGCGATCGGCGGTGCGCTTCATGTGCACCACGTCCTCGGGATGCGCACCGATGCCGCCGCGGATGCCGAACACCGACTGGATGAGCATCGGCGGCTTGATGAGCTTGCGGTCCACGAAGTGCGCCGCGGTATAGAGGTGCCCGATGTCGTAGCACTCGATCTCGAAGCGCGTGCCGTTCTCACTGCAACTCTCCAGGATGGTGGCGATGTCCTTGAAGGTGTTCTTGAAGATGCGGTCGTCCGAGCCGGCAAGGTAGGGCTTCTCCCAGCCGTACTTGAAGTCCTTGTAGCGCCCGAGCATCTCGTACAGGCCGAAGTTCATCGAGCCCATGTTGAGAGAGGCGACCTCGGGCTTCAACTGCAGCGCGGGCTGCAGCCGCTCCTCCGTGGTCATGGTTGCCGCGCCGCCGGTGGTGAGGTTGATCACCACATCGCTCGCCACGGCGATCTGCGGCAGGAATTCGTGGAAGAGGGCCGGGTCCTGCGACGGGCTGCCGTCCTTCGGATTCCTCGCGTGCAGGTGCACGATCGCGGCGCCGGCCTGCGCGGCGCCGATCGCCGCTCGCGCGATTTCCGCCGGCGTCACCGGCAGGTGCGGCGACATGCTGGGCGTGTGGATCGAGCCGGTGACGGCGCAGGTGATGATGACTTTGCCTTGGGCTGCGGCCATTTGCTGTCTCCTCAGACGAGGTAACGGACGTCGGCGTCCACGGGGATCGCCTGCCCCGTGATACGGCTGCCGGCCTCGGTGCACAGGAACAGCGCCATGTCGGCGACGTTCTGCGCCGTGACCGTGGAATGCAGGCTGGTGGTGGCGAGCAGCTCCTTGCGGAACTCCTCGTGCGGCTTGCCGAGCGCCTTGGCCTTCGCCGCGATCACGCGCTCGATCCGTTCGCCTTCCACCAGGCCCGGCAGGATGGCGTTGCAGCGTACCTTGTCCGGGCCTGCTTCGACCGCGATGCTCTTGGTGAAGCCGACCACGCCCCACTTGGCGGCGGCATAGGGGGTGCGCTGCGGAAAGCCGTGGCGCCCCGCGGAGGAGGAGAGGTTGACGATGCTGCCGCCGCCAGCGGCCTTCAGGAGCGGCATCGCCTTGCGCGTGCAGTTGAACATGCCGGTGAGGTCGATGGCGATGCAGCGGTCCCAGTCTTCCGGCGCGATGTCCTCGACCTTGCCGGTCGGGCCGGCGATGCCCGCGTTGTTGACGAGCACGTCCAGGCCGCCGAGCGCCTTCTGCGCCTCTGCGAACAGCCGGTCGACGTCCGCGCGGATCGCCACGTCGGCCTTCACGCGGCCGATGTCCTTGTCGAGCGCGGCGAGCGCCTTGTCGTCGATATCGCAGGTGAAGACCCGCGCGCCCGCATCGCGGAACGTGCGGGCAATCGCCAGGCCGATGCCGGCGGCGCCGGCGGTGACGAGCACGCGCTGCCCCTTCGCCGATGTGTTCATTTGCTTCCCCCCTTTTGCAGAGCCTGCCAGACGCGCAGGGGCGTCATCGGCATGTCCAGGTGCGCCACGCCGCGCGCGGCGAGCGCGTCGAGCACCGCATTCACCGCCGCGGGCAGCGAGCCCGCGACGCCGGATTCGCCCGCGCCTTTCGCGCCGAGCGGGTTGGTGGTGCAGGGCGCGACGTGGTGGCCGAGGCGCAGCGGCGGAAGATCGTCCGCGCGCGGCATCGGGTAGTCCATGAACGAGGCGGTGAGCAGCTGGCCGTCCGCGCCGTAGATGACGTGCTCGCCCAGCACCTGGCCGAGGCCCTGCGCCACGCCGCCGTGGATCTGCCCCTCGACGATCGCCTCGTGCACGACGTTGCCGACGTCGTCCACCGCCGCGTAGCCCACCACCTTGATGACGCCCGTCTCGGGATCGATCTCCACCTCGCAGACGTGGCAGCCGTTCGGGAAGCTCATCTCCGGCGCGGTGAAGGTGGCGACCGTATCGAGGCGCCGGTCGCGCTTTGCGAGGTCCGCGAATCCCACGGCGCGGTCGGTGCCCGCGACGCGGAAGGCGCCCGCGCGGTACTCGATGTCGGCGGCCGCGGCTTCCAGCATTTCCGCGGCGAGATCCTTGCCCTTCTTGAGCGCCTCGTCGACCGCCCGCGAGATCGCGCCGCCCGCCATCATGGTCGAGCGCGAAGCGACCGTGGGCAGGCCGCCCGGCACTTCGTCGCTGTCGCCCTGCACGACGCGGATGCGCTGCACGTCCAGCTCCAGGAGCCGCGCGAGGATGAGGGGGAGCGTCGTCATCTGGCCCTGGCCCATCGCCTGCGCGCCGGTGCGCAGGACGACGGTGCCATCGGCTGCGAAGCGCAGGTCCGCGATCTCGCTCAGGGGACTGCCGCCGGCGACCTCGAGGAAGCAGCACAGGCCGATGCCGCGCAGGCGCCCCTTTGACTCCGAGACCCTGCGCCGCGCGGCGAAGCCCTGCCAGTCGGCGAGCGCGAGCGCCTTGTCGAGCACCGCCGCGAATTCGCCGCTGTCGTAGGTCTGGCCGCTCGGCGCCTTGTAGGGCATCGCCGAGGGCGGGATCAGGTTGCGGCGGCGGAGTTCCACGCGGTCGATGCCGGTCTTGCGCGCCGCCTCCTCGATCAGGCGCTCGACGAGATAGATCGCCTCCGGGCGCCCGGCGCCGCGGTAGGGCCCCAGCGGCGCGGCGTTGCCGAGCAGCATCTTCACGCCGATGTGAATCGCAGGTATGGCGTAGACGCTGGAGAGGCAATTCTTCGTGTTGTTGGTGGCGACGATGGCGGCGTAGGTGGAAGCGTAGGCGCCGATGCCTACCGCCGTGCGCGCGCGCAGCGCGAGGAACTTGCCGTCCGCATCGAGCGCGAGCGCGCCCTCGAGGATGCCGTCGCGCCCGTGCGTATCGGCGAGGAAGCTCTCCAGCCGGCTCGCGCGCCAGCGCACGGGCCGGCCGCAGCGGCGCGCAGCGAAGAGCAGCGCGGCGTACTCCGGATAGGCCTGCGCCTTCATGCCGAATCCGCCACCGACGTCCGGGGTGATGACACGGATCGCTTCCGGCGGACACTTGAACACCGCCTCGGCGAGAAGCTTGCGCACCACGGCCACGCCTTGCGTGCTCGCCGTCAGGGTGTAGCGGCCCTTCGCGGGATCCCACGCGCCGATCGCCGCGCGCGGCTCGAGCGTCACGGGCGCGACGCGGTTGTCCTCCAGGCGCACCGTCACCTTGTGCGCGGCGCGCGCGAAGGCGGCTTCCACGGCGGCGGCATCGCCGTGTTCCCAGTCGAGCGCGACGTTGCCCGGTGCTTCGGGGTAGAGGACCGGCGCGCCGGGCGCGAGCGCGCTCTCGACGTCCGACGCCGCGCGCAGCGCCTCGTAGTCCACCTCCAGCGCCTCGGCGGCGTCCTGCGCCTGCGCCGCGGTCTCGGCCACCACCATCGCCACGGGCTCCCCGACGTAGCGCACGCGCTCCTGCGCGAGCACCGGCATCGGCGGCCCGAACATCGGCTTGCCGTCGCGGCCCGGCAGCAGCACGGCGGGCGGGATGCCGCCGAGCCCCGCGTCGCGCACGTCCGCGCCGGTGAGCACGGCGAGCACGCCGGGCATCGCGCGCGCGGCGCCGGCGTCCAGCCTGCGGATCACCGCGTGCGCGTACGGCGCGCGCGCGAACGCGGCGTGCGCGGCGCCGGGCGACTCGAGGTCGTCGGTGAAGCGGCCGTTGCCGCGCAGCAGCGGCTCGTCTTCGCTGCGCAGGACGCCGCGGCTGCTGCCAAATCGGGAGTCGGGAGCGCTCATCGCGGTTGCTGGTGCGCGGCAGTGTCGCACGGTTGCCGGTCGGCGCTGCATTGCAGCGGCGAAACGGCCTACGCGCGCGCAGCCTGCTCAGTATAATTTGGCCGACCATCAACGTTGCAATACGCACCGGAGGAGGAGCGCAATGCAAGCCCGCCATT
The DNA here is from genome assembly GCA_036390555.1 of Burkholderiales bacterium. Classification (GTDB taxonomy): domain Bacteria; phylum Pseudomonadota; class Gammaproteobacteria; order Burkholderiales; family SG8-39; genus JAABQT01. The sequence goes on along the minus strand of DASWBP010000187.1, from coordinate 17,102 downwards.
CCCTGAGTCGCTTTGCTTTGGCCGCGAGCGCGGCGCTGGTTGCGGCTGCCGCGGCGCACGCGCAGTCCGGCCCCATCAAGATCGGTGTGCTCGCGCCCCTCACCGGGCCGCTCGCCACGCCCGGCAAGGACATGGTGGAGGGCTGGAAGCTGTTCTGGGACCAGGCCAAGCACACCGCGGGCGGCCGCAAGGTCGAGTACGTGATCGCCGACACCACCTGCAACCCGGACCAGGCGCTCACGCAGGCGCGTCGCCTCGTGCACCAGGAAAAGGTGCACTTCATGGTCGGCCCGCTGTGCGGCCACGAGGGGCCGGCGGTGGCGCAGGTGAGCAAGGAGACCGGCGTGCCGCTCGTCATGGACGCGGCGGGCGCCGATACGGTCACCAAGTGGGACCGCACGCCCACGGTTGTGCGTACCGCCGTCTCGGCGAGCCAGATCGGCCACCCGTTCGGCGATTACCTCTACCATGAGCTCAAGGCGCGCAACGTCACGTTCATCGGCCAGGACTACACCTGGGGCCACGAGCTGACGCTCGGCGCGGCGCGCACCTTCACGGAGGCGGGCGGCAAGGTGGCCCGCATCCTGTGGAACCCGATCGGCACCAAGGACTACGGCCCGACCGTGGCGGCGATTCCCGCCGACAGCGACGCGGTGGTCGCGGTGGTGGTGGGCGCGGATCGCGTGCGCCTGTTCGAGGCCTGGTACAACTTCGGCATGGACAAGAAGAAGAAGATCTACGGCCAGTACTGGCTGCTGCAGGACGTGCTGCCGCAGATGGACGAGCGCGCGATCGGCATGTACGGCAAGACCGCCAACTACGCGCCGGGCATCGACACGCCCGAGAACCGCGCCTTCACCGCGGCGTTCGCGCAGCAGTACAAGCGGCTGCCGTCCTGGTTCGGCGAGTCCGCCTATACCGCGGGCCTGTGGACCAAGGCGGCGATCGACTCGATCCAGGGCAAGGTGGAAGACCGCGACGCGTTCCTCAAGGCGATGCGCTCGGTGAGCGTGAAGGCGCCGCGCGGGCCGCTCAAGCTCGACGCCTACGACAACCCGGTCCAGAACGTCTACGTCTCGAAGGTGCAGAAGATCAAGCACCCGGTGCTCGGCGACGTGATGACCAACGTGCCGGTGAAGACCTACGAGAACGTTTCGCAGTTCTGGAAGTGGAAGCCCGAGGAGTTCCTCGCACGCGGGCCCTACAAGCGCTGAGCGCGTGACGGCCAGGCGGGGCGGGCGGCGACGCCCGCCTTTTTGTTTCCAGGGGGAGGGATGACGGGCGCCATCCTGCAGGCGATCAACGGCGTGTCGCTCGCGGCGCTGCTGTTCCTGCTCGCCTCGGGCTTCACGCTGTCCTTCGGGCTGATGCGCGTGGTGAACATGGCGCACGGCGCCTACTACCTGCTCGGCGGCTACATCGGCCTGGCGGTCGCGCTGAAGACGGGCAGCTTCGCGCTCGCGCTCGTCGCCGGCGGCGCCGCAATCGCGGTGCTCGGCTTCTTCATCGATCGCTTCCTCATCCGCCGCACCGGCGAGAACCATCTCGCGCAGGTGCTGCTCACTGTGGGCATCGCCTTCATCCTCGGCGACGTGGCGCTCAAGCTCTGGGGCGGGGACAACCTCAAGGTGCCGGTGCCGCTGTTCCTGCGCGGCGCGGTCGAGCTGCCCGGGGGCCTCGTCTATCCGTCCTACCGCTTCGCCCTGATCCTCTTCGGCGTGTTCGTCGCGGTCCTGCTGTGGCTGCTGTACCGCAGGACGCAGATCGGCGCGGTGGTGCGCGCGGGGGTGGACGACCGCGAGCAGGTCAACGCGACCGGCATCAACGTGGATCGCCTCTTCATCGTCGTGTCCGCGCTCGCCTCGTTCCTCGCGGGACTTGCGGGCGTTGCGGGCGGCGCGTTCCTTACGCTGTATCCCGGCGCCGAGTGGGAGATCCTTGTCTACGCGCTGGTGGTGGTGATCGTCGGTGGCCTCGGCAGCCTCGAGGGCGCGATGATCGGCGCGCTCATCGTCGGCTTGCTCGACGCCTACGGGCGCTGGCTGCTGCCCGAGTTCTCCTACTTCGTCCTTTTCGGCCCGATCGCGCTGCTCATGCTGTTCCGGCCGCGCGGCCTGTTCGGGCGGGAGCACTGAGCGTGCCGTACGCACGCCTGCTCGCCGGCCTCGCGGTGCTCGCGCTCGCGCTCGCGCTGCCGAAGCTCGGCGGGCCGTTCTGGACGGGCCTGGTCACGCAGATGCTGATCTTCGGCCTGCTCGCCCTCTCGGTGGACCTGCTGCTCGGCCATGCGGGGCTGTTCTCGCTCACGCATGCGTCCTTCTTCGCCGTGTCGGCCTACACGGTGGCGATCCTGCAGGTGCGTTACGCCGTGCCGACCGTGCTCGCCGTGCCGGCGGGCATTCTCGCCGGCACGCTGCTCGGCCTCGTGTTCGGCCTTGCGGTGCGCACGCGCGGCGTGTATTTCATCCTCATCACCATCGCCTTCGGCTACGTGGTGTGGGGCGTGGCGCAGCGCTGGTCGTCCTTCACCGGCGGCGACAACGGCGTGACCAACGTGCCATTTCCCGCGGTGGGCGGCATCGGCATCGGCAGCCACACGCAGTACTACTACCTGGTGCTTGCCGTGGTGGCCCTGGTCGGCGTTGCCTACCGCGCGCTGATCCGCTCCCCGTTCGGTCTTGCGCTGCGCGGCATCAAGGGCAGCGAGACGCGCATGCAGAGTCTCGGCTACCGCACCGGCTTGCACCTGTACGCGGCGTTCGTGCTCTCCGCGGCGCTGGCGAGCCTCGCGGGCGTGCTCTACGTCTACTACAACCGCTTCGTCAACCCGGTCGCCTCCAGCTTCCCGATCTCGGTGGAGGCGGCGCTGATGGCGATCGTCGGTGGCACCGGCACCATCGTCGGGCCGTTCCTCGGCGCTGGCGTGGTCCTCGGGCTGCGCAACTGGGTATCGAGCTTCGTGGACATGCACCACGCCATCATGGGAGCGGTGTTCGTCGCCACGGTGCTGTGGGCGCCGGACGGACTCGTGGGCCTGGCCGGGCGCGTGCGAGCCCGCCTGGCGGGGAGGCGCGATGGCTGAAAATGCCCTAGAGGTCGGCGACCTCGCCAAGATCTTCGGCGGTCTGGCAGCGGTGGACGGCGTGTCGCTCGCCGTCGCGGCGGGAGAGCGCCGCGTTCTGATCGGGCCGAACGGCGCCGGCAAGACCACGTTGTTTCACTGCGTCACGGGAACCCTGCGGCCGACGCGCGGCAGCGTGCGCCTGTTCGGCCGCGACGTGACGCGCGACCCGGAGCACCGCCGCACCGCGCTCGGCATGGGCCGCACGTTCCAGATCACCAACCTGTTCGCCGACCTGACGCTCGAGGAGAACCTCGCGCTGGCGATCCTCGGCACGGACCGGCGCAAGTGGGTGCTGCACCGCTCGGTGGCCGCGTTCGCGCAGGTGCGCAGCCAGGCGCGCGAGAGCCTTGCGGCCGTGGGCCTCGCCGATCGCGCGGACTGGCCGGTGAGGCGCGTTTCGTACGGCGAGCGGCGCCAGCTCGAGCTGGCGCTCGCGCTGAACACGCGGCCGCGGGTGCTGTTCCTGGATGAGCCTTGCGCGGGGCTGTCGCCCGCGGAGCGCCAGCGCATTTCGCGCATGATCGCCGATCTGCCGCGCGACATCACGCTGGTGATGATCGAGCACGACATGGACGTGGCGCTGGGGCTCGCCGACCGCGTCACCGTGCTGCACCAGGGCAGGGTGATCCTGGAGGGCACGCCCGACGAGGTGCGCGCCAACGCCGAGGTGCGCGATGTCTACTTCGGCCACGGCGAGGGCGCGTCGTGACGGCTGCTGCGCTGCTGTCGGTCCGGGACATCCACACTTACTACGGCGACAGCTACGTGCTGCAGGGGCTGTCGCTCGAGCTGCGCGAGGGCGCGATCATCGCCATCCTCGGCAGGAACGGCATGGGCAAGACCACGCTGGTCCGCTCGGTGGCCGGGCTCACGCCGCCGCGCGCGGGCGAGATCCTCTTCAAGGGCGCGTCGCTCGCCGGGCGCCCGCCCTACGCCGTCGCGCAGGCGGGCATCGCGCTCGTGCCGCAGGGCCGGCGCATCTTCAAGTCGCTCTCGGTGCGGGAGAACCTGCTGCTGCCGACCAGCGGCCTTGCGCGGCCGCGCGCAGGGCGCTGGAACCTGGCGGCGGTGCTCGCGGAGTTCCCGCAGCTCGCCGAGCGCATCGAGCATCCGGGGGGCGCGCTCTCGGGCGGCGAGCAGCAGATGCTCGCGGTGGGGCGCGCGCTCATGGCAAACCCCGACCTCATCCTGATGGACGAGCCCTCCGAAGGGCTCTCGCCCAAGCTGGTGCAGCAGGTCGGGCAGATCATGCGCAAGCTGCGAGAGCACGGCCATGCCGTGCTGCTGGTGGAGCAGAATTTCGCGCTCGCCATGTCCGTGGCGGACCACCTGTACGTGGTCTCCGCGGGCAGGTTCGTCTTCGCGGGCACGCCGGCCGAGCTGCAGCGCTCGCCGCAGGTGCTCGACCAGCACCTCGGCGTGGCGCGCGGACACTGAGTCAAGGAGGACAGCATGGCGAAGCAGCACCGGCTCGACCCGTCGCTCGACAACGTGCACTGGGGCTACTTCGATGCGAAGCTGCCGCCCAGGCTGGAGGTGGATTCAGGCGACACGGTGGTGGTGGACACGGTCTCCGGCTGGCTCGACGTCGCCGCGGACCGCAAGCTCTACCGCGACGACCACTACGAGATCGTCACCCGGCTCAAGCCCACGCTCGGCCCGCACATCCTCACCGGGCCGGTCGCGGTGCGCGGCGCGCAGCCCGGCGACACGCTCGAAGTCAGGATCCACGCGATCGAGCTGACCGCCGACTGGGGCTGGAACGTGATCCGGCCCTTGCGCGGCACGCTGCCCGAGGATTTCCCGGAGTTCCAGGCGCGCGTCATCCCGATCGACCGCAAGGCGATGACGGCCAAGCTCGCCTGGGGGCCGAAAATTCCTTTGCAGCCCTTCTTCGGCATTCTCGCCACCGCGCCGCGCCCCGAGTACGGCCGCATCTCGTCGGTGGAGCCGCGCGAGTTCGGCGGCAACGTCGACTGCAAGGAGTACGTGCCGGGCACCTCGCTGTTCCTGCCCGTGTTCGTGCCGGGGGCCAACTTCTCCGCCGGCGACGGGCACGCGGTGCAGGGCGACGGCGAGGTCTGCCTGACGGCGCTGGAAACCTGCCTCAAGGGCACTTTCGAGCTCGTCCTGCACAAGCGCATGACGCTTGCCATGCCGCGCGCGATCACGCCGACGCACTACATCAGCATCGGCCTCGACCCGGACCTCGACGACGCCGCGAAGCAGGCGCTGCGCGACATGATTGCGTGGCTGGTCGAGCTGAAGGGCTGGAAGCCGGCGGAGGCCTACGTGTTCTGCAGCCTCGCCTGCGACCTGCACGTCACGCAACTGGTGGACGGCAACAAGGGCGTTCACGCCATGGTGCGCCGCGACCTGCTGTAGCATTGCGCCATGATCGAGCGCAGCCACCACGACATGGGCGGGCAGCCCGCCGGCAGGGTGAAGCGCAGCGAGCACGCCTACGACGACTGGGAATTGCGCGTGGACGCGATGATGATGTTGCTCACCGGCGTCACCGGCATGAAGAAGCGCATGACGGTGGACGAGCTGAGGAAGAACATCGAAGCCCTGCCGCCCGCCGACTACGACAAGATGGGCTACTACGACCGCTGGGTGATCTCGCTCACGCAGACCATGATCCAGCGCGGCGTCTTCACGACGGATGATCTGGCGAGGAAGCTGGCGGAGGTGGAGCATCGGGCCCAGGCCCCGAAGTCGCCGAAATTGGCGGCAGGCGCCGGCAAGAAGAGGGCGCCCGGGCGATGAGTGCCGTGCTTGAGCCCATGTTCCGCACCGGCGACCGGGTGCGCGTGAGGAAGGCCGCGCCGCTCGGGCACGTCAGGACGCCCTTTTACATCCGCGGGCACGCGGGCGTAGTCGAGCGCATCTGCGGCGCGTTTCCCAATCCCGAGGAGCTCGCGCAGCAGCGCGACGGCTTGCCCGCGCAGCCGCTGTATCGCGTGCGCTTCCGGCAGAAGGACGTGTGGCCCGGCTATCGCGGCAGCGCCGCGGACGTGATCGAGCTCGAGATCTTCCAGCACTGGATCGAAGCATGACGATGGAGCGCAACGAGAAGTCCGGCAGGGCGGCGGGCGGCACGGGCCGCTACGAGCCCTATTCCTACTTCCAGCTGATGGAAGTGAGCCTGCGCGAGCTGCTGGTGGAAAAGGGCGTCGTCACCGAGGACGCGATCGCCGGCGCGATGGCAGCGATGCGCGCTCGCGGCCCGGAGCGTGGCGCGGCGATGGTGGCGCGCGCCTGGCTCGATCCCGCCTACAAGGCGCGCATGCTCGCCAACGGCAGTGCCGCCGCCGAGGAGCTGGGCTTCGAGGTGCCAGGCCTCAAGCTGATCGTCGTCGAGAACACGCCCGAGACGCACAACGTGATCGTCTGCACGCTGTGCTCCTGCTATCCGCGGATGCTGCTCGGCCTGCCGCCGGAGTGGTACAAGTCCCGGCCCTACCGCAGCCGCGTGGTGCGCGAGCCGAGGATCGTCCTCGCCGAGTTCGGCCTGAGGGTGCCGCCGCAGGTGGCAATCCGTGTGCACGACTCCAACGCGGACATGCGCTACATGGTGCTGCCCATGCGCCCCGCCGGCACGGAAGGCTGGAGCGAGGCGCAGCTCGCGGGCCTCGTGACGCGCGATTGCCTCATTGGCGTCGCCGTCCCAACGCTTCCCGCGGCACGCAAGTCCGCGAAGCCCTCGCCGCGCAAGCCCGCCAGAAGCAAGACACCCCGCAAGCCGAACAAATCCCGCAAGCCAAGGAAGTCCTGATGACCGCGAAGCTTTTCACGCCCATTCAATTGGGCGGCGTCACCCTGCCCAACCGCATCGTCGTCTCGCCGATGTGCCAGTACAGCGCCGCCGATGGCGCGATGAGCGACTGGCACCTCGTGCACTTGGGCAGTTTCGCCTGCTCGGGCGCGGGGCTGATGATCATCGAGGCGACCGGTGTGACGCGCGAAGGCCGCATCTCCAACTTCTGCACCGGCCTTTACCACGACCTCAACGAGGCGGCGATGAAGCGCGCGGTGGAGATCTACCGCGGCATCACGAAGAGCCCGATCGGCGTGCAGCTCGCGCACGCGGGACGCAAGGGCTCCACGCAGCAGCCTTGGGCAGGCGGCAAGGCGCTCGGGCCTGCCGAGTCGCCCTGGCAGACCGTGGCGCCCTCGGCGCTGCCCTTTGCGGAGGGCTGGCACACGCCGCACGAGCTGACCGTCGAGGAAATCCGCGGCGTGGTGGACGCCTTCGCGGCCGCAGCGCAACGCGCGCGGCGCATGGGGCTGGACCTCGTCGAGCTGCACTCCGCGCACGGCTACCTCCTGCACCAGTTCCTCTCGCCGCTATCGAACAAGCGCACGGATCGCTACGGGGGCAGCCTCGAGAACCGCACGCGCGCGCCGCTCGAAGTGGCGCGTGCGGTGCGCGAGGCTTGGCCAAGGGAACGTGCGCTTGGCGCACGTATCACCGCGAGCGACTGGACGGCCGGCGGCTTCGAGGTGCAGGACGCAGTGGCCTACGCGCGCGAGCTGAAAGCCATCGGCCTGGATTACGTCTGCGTCTCGAGCGGCGGCGTGGTGAACGCGCCCGTCAAGGTGGCGCCCGGCTACCAGGTCGGCTTTGCAGAGCAGGTGAAGCGCGGTGCCGGGCTCCCAGTCATGTCGGTCGGCATGATCGCCGACCCGCAGCAGGCCGAGGACATCGTTGCCGGCGGCCGAGCCGACATGGTGGCGCTCGCCCGCGGCCTGCTCGACGATCCGCGCTGGCCCTGGCATGCCGCAGAGCGTCTCGGCGTGAAGCTCGCGCTGCCGCCGCAGTACGCGCGTGCGCACCACGAGTTGTGGCCGGGTGCGCAGCTCGCGCGCCCGAAGGCGACCGCCTAGAGCCCGAGATAGGCCTGCCGCACGCGGTCGTCGCGCAGCAGCTCCGCGCCGGTGCCGCTCATCGCCACGCGGCCGTTCTCCAGCACGTAGGCGCGGTGCGAGATCTTCAGCGACACGGCGACGTTCTGCTCGACGAGCAGCACGGTGAGGCCGCGCTCGTTGAGCAGGTGGATGGTATGCAGCACGTCCTTGACGACGAGCGGCGCAAGCCCGAGCGAGGGCTCGTCGAACATGATGAGCTCGGGCTGGCCCATCACGCAGCGGCCGATGGCGAGCATCTGCTGCTCGCCGCCGGAGAGCGTGCCGGCGAGCTGCGTGCGGCGCTCCTTGAGCTTCGGGAACATGCCGTACACCTCCGCGAGCGTCGCCTTGGCCTTGCCGCGCGCGCGCGGCAGGAGCGCACCCATCTCCAGGTTCTCCTCCACGCTCAGCGTGGGGAACACCTGGCGTCCTTCGGCGACCTGGCCGATGCCGAGGTTGCAGATCTGGTGCGATTCGAGGTGCGTCGTGTCGCGCCCCTTGAAGGTAATGCGTCCCGCGCGCGCCCGTTCGATGCCGGCGATGGTGCGGATGAGCGAGGACTTGCCGGCGCCATTGGCGCCGACGATGGCGACGATCTTGCCCTGCGGCACCTCGAGCGACACGCCCGCGAGGGCCTGCGCGTCGCCGTAGTAGAGGTCGAGGTTCTCTACGCTGAGCATCGCGATCCCTGGACTCTCGCCTGCGGGCCGCACGTGCTCCGCGGGGCCCATGCGCCGCGGCTCATACCTCTGCTTCCTCGCCGAGGTAGCACTCGAGCACCGCAGGGTCGCGCACCACTTCGTCCGGCGCGCCGCGCGCGATGATCTTGCCGTAGTTGAGCACCACGATGCGCTGCGCGAGCGCCATCACCGCGCGCATCACGTGCTCGATGAGCAGGATGGTCAGGCCCTCGGCGCGGTTCAGCTCGCGGAACACCGCCACCATCTGGTCGCACTCGGTGGGGCGCAAGCCCGCCATCACCTCGTCAAGCAACAGGAGCTTCGGGCGCGTGGCGAGCGCGCGCGCCACTTCCAGGCGCTTGCGGTCAGGCAGCGTCAGCGACGAGGCAGGCAGATCGCGCTTGGGCGCAAGGCCGAGCCGCTCCAGGATCTGCGCGGCGTGCGTTTTCGCCGCCGACACGCGCTTCTCGCGCAGCAGGGCGCCGACGACGACGTTGTCGAGGACCGACAGGCCCGCGAAGGGCTTGACGATCTGGAAGGTGCGGCCGATCCCGGCGGCGCAGATCTGGTCGGGGCGCAGGCCGTGCACCGGCCGGCCGTCGAAGAGGATCTCGCCTTCGTCGGGGGCGTAGACGCCCGCCACCATGTTGAAGATGGTGGTCTTGCCTGCGCCGTTGGGGCCGATGAGGCCGTGGATGGCGCCGGGCGTCACTTCGAAGCTCGCCCCGGTCACCGCCTTCAGGCCGCGGAAGGACTTGGAGATGCCGCGCAGCTCGAGCGCGCTCATCGGCGCAGCCCGAGCTTCTTCGCGATCGGCGGCCAGACACCGTCGGGCAGGAACATCACCACCAGCAGCAGGCAGATGCCGTAGAACACCTGCTTCACGCCGGGCACGTCGATGCCCAGGCGCAGCATGACCTCGCGCAGGCCCTCGGCGAGTCCGGTGAGCAGGAAGGCGCCGACGATCGGGCCCACCAGCGTGCCGATGCCGCCGATGATCGGACCGAGGATCAGCTCGATGGAGCGCGAGATGTGGAAGATCTGCTCGGGGAACAGGTTGTTGTAGTAGAAGGCGAACATCACGCCGGCGAGCGCGGTCATGGCCGCCGAGATGACCACGGCGGCCATCTTGTAGCGAAACAGGTTCACGCCAAGCGCTTCTGCGGCCTCGGGGCTCTCGCGGATGGCGAGCCAGTAGTAGCCCAGGCGGCTGCGCAGCAGCGCGTGGCACAGGACGAACGCGCCCGCGGTGAGGGCGAGCATCAGGTAATAGAACATCCTCGGGCTGCCGCGCAGGTTCCACAGGTCGTTCTGCGTGTAGTTCGCCACCGGCAGGAAGAATCCCGAGGAGCCCTGCACCCAGCGGAAATGGTCGAAGCCGATGCGCGCAAACTCGGCGAAGGCGATCGTGAGGATCGCGAAATACACGCCCGCCACGCCGAAGCGGAACGCGAGGAAGCCGATCGCCGCGCCCGCGAGCATCGAGATGCCGATCGAGGCCCCAAGCCCGATCCAGGGGCTCACGCCGAAGTGCACATACAGCGCGGCCGCGGCGTAGGCGCCGAGCCCCACGTACAGCGAATGCCCGAGCGAGAGCTGCCCGGCAAAGCCCATCATGATGTTCCACGCCTGGCCTACGAAGGCGAAGTAGAGGATGAGAAAGCCTACGGCGAGCAGATAGCCGCTCGCGAACGCGGGGAAGACGAGCAGCAGCAGGAAGAGCGCCGCGAGCAGCGCGAGGGCGCGGCGCGGCACGCCCTCGGTGAGTCGGCCGATCATCCCGTCTTCCTGCCGAGGATGCCCTGCGGGCGAAAGAGCAGCACCAGCACCAGCAGCCCGAAGGCGAACATGCTCTTCGCCGATGGCGTGAATAGCACGCCGCCGAGCGCCTCGGTCAGGCCGATCAGCAGCCCGCCGAGCAGCGCCCCCGGCATCGAGCCCAGGCCGCCGGTGATCACGATGACGAAGGCGAGCAGGGTGTAGGCGGGCCCGATGGCGGGCGTGACATCGATTACCGCCATCAGCATCGCGCCGGTGGCCCCTACGCAGGCCGCGCCCAGACCGAAGGTGAGCGCGTAGAGACGCTTGACGTTCAGGCCGACCACCAGCGCGCCGTGGTAGTTGTCGGCGCAGGCGCGGATCGCCTTGCCGAGCAGCGTGTAGCGGAAGAAGGCGAACAGCGCCGCTGCGACCACCAGCGCCGCGCCGGCGGCGTACACCTTGGCCGCGTCCACGATGAGGGGGCCCAGCTGAAAGCTGTCGAACGAGTAGCGCGTGCGGATGCCCTGCGCGTCCGGGCCGAAGATGATCAACTGCGCGTTCACCAGGATCAGCGCCACCGCCACCAGCAGCATGAACTGGCTGTGCTCCGGCCGGTTGATGAACGGGTTGATCAGGCCGATCTGCAGCAGGTAGCCGAAGACGAGGAGCACCCCCGCAATCGGCACCAGGGTGACCAGGGGATCAAGGCCCAGCGCGTTGAACAGCACCAACGCGAGGAACATGGCGAGCGTCATCATCTCGCCGTGCGCGAAGTTCACCACGCGCACCACGCCGAAGATCACCGACAGGCCGAGCGCCATCAGCCCGTAGACCAAGCCGGTCAACAGGCCGCTGGCGGCGACGTTGAGGTAGATCTCGACCGGCACGCGCGGGTCCGCAGGCGCGCGGGGCTAGGCGGCCACCGACCGCCTAGCGCTTGTCGTAGGGCCTCAGCGGAAGCTCGGGCTTGGCGTTCGAGGCGGTTTCCGGCGCCACGACGACCAGCTTGCCGCCGCGGTTCTGGATCGCGGAGTTCTTCAGCTTGTCGTTCTGCCCCTTGGCGTCGAACTTGATGCCGGGCCCGGTGCTGACGTTGTCCTTGATGTCCGTGGCGCGGATCGCGTCGGCGAGCGCCTTCGGATCCGCCGAGCCGGCGCGCTTGAAGGCGTCGGCGGCGACCAGCAGCGCCTCGAAGGTGTAGATGTGGTTGGTGTTGAGGTTGATCTCGGGGAACGCCTTCGTGTGCGCGGCCTCCAGCTGCTTGGCGAGCTTCTTGTTCGGGTCGTACCAGGGCACGAAGCTGATCGGACCGTCGCCGAGCTTGGCGAGCGTCTTCAGGTACTGGTCCTCGTACCAGCCCGGGCCCATGCTGAGGATCGCCGAGGGCGTCCAGCGCTGCTTGACGAGCTCGCGCGTGAGGAGAATCGCGTCGTTCAGCCGGCTCACCAGGACGAGCGCCTCGGCGCCGCTGGCGCGTGCCTTGGTCACCTCGACCGAGAGGTCGCGCGCCGCCGGATCGTAGGCGATGGTGTCCACCACCTTGTAGGGGATTGCCGGGAACTTCTGCATCACGCCGAAGAAGCCCTTCTGCATCGCGACGCCGAAGGTGTCGTTCACGTGCATGAACACCGCGGTCTTCGGCGAGACGCCCGTCGCCTTGAACACCTCGAGCTGGTTGGCGAAGGCGTCGCCGAGGATCATCGGCGCCGTCGGGAAGTTGCGGAACACGAACTTGTAGCCCTGCTCGGTGATCGGCGGCGCGGCGGCGATGTTGATGACGAACGGCACGCCGCGCTGCTCGGCGACCTGGGCGATGGCGGTGGACTGGCCGGAATCGAAGGCGCCCACCAGCAGCTGCGCGCCCTCGCTGATCAGGCGCTCGGCGCGCGAGCGCGCGATGTCCACGTTCGACTCGGTGTCGCCGTTCATGATTTCCAGTCCCGGCAGGCCGAGGTCGCGCAGGATGCCGCCAGTGATGCCGACGACGCGGTGGCAATCCTGGCCGATGCCGGCCTGCACGCCGGAGCGCGGCAGCAGCACGCCGACCTTGAGTGTCTTTGCCTGCGCGCGCACGATGCCGAAGGGCGAAAGCGCGCTGAGTGCGCCCGCCGCGGCGAGTGCCTTGTTGAAGTGGCGACGATTGATGCGCTGCGTCATGGATTCCTCCTCCGAGAGGGCTGGGTTCGCGGAGACTGTTATAGAGCATTACAATCTGCCGGTCAACGATGACGAAGCTGCCTTCTCCCTATCGCCCGCGCGCGCTGGCGCCGATCCGGCGCGTGCCGGAACTGGACTACGACGTGCTGGACGAGCTGCTCGGCTACGCCCTGCGCCGGGCGCAGGTCGGCATGTTCCTCGCCTTCCACGCGGCGACGCGGGGAATGGATATCACTCCGCCGCGTTTCACCGCGCTGGTGATGGTCGGCGCCAATCCGGGCATCGGCCAGTCGGTGCTCGGCAAGGTGCTCGGCATCGCGCGTTCGGGGGCGATGCTGCTCACCGACTGGATGGAGGAACGGGGACTCGTGGAGCGGCGGCGGCGTCCGGAGGACGCGCGCTCCTGGGGTGTGCACCTCACGCCGCGCGGCGAGCGGTTCGTCGCCGCGATGAAGCGGCGCGTGGTGGCCGAAGACCGCAAGCGCGCGGCGGTGCTCGATGCGCGCGAGCGGCGCGAGCTGCTGCGGCTGCTGAACAAGCTTGCCCGGTGAGCGTGCGCGCCACAGCGCCGTGCGGCCGATGACGCAGGCGCCGCTACGCCGCGTTCCGCTCGGCGCGGCGGACGTCACGCTGATGCGCCGCGACGACGGTGCGGTGTTCCTGCGCTCGCCGCACGCGCTCGGGCCCTATCCGCTGAACCTGACGTCGCGGCTGGAGCGTTGGGCGCGCGAGATTCCCACCCAGCCCTTCGCGGCCCAGCGCGACGCGGCGGGCGGCTGGCGCACGCTCAGCTACGCCGAGGCGCACGCGCGCGTGCGGCGCATCGGCGCAGCGCTGCTCGCGCGCGGCTTGTCCGCGGAGCGGCCGGTGGCCATTCTCTCGGAGAACAGCCTCGAGCACCTGCTGCTGATGCTCGCGGCGCTCTACGTGGGCGTGCCCTGCGCGCCCGTGTCGCCCGCGTACTCGCTGCTGTCGAAGGACTACGCCAAGCTGCGCTTCGTCTTCGGCCTCGCGACGCCGGGTCTGGTCTTCGCGCAGGACGAGGCGCGCTTTGCCAGGGCCGTCGCGGCGGCGGTGCCGAAGGGCGCCGAAGTCATCTTCGGCGAGCGCTTCGCGGAGCTCGAAGCGCATGACGCGGGCGCGGGGGTGGACGCCGCGCACGCGCGCACCGGCCCCGACACCATCGCCAAGTTCCTCTTCACCTCGGGCTCCACGGGACAACCCAAGGCAGTGATCAACACGCAGCGCATGCTCTGCTCGAACCAGCAGATGCTCGTGCAGTCGCTGCCCTACCTCGCCGAGGTGCCGCCGGTGCTGGTGGACTGGCTGCCCTGGCACCACACCGCGGGCGGCAACCACAACATCGGCATCGTGCTCTACAACGGCGGCACGCTCTACATCGACGGCGGCAAGCCGCTGCCGGGCCTGATCGAGACCACGGTGCGCAACCTGCGCGAGGTGGGGCCGACCATCTACTTCAACGTGCCGCGCGGCTACGAGGCGCTGCTGCCGCACCTGCGCGGGGACGAAGTGCTGCGGCGGACCTTCTTCGGGCGCCTGGGGCTGCTGCAATACGCGGCGGCGGTGCTGCCGCAGCCCGTCTGGAAGGCCTACGAGGAACTCGCCGTGCAGACCTGCGGCGAGCGCATCCTGTGGATCACCGGCTATGGCGCGACCGAGACCGCGCCCTTTCTCATGAGCACCAATCGCGGCGCCGTGCGCGCCGGCACCGTGGGGCTGCCGGTGGACGGCGTGGAGATGAAGCTCGCGCCCGTGAACGACAAGCTGGAAGCGCGTTTTCGCGGCCCGAACATCACGCCCGGCTACTGGCGCGATCCGGACCTCACGCGCGCCGCCTTCGACGAGGAGGGCTACTACCGCACGGGCGATGCCCTGCGCTTCCTCGACCCGGAGGATCCCGCGCAGGGTCTCGAATTCGACGGACGCCTGTCGGAGGACTTCAAGCTCACTACCGGCACCTGGGTGAGCGTCGGCCCCTTGCGCGCGCGCCTTGCCGCGGCGGGCGCGCCCTACCTGCAGGACAGCGTCATCACCGGCCACGACCGCGACGAGGTGGGCGCGCTCGTCCTGCCGAACCTGCAAGCCTGCAAGGACATGGCGCCGGAGGCGTTGCGGGCGCATCTGCAGCAGGCGCTCGACCGGCTCGCCGCGGAGGCCACGGGCAGCTCCAACCGCATCGCGCGCGCGCTGCTGCTGGAGACGCCGCCGTCGATCGACGCGGGCGAGATCACCGACAAGGGCTCGATCAACCAGCGCGCGGTGCTCCGCACGCGCGCCAATCTGGTAGAACTGCTTTACTCGGAACCCGCCGCACCGCAGGTGCTGAAAGCCAAGGGATGAACCTCAAGGACCTGGTCGCCATCGACGTGCACACCCATGCTTGGAAGTCCGCGCTCGCGGTCGGCGACACGCCGACCGAGTCGCAGAAGGCGATGGGCAATTACTTCCGCTACGCGCCGCAGCACCAGACGGTGCCGGAAATGGCAGAGATGTACCGCAAGCTCAAGATGGCGTTCGTCGTCTTCACGGTGGACGGCGAGAAAGGCGCGAGCCGCAAGATCACCAACGAGGAGATCGCCGAGCTCGCGCACAAGCACGGCGATGTCGCGATACCCTTTGCCAGCATCAACCCGCATCGCGGCGCGGAGGGCGTGAAGCAGGCGCGGCGCCTCATCAAGGATTACGGCGTGAAGGGCTTCAAGTTCCACCCCTCGGTGCAGGACTTCATGCCGAACGACCGCATGGCCTATCCGCTCTACGAGGCGATCGCCGAGGCGAAGCTGCCGGCGCTCTTTCACACCGGGCAGACGGGCGTGGGCGCGGGCACGCCGGGCGGCGGCGGCATCCGGCTGAAATACTCCAACCCGATGCTGCTGGATGACGTGGCCGCGGACTTTCCCGACATGCCGATCGTCCTCGCGCACCCGTCGTTTCCCTGGCAGGAGGAGGCGCTCTCGGTGGCCACGCACAAGCCGCAGGTCTACATCGACCTCTCGGGCTGGTCACCGAAGTACTTTCCGCCGATCCTCGTGCAGTATGCCAACACGCTGCTCAAGGAAAAGATCCTCTTCGGCTCCGACTACCCGGTGATGGCGCCCGAGCGCTGGATCGCGGAGTTCGAGAAGCTGCCCATCAAGCCGGAAGTGCGGCCGCTCATCATGAAGGACAACGCCGCGCGCCTGCTGAAGCTCGCGGCCTAGCGCGGGCGGCCCGCAGAGAATGCGCACGCAGGTCGGCATCGTAGGCGCTGGGCCCGCGGGGCTGCTGCTTGCCCACCTGCTGCGGCTGGAGGGCATCGAGTCGGCGGTGCTCGAGACGCGCAGCCGCGAGGAGATCGAGGCCACCATCCGCGCCGGCGTGCTCGAGCAGGGCACGGTGGACATGCTCAAGGAGTCGGGCGTCGGCGAGCGCATGATGCGCGAGGGGTTCGTGCACCACGGCATCATCCTCAGGTTCGCGGGGCGCAGCCACCGCATCGACCTCACGCGGCTCTCCGGCGGGCGCTCGATCATGGTGTATGCGCAGCACGAGGTCATCAAGGACCTCGTCAAGGCGCGCCTCGATGCCGGAGCGCCGATCGAATTCGGCGTGAAAGACGTGACGCTGCAGGACCTCGACACCGCTGCGCCGAGGATCCGCTATCGCGACGGCGCGGGCGCGGTGCGCGAGCTGGCCTGCGATTTCGTCGCCGGCTGCGACGGCTTCCACGGCGTGTCGCGCCCGTCGATCCCTTCGCGCCGTCGCACCGAGTTCACGCGCGTCTATCCCTTCGGCTGGTTCGGCATCCTGGTGGAGGCGCCGCCCGCCACCGACGAGCTGATCTACGCGCACCACGAGCGCGGCTTCGCGCTGGTCAGCACGCGCTCGCCGCAGATCCAGCGCCTTTACCTGCAGTGCGACCCGGAGGACGCGGTGGCAAACTGGCCCGACGCGCGCATCTGGGAGGAGTTGCATGCGCGCCTCGCCAACGCCGAGGGCTGGAAGCTCACCGAGGGGCGCATCTTCCAGAAGGGCATCGTCGCCATGAGAAGCTTCGTGGTCGAGCCGATGCAATACGGGCGCCTGTTCCTCGCCGGGGACGCCGCGCACATCGTGCCGCCGACCGGCGCCAAGGGCCTCAACCTCGCGGCGGCCGACGTGCGCGTGCTGGCGCGCGCGCTGGCCGCGTTCTATCGCGAGCAGCGCGGCGACCTGCTCGCGCAGTACTCGGCCACCGCGCTGCGCCGGGTCTGGCGCGCGGAGCACTTCTCCTGGTGGATGACCTCGATGCTGCACCGCTTCCACGACGACACGCCGTTCCACCACCGGCTGCAACTCGCCGAGCTCGACTACGTGACCTCGTCGCACGCGGCCGCGACCACGCTGGCTGAAAACTACGTCGGGCTTCCGCTACGCTGACGCCATGACATCGTTCGTCGACATCCGCGGCCTCGCCACCCACCTGGCCG
>DASWBP010000186.1:0-3158 GCA_036390555.1 Burkholderiales bacterium | reverse complement strand
CAGGTCCTTGAGCCTGTGCTTCGCGAGGAGGGAGGCGTGCGCCAGCCAGGGCCAGCGGCGGTTCGGGTCCTCGAGAAATGCCTCGTGCACGAACTTGAGCATCTGCCGAGTGCGCGCGGGATCGCCTACGTCCGCGTAGATGTGCGCCGCCGCAAAGAGCGGGTAGCCGCTGCGCGGATCAGTCTCCAGGATCGCACGCAGCCAGCTCGCGAGCGCGGCGAAATCGAGCTGCCGGTAAGGCCGCGCGTTGCCCGCGCCGAGGTCAAAGGCCTGCAGGTAGAGCATCGCGAGCCGCGCAGCGGCGGCAGGTTCGCCGAGACTTGCCGCGCGCAGTGCCGCCGCGCGCGGCGGGGGCGGCAGGTCGGCCGCGGCCGTCCGGGGGGGAGGGCGCAGTCCCTGGATGGCGATCTGCAACGCCAGGCACACGCCGAGCGCCGCCCAGAGCCACCCCGGCACATCGCCAAGCGGCCGCTGCCTTGCCATCACAGATTGCGCCGATGGAAGTCGAACAAGCCGGCAGCGCAGAGCAGGGCGGCGTAGGCGAGCAACGCGCCCACCGCTGCGCCGAGCTCACTTGCGCCCGGCGAGGCATACAGAAGCCATTCGCTGCGCGTGGCCGCGTCCAGGCGCGGCAGCAGCAGGGCAACCGCGTCCACCGCGCCGCGTGCCGCGACCTGCGCCCAGGACTCCTCGGCGAGCGGCCCGCGCGCGAGCAACTGGATGCCGGCAATCGAGCGCGCGAGCAGGTACAGGCCTGCCGTGGCGGCGAGCGCCGGCACCACGCCGCCCAGCGTAAGCGAGAAGAACAGGCCCGCGGCCGCGACCAGCAGCAGCTCTACGATGAGCGAAATGCCCCATGCGCTTACACCATCCGGCGGAGCCCAGAGCAGCATCGGCAATGCGCAAGCGATGGCGAGCACGGCGCCGATCGCGCCGAAGCCCAGCAGCTTGCCGGCGTAATAGCGGCTGCGCGACAGCGGCAGCGAGAGCGCGAGCTCGAGCACCTTGTCGTTCGCCTCGCGCACGACGCTCGCGGCCACGTGCGCGGCAAGCAGGAAAGCTGCGCCCGCGCGCAGCAGCGCCGCCGCGAACGCGGCCTGCAGCTCGCGGCTCTCGGTCAGCGCGACCTGCGACAGGAACGCGGCGAAGCCGAGCGCGGTCGCCAGCAGGGCGAGCAGCAACCAGGGCAGGGCGCCGCGGCGCGCCTCGAGCAGGCAGCTGCGGGCAAGGAGAAGGAGGGATCGCATCTTTCGCGGGGCGGAGATTGTGCGTATCTTTGCCTGCGACCGACCTGGTATGCAAGCCACCGCGCCCCGCAGCCCCGCATCCGCCGACCGTGTGTCGCGCGTAGTCTGGGAGTTCAGCCGGCGCTACTGGCAGTACGTGGTGATCGGCATGCTCGCGCTGCTGCACGTGGTGGCGCTGCGCGGCGCGGCCGACGAGGGCGCGCGCGTGCTGGTGATCGCGCACCTCGGGCTGCTCCTGCTCTGGCAGCCGCTACTGCGCGGGGAGCGTCCCGTCACAGCAACGCAGGCGGTAGTGATCGCCCTCTGCGCGGCGGCGGCGGCGCTCTGGCTCAACTGGTGGCTGCTCGCGGTCTGGACCGTGATGCTTGCCGGGCTGGTGGGCGGCCGCGTGTTCCTGCACCAGGCGCGCTGGCAGCGGCGCTTCTATCTGCTCGTCTTCATCTACCTGCTCGCGTTGCTGGTGGTGATCGTGCTGCCGGAGATTGCGCCGCGCCGCGAGGTGGACCCGCAGGTGCGCGCCTACGCGGCCTGGGGGTTGCCGGCGCTGTTCGTGCTGATGGCCCTCGTGCCAGTGGAGACCGAGACTCCCGAGGCCGCGCAGGTGATCGACTACTTCTACAGCGTGTTCCTCATGCTGATGCTCGGGGTCGTCATCCTGGGCAGCTTCACCTTCATGACGCTCGGGCGCACCGGCTACCTCGAGGCGCTGACTTACATCATGTTCGTGATCGCCGGGGCGTTGCTCGCCATCGGCCTCGCCTGGAACCCGCGTACCGGCTATGCGGGCTTCAACGTCTTCGTGTCGCGCTACCTCTTTTCCATCGGCTTGCCGATCGAGCAGTGGCTGCAGGTCCTGGCGCGGCTGTCGCAGGCGGAGTCGCGTCCCGAGCAGTTCCTCGCCGAGGCGGGCGCCGCCATGGCCAAGCTGCCCTCGGTGCAGGGCGTCGCCTGGACGGCGGCGGGGGCGCGCGGCGAGGCGGGCGCGCACACGCCCCACACCATCGAGTTCGCCAACGACGACCTGCGGCTGGTCATCCACTCGCGCTACCGCACCAGCCCCGCGCTGCACGGGCACTTGCGCCTGCTCGGGCAGCTGCTCGCGGAGTTCTACCGCGCCAAGCGGCGCGAGCAGGCGCTGCGCGAGGCGAGCTTCATGCAGGCGGTGCACGAGACCGGCGCGCGCGTGACGCACGACGTGAAGAACCTGCTGCAGTCGCTCAACGTCCTGTGCTCGGTGGCGCTTGCCGAGCGCGGCGAATCTCGGGAGTCGCTGGCGCTGCTGCGCCGGCAGCTGCCGGCCGTCACGCAGCGGCTCGCGGCGACGCTGGACAAGCTGCAGCGGCCGGTCGCGGAGGACGACACGCGTACGCCCGCTGCTGAGTGGTGGGGTGGGATCCTGCGCCAGTATCAGGATCGCGGCATCGCGTTCAGCGCCAGCGCCCTGGAGGCTGTCGAGGTTCCCCGCGCGCTTTTCGACAGCGTCGCCGACAACCTCTTGCAGAACGCCCTGGCCAAGCGTGGCGCCGAGCCCGCCGTGCGCGTCAGCGCCGAGTTATCGGCGACGGGAGCGACTCCTCGCCTGCAGGTGTGCGACACGGGTCGCGCCGTGCCTGTCGAGATCGCGGGAGCGCTGCTGCGCGCGCCCGTGCGCTCGAACAACGGCCTTGGCATCGGCCTGTATCAGGCGGCGCGCCAGGCGCAAGCGAGCGGCTACGAGCTCGTCCTGGAGGCGAACCGGGATGGAATGGTGTGCTTCGTCCTGCGGCGCGCGGGGAGCCAAGCCTAGGGCAGCACGCCCGCCGCAATCAGCTTGCCGTAGAGTTCGCCCACCGAGATCCAGGCCATCTGGTCGTCGAACTCGCCGTTCGCCGCGCCCACTGGTGTCGGCGTGTGCCACACGAACACGCGGTC
>DASWBP010000185.1:0-1830 GCA_036390555.1 Burkholderiales bacterium | reverse complement strand
CGCATGACCACCTACAAGATCGGCCTCGCGATCTCGGTGGCAATGTTCCTGCTGCTCGCCTCGGGCGTGACGCGCGGGCTGCCGGTGATCCTCGCGGTCTACGGCTTCACGGCCATCTCCGCTTCGCTCGCCTACGCGTTGTTCACGCCGCTCTTCCCGCCGGAAATGACCGGCCGCGTCAATACCGCGTCCAATGTGCTGATGTTCAGCGCCTCGTTCCTCTTCCAGTGGGACATCGGCGCGGTGCTGCGGCTCTACCCGGTGACCGACGGCCGCTATTCCCCGGAGGGCTACGCGGTGGCGCTCTTCGGCCTGGGCGCCATGCAGCTCGCGGTGCTCGCCTGGCTCGCGCCGATGCGGGAATCCCGCCCAACAAGCTGACCGCGCCGTCAGGCCCGGCATGTTGCGCCGCGTCTTGACGCGTGCGCGAGCGACCCTCAGTCTGCACGCACAGGGAGGAGACCCGATGCACGGAATATCCAGGCGCAGGTTCGTGGCGGGAGCGTCCGCGCTCGCGCTTTCCGGAGTCGCGGCGGGAGTGCGCGCCGCCATGGGGCCGAACGACAAGTTCGACCTCGTCATCAAGGGCGGCGAGGTGCTAGACCCTAGCCAGAAGCTGCGCGCCAAGCGCGACATCGGCATCCGCTTCGGCATCGTCGAGGCGGTGGAAGCGGACATCCCGGCGGCGCGCGCGCTGCGCGTGATGAACGCCACTGGCCGGCTCGTCGTGCCGGGCCTGATCGACCTGCACTCGCACGTCTACACCACGGGCATCGGCATTCCGCCCGACGAGCTGGTCCCCTACCAGGGCACCACCACCGCCGTGTCGGCGGGCGACGCCGGCGCGAGCGCATTTGCGCTGGTGCGGCGCGCCATGGCCGACCGATCGCGCACGCGCCTCTACGCCTTCGTGCACATCGCCAACATCGGACTCTCGGCCTTCCCGGTCGCCGAGCTGTTCAACATCAACTTCGCGCAGACCGATGCTGCCGCAAAGACGCTGGCGGAGAACGCCGACATCGCCATCGGTATCAAGGTGCGCATGTCGCAGAACGTGATCGCGCGCCACGGCCTGGAGCCCCTGCAGCGGGCGCTGCGTGCCTGCGAGATCTCGGGCACCGGCGGCAAGGTGATGTGCCACATCGGCGGCGTGGAGACCGTCGAGCTGATGTCGCAGATCCTGGACGCGCTGCGTCCCGGCGACATCCTCACGCACTGCTTCTCCGGCGCGCCCAACGATGCCGGCCAGTTCACCAACATCGTGCAGGGCGGCAAGCTCTTGCCTGCGGCGCATGCCGCGAAGAAGCGCGGCGTGATCTTCGACATAGGCCACGGCGGCGGCAGTTTCGACTTCACCGTGGCGGAGGCGTCCATGGCGGAAGGCGTGCCGCCCGATACGCTCTCCTCGGACATCCACGTGTACTCCGGCAACTCGCCCGGCCTGCCCTACCTCACCAACGTGATGGGCAAGTTCATGGCGCTGGGCCTCTCGCTGGAGCAGGTGGTGACGATGGCGACGGCAACGCCAGCCAAGGTCATCAACCGCTTGCCGAAGCTTGGCACGCTGCAGGTGGGCGCGCCGGGCGACGTCACCGTGCTTGAAGTGGTCAACGGGCCAGTGGAATGGGTGGACACGCGTAACAACAAGCGCTCGGGCAAAGTGTTCCTCAAGCCAACGAACACCGTGGTGGCCGGCGTCGCCTTCGGCCAACCCTACGCGGCGCCCTTCAGCGTGCGCTGAAAGAGGCGCAGACCCAGGCGCCGCGCCGGCGCGAAGTCCTCGAGCACCGAGGCGTGGATCGCCTCGAGGTGGCGCCACGGGTCCGCGTC
>DASWBP010000184.1:0-7253 GCA_036390555.1 Burkholderiales bacterium | reverse complement strand
GGCCATGCGCAGTGCGCCCGCAACCCCCATCGGCATCAGGTATACGAAACCGATCAGGAATATTCCAAAGATCGCCCAGGGGGCGGCCTTGGAGATCTCGTCCGCCACATTGGGCACGAACTGGATGAAGAGGGCCCCGTAGATCGCGCCAGAGATCGAAGCGAGGCCGCCAATGACGATGCCGATCAGCAGCACGATGGACAAGAAGATGTTGAAGCTGTCGGGCGCCACGAACTGGATGGCGATCGCGCCCAAGGCCCCGGCAACGCCGGTGTACATGGCTGAGACGCCGAAGGCGAGCGACTTCACCATCGCGGTGTTGACGCCCATGGCCTCGGCGGCGATGTGCTGGTCGCGGATCGCCATCATGGCGCGCCCCATGCGCCCGCGCAGCATGTTCCAGGCGAGCACGAACATCAGTACGGTGACCACGAGCGTGAAGTAGTAGAGCCACTGGTCGGCGTTGATCGGTAGCCCCCAGGGCGGATCGGGTTTGGCTATGACGATGCCCTGCACGCCGCCCGTCCACTTCTCCAGATGGTGGTACTTGAGCAAGTGCGGCAGAGAAACGCCGAGGGCGAAGGTGGCAAGCGCAAGGTAGAGGCCCTCCAGCCGCAGCGCGGGCAAGCCGAACAGGAAACCTACGAGCAGGCACACCGCGGCCGCGACCGGCAGCGTCGCCCAGTAGGGCACGCCATACTTGTCCATCAGGATCGCGGCGCAGTAGGCGCCGATGGCGTAGAAGGCGCCGTGGCCGAGCGAGATCTGGCCGTTGTAGCCGGTGAGCATGTTCAGGCCGAGCAGCGCGATGGCGTATACCAGCACCAGATTGAACTGGAAGACCCGGTAGTTGCTGACCAGGAGCGGCAGCGCGCAGGCAATGAGCAGCACAACCGCGATGAAGATAAGTTGCTTTCTGCTCATACGCGCGTGACGAGCACCTTGCCGAAGAAGCCCGAAGGCCGCACCACCAGCACGCCGATGATCAGCACCAGCGCGACGACGAGCTTGAGCTCGTTGCCGATGACGAACGCGCCGAGCACGTTCTCGAGTACCCCCACCATGAAGCCGCCCGCGACCGCGCCCCAGGGATTGTCGATGCCGCCCACCAGCGCCGCAGCGAAGGCGTAGAGCAGGATGCCGCCCATCATGTTGGGGTCGAGGTAGACGATCGGTGCCACCATCATGCCGGCGATGCCCCCGATTGCCGCCGCGAGCCCCCAGCCGAGCGCGAGCATCCAGCCCACGCGGATGCCCACGAGGCGGGCGGAATCCGGGTTCTGTGCCGCCGCGCGCATGGCCAGCCCGAGCGGCGTGTAACGGAAGAAGAGGTACAGCAGCACCAGCACGACGAGCGTGACGCCGATGGCGCCCGCCTCGTGCGTGGACATGTACTTGCCGAACATCGGCTCGGGCGGGAAGGGGCTGGGGAAGGTCTTGATGGTGTAGCTGTAGATCCAGCCGGTGACGCTGTTGAGGATCACCAGCAGCGCGATGAACACCACCACCACCGCGAGCACCGGAGCATTCTCCACCGGGCGGATGATCACGCGCTCGATCACTACGCCGAGCACGAAGGCGAGCAGCACGGTGAGCAGGAATGCCGGCCAGTAGGGCATGCCCGCGTTGATCAGCGTCCAGGCGATGTAGGTGGCGGCCATCGCCATCTCACCCTGTGCGAAGTTCACCAGGTGCGTGGACTGGTAGATCATCACCAGCGCGAGCGCGAGGCTCGCGTAGATGCCGCCGGTAGCGAGCCCCGCGAGCACCTGGTGCAGGAAAGCGTCCATGGCGGTGTCCTCAGTACCCCAGATAGGAACGGCGCACGTTGTCGTCGCGCTTGATGTCGGCGGCGGTGCCCGAGAGCACCACGCGGCCGGTCTCGATCAGGTAGGCGTGGTCCGCGAGCTCGAGCGCCATCGCGGCGTTCTGCTCCACCACCAGCATGCTCACCTTCTCCTTCTGGTTCACGGCGCGCAGGATGCCGAACAATTCCTTCACGATGAGCGGCGCGAGACCGAAGGAGGGCTCATCCAGCAGCATCAGCCGCGGCCGCAGCATCAGCGCGCGCGAGACTGCCAGCATCTGCTGCTCGCCGCCGGAGAGCGTGCCCGCCTGCTGCATGCGGCGCTCCTTGAGCCGCGGGAAGTAGCCGTACATGCGCTCGAGGTCGTCCTCCAGGCCCGCGCGGTCCTTGCGCGCATACGCGCCGAGGCGCAGGTTCTCCTCGGTGGTGAGATTGACGAAGGTGCCGCGGCCGTCGGGCACGTGCGCCACGCCCAAGCGCACGATGTCCTCGGTGGCCTTGCCGTCCATGCGCTCCCCGGCGAAGCGGATCTCGCCTTGCGTCTTCACCATCTGGCACAGCGCGCGCAGCGTGGTGGTCTTGCCCGCGCCGTTGGCGCCGAGCAGCGTTGTGATCGAGCCGTCCTCCATTGCGAAGCTGATGCCGTGCAGCACGCGCGTCATGCCGTAGGCCGCATGCAGCTTGGAGACTTCGAGCAGCGCCGCCATCACGCCGTCCCCAGGTAGGCCTGGATCACCTCGGGGTGCTTCTGCACCTCCGCGGGCGTGCCTTCGGCGATCTTGCGGCCGAAATTGAGCGCCACCACTCGGTCCGAAATGCTCATCACCAGGCTCATATGGTGCTCGACCAGCAGCACGGTGAGCCCGAGCCGGTCGCGGATCTCGCGGATCAGCACGCCCAGCTCGCCGACCTCCTCGTGGTTCAAGCCGCTCGCCGGCTCATCGAGCAGCAGCAGCTTGGGGTCGCTGGCCAGCGCGCGCGCCAGTTCCACGCGCTTCTGCGTGCCGAAGGGCAGGTCGGCAACGCGCGCGCCCGCCACTGCGTCCAGCTCGAGGAAGCGGATGAGGTTCTTCGCCTTCTCCAGCGTCGACGTCTCCTCGTGCCTGACGAGCGGCAGGCGCAGCGCGTTGGCGAGGAACCCGCCTCGCGTGCGGCAATGGTGCCCGACCATCACGTTGTCGAGCACGGTCATGGTCTTGAAGAGCGCGAGGTTCTGGAAGGTGCGGCCGATGCCAAGCGCGGCGATGCCATGCTTGGGCACCTGCAGGAGGGACTGGCCGTTGAACAGGATGTCGCCGTTGCCGCACTCGTAAAGGCGCGAGAGGCAGTTGAACAGCGTCGTCTTGCCCGCGCCGTTCGGCCCGATCAGGCCGACGATGCGGCCGGCCTCTACGTCGAAGGACACGCTGTCGAGCGCGACGATGCCGCCGAAGCGCACACCTACGCCGTCGACGCGCAACAACGCTCCTGTGGCAATCGGTTCGATCGCTCCTCCTCCAAAGGACTCGCACCGGCGCGCCTCGGGGGCGCTCTTGCAACTTGTGTCGGATTGTCGGACGATATCTTCGAAACAGTCAAGAAAAGAGATGACCGAGCTACTGGAGAAGTTCGGGCGGATCCATTCCACGCCGGCCTACCAGCTCGTCGCCGAGGCGATCGAGCGCAGGATCCTCACGGGCCGCATCCGTCCCGGCGAGCCGATCGGCACCGAGGCGGAGCTCGTCAAGCAGTTCGGCGTCAACCGCTCCACGGTGCGCGAGGGCATCCGGCTTCTCGAGCACGACGGCATCATCCAGCGCCAGTCCAACCGGCGCCTCGCCGTCAGCCTGCCGCACTACCAGCGCCTCGCCAGCCGCACCACGCGGGCGATGGTGCTGCACGAAGTCACCTTCCGCGAGCTCTACGAGGCGTCGATGGCGCTGCAGATGGCGACCATCGAGGGCGCTGCGCTGCGCGCCACCAGCTCGATGATCGCAGCGATGGAGGAAAACATCGCGCGCACGGCGAAGGTGCTCGGCGACCCGGCCGCGGTCGCGGAACTCGACTCGGAGTTCCACGCGCTGATCGGCAAGGCCTCGGGCAACCGCGTGCTGCAGCTCGCGCGCGAGCCCTCCGACCTGCTCGTCTATCCGACCACCAAGATGATCCTCGGACGCGTGCCCGAGGGGCCGGCGCGGCTGCTGGAGGCGCACCGGCACATGCTGGAGGCGATCCGCCGGCGCGACGTGGACGCTGCGCGCCTGTGGGCGCGCCGCCACATCAACGACTGGCGCAAGGGCTTCGAGCGCACCGGCAACGGCCTCGACCAGCCGATCGACAGCCTCTACCTGCGCGAGGCCGCTACTTCGTCATCCTGATCGAGCGGTCCAGGAACTCGTTGGTGTAGACGCTCTTCACGTCGAACGGCTTGTCGATGCCGACGTAGTCGCGCACCAGCTCGTAGTCGCCCTTCATGCGGCCGTCGTCGTGAATGCCCAGCGCCACTTCGCGCGAGAACTTGTCGCTCATCAGCACTTCCACCAGGCTCCAATTGGTGAGCTCGTTGTCGAACTTGAGCGCGCCGTTGGCATCCACCAGCGCCTTCACGCAGGGCTTGGGATCCTGCACGCACGCAGCGAAGGCGCGCTGCGTGACCTTGACGAACCTGTCGATCGCCGGCTTGTTCTTGGCGAGGTATTCGGCGTTCACCACGATCGAGTTGCCGTAGGGGTTGAGGCCGACGTCGCGCCAGGCGACGAAGCCCATGTCGTCGCCGAGCTCGCGCTGGAAGATGTGGTGGATGTTGTAGAACGAGGTGGTGATGTCGATGGACTTGGCCTTCAGCGCGGACAGCTTGGCGTTGGCGTCCACGTTCACCCAGGTCACCGACTTGGGGTCCACGCCATTGGCCTTCGCCAGCGCCGGCCACATCGGCCGCGCGCCGTCGGCGGCCGGGTTGCCGATCTTCTTGCCGGCGAAGTCCTTGATGCCCTTGATGCCCGAGCTCTTCAGCCAGTACAGGCCCTGCGGCGAGTTGGCGTAGACGTTGTAGACGCCCACCATGTTCGCGCCCTTGCCCTTGGCGATGAGCACGTTGCCCATGTCGGCGAGGCCGACCGGGTTCGCGCCGGCGCCGACCTTCTGCGCCGCGAGCATCGAGCCCTTGCCGGGCTCGAGGTTGAGGTCGATGCCTTCCTTCGCATACCAGCCCTGCGCCTTGGCGTAGTAGTAGGGCGCGTGGTCGCCGCCCGGCACCCAGTTGAGGATGAAGTCGATCTTGGTCTGGGCCGCGGCGTGGCCGCCGAACACCGCGAGTACCGCGGCAAGCGCCGCCGGCAGGATAGTGCGCATGGTTGCTCCTTGGGAATCGAGGCGAAAATGGTAGCAGCTAAATGGCGCGATCGAGCGGAGGCGAACCCCGGTGTCCCATGACTTCATCGTGATCGGCGCGGGCCATAACGGCCTCGCCTGCGCCGCGTACCTCGCCAGGTCCGGCGCGCGCGTCCTGGTGCTGGAGCGCAGCGCAGGCGTGGGCGGCGGCTGCCATACGGCCGAGGCGACGCTTCCGGGGTTCCGCCACAACCTGTGTTCTGTCGTGCACACGCACATTCCCTTGAGCCCGGTGTACCGCGACCTCGAGCTCGAGCGCCACGGCGTGCGCTACGTCTACCCGCAGCACCTGCGCGGCACCATCTTCCCCGACCACCGCAGCCTGGTGATGTACCGCGAGCCGGAGCGCATGGCGGCCGAGCTCGCCAGGTTCTCCGCACGCGACGCGCGCACCTTCCGCCAGCTGGTGGCGGACTACGGCGAGTTCATCGAGGCGACCTACCTGCCGCTCATGTATTCGCCGCCGCTGCCGCCGTCGCTGCAGAGCGCCGAGCTGGAGAAATCCGAGGAGGGCAGGACGCTGCTGCAGTGGCAGGCGAGCACGCCGGTGCAGCTGTTGAACGAGCTCTTCGAAAGCGAGGAGGTGAAGGTGCACTTCCTCGCGCGCATGACCGTGCTCGGCTTCGCCCCCGACCAGTTCGGCCAGGGCTGGATCTGCCTGTTCCGCATCCTCAGGGCCGAGGCGCCCATCTGCGTGGGCGGCTCGCAGCAGCTCGCCGAGGGGCTGCGGCGCGCGCTCGAGGCGGCGGGCGGCGCCGTGCAGACCGGCACCGAGGTCAAGAGGATCCTCTTGCGCGGCAACCGGGCGACGGGCGTGGAGACGGCGGACGGTCGGCGGCTGGACGCCGCGAAGGCCGTGATCACCAACGTCGAGCCGAAGAAGAGTTTTCTCGGCATGGTCGGCGAAGAGCACCTGCCCGCAAGCTTCGCCGCCCGTGTGCGCAGCTATCATTCGCGCGGCCGCTCGCTCTTCGTGCTGCACCTGGCGCTCTCGGAGCCGCCGCAATACCGGGCCGCGGCGCAAAACGCACCGGTGAACGGCGCCTTCAGCCAGGAGATGTTCGGCGGCGGCGTGCGCGACCAGGTGCGCGCCTACCAGGAGATCGCGCAAGGCAGGGCGCCGCGCGACCCGATGCTGCAGATCACGCTGCCCACGCTCTTTGATCCGTCGCAGGCGCCGGCGGGCAAGCACACCGCGGTCGTCTGGCAGTACGCCCCCTACGCGCTCGAGGCCGGCGGACCGGCGGGCTGGCGCGGCGCGCGGCAGGAATACGCCGCGCACCTGCTGGAGCTCTGGCGGTCCTACGCGCCGAACATCACGCCTGACAAGATCCTCGGCATGGCGATCCAGGATCCCACCGACACCGAGCGCCTGAACGACAACCTGGTGAACGGCGTGGACGTGGTGGGCGACATGACGCCCGACCAGATGGGCTACTTCAGGCCGTTTGCCGGCTGGTCGAGCTACCGCAGCCCGGTCGAAGGCCTGTACATGTGCGGCGGCTATTGCCACCCCGGCGGCGGCGTGCACGCGGGCGCCGGGCACAACGCGGCCGGGGTCATCGCGGAGGATTTCAAGCTCGGCAAGTGGTGGGGCTGATGCCCCGGCGCGAGGCGAGCTTCGCGGTCAACGCCCCGCCCGAGGCACTGTGGCGGTTCATCCGCGACTTCGAGGCGCTTTGCACCTGCATCCCCGGCGTCGAGCGCATCCAGGTGCTGGACGACAGGACCGCGGAGTTGACGGTGAAGGAAAAGATCGGCGTCGTGCCCCTGATCGTCACGCTCAGGGCGCAGATCGAGTCGGAGGAGCCGCCCAGGAGGCTCCAGGCCAGCGCGAAGGCCGAGCACCTGACGATGGCGATCGACGTCACGCTGCGGGGCACCGCGACGGGAACCGAGCTGACCAGCCTCTTCGACGTAAGAGGGGAAGGCCAGCTCAAGGCCATCGTCGATCGCCTGTTCGAGCGCCGCGCCGCCGCGCGCCGGCCGCGTTCGCCAGTGGCTTGCCCGGATCTGGCAGCGGCTCCTCGGGCGGCCTGCGCCCTCGGGCGACTAGCTGCAGCGGGCCGGCGCAGTT
>DASWBP010000183.1:0-17313 GCA_036390555.1 Burkholderiales bacterium | reverse complement strand
GGTGCGCCTGGTCGCGGATGCCATCCGGCGCTCGCGCTCGGGGCTTTCTGACCCCAACCGGCCCTATGGCTCGTTCCTGTTCCTCGGCCCCACGGGCGTGGGCAAGACCGAGCTGTGCAAGGCGCTTGCCGAGTTTTTGTTCGACTCGGCCGAGCATCTCATCCGCATCGACATGTCCGAGTACATGGAAAAGCACTCGGTTGCGCGCCTGATCGGCGCGCCGCCCGGTTATGTCGGCTATGAAGAGGGCGGCCAGCTCACCGAGCAGGTGCGCCGCAAGCCCTACGCCGTGATTCTGTTCGACGAGGTCGAGAAGGCGCACCCCGATGTCTTCAACGCGCTGCTGCAGGTGCTGGACGAAGGCCGGCTCACCGACGGCCAGGGCCGCACCGTGGACTTCAAGAACACGGTGCTGGTCATGACCTCGAACCTCGGCTCGCACATGATCCAGCAGATGGCGGAAAGCGACTACGGCGTGGTGAAGCTCGCGGTCATGGGCGAGGTGAAGACGCATTTCCGGCCCGAGTTCATCAACCGCATCGACGAAGTGGTGGTATTCCACGCGCTGGGAGAGGACCAGATCCGGTCCATCGCCGGCATCCAGCTCGGCGTACTCAGGGCGCGCCTGGCGAAGATGGAGTACGGCTTCGAGATCTCGGATGCGGCGATCGCGGAGCTCGCCAAGGTGGGCTTCGACCCGGTGTACGGCGCACGGCCGCTCAAGCGCGCGATCCAGTCCGAGATCGAGAACCCGCTCGCCAAGAGCATCCTGGAAGGGCGCTTCGCGCCCAAGGACACGATCCGTGCCGACTACCGCGGCGGCAGGATGGTGTTCGAGAAGTCGAAAGGCCGCGCCGCGGCCTGAGCTAGTCGAGCGCTGCCTGCAGCACGCCGGGGAGGACCTCGGCGCGGATGCGCCGGGACTGCTGCAGGAGCTCCTCCCAAAGGCCCTCGGTGTCCTTGCGGAAGACCACCTCGAGGTCGGCGTTCAGCACCGACCACATGCCCTTGTCGATCTCGCTCTTCAGCTCCCCCGGGCGCCAGCCGACGTAGCCGACGTAATAGCGCGCCTCGTTCGGCTGGCTCTCGATCACGTGATCGATGGTATTGGCGCGGAACGCGAGAAACAGGTTCTTCATCACCTGCACCGAGCCCGAGCCGGGAGCGCGATCCGCCTTCACCAGCGCCACCAGCGCGCCGCGCGAGAACGGGCCGCCGTAGTAGACCGGGTCGACCACCTTCTTGGAAGGCTCGTGCTCCGGGAACAGGCTTCCGAGCGACCGGCGCGTAGGCCGGTTGAGGATCACGCCGACGTGCCCGCCGTTGGGCGCGGGCGCGGCGATCAGCACCGTCTGCCGGTAGTCCAGGTCGCGGAACATCGGGTGCGCGACGAGGAACACCGCCTCCTCGTCCTGCGCGTGCGCGGCAAGCGGCAGGGCAAGAAAGAGCACGGCACCGGCGACGACGCGCAGCAGGTTCACCAATTAATTCTAGCGCGATTGCCCGGGCGCGGAAGGAGATAGGCCACACCCCGGGGCCCGGTGTTTCTCAGGTCCTCGGCTCGGCCGCGCGCGCCACGAGCTCCTCCCAGAGCTTGGTCGTGTCCTCGCGGAAGATGACGGACTCGTCTGCGGGCATCACGTACCAGCCGTCGCGCTGGAACTCGCTTTCGAGCTGGCGCGGCGCCCACCCTGAGAAGCCGCCGTAGAGGCGATAGCGCGCGCTCCGGTCCGCGATCAGCCCGTCCACGACCTCCGGATGCATGCTGAGATAGACGTTCTTCAGCACGTGGAACGCGGCCGCCTTCGGCACCTGCTCCGAGTGAAACACCGCGACCACCACCTGGCGCATCACGGGGCCGCCCAACCATACCGGCTGGCCCTGGTAGCGCACTGTCGTGGGGCGGTTGAGGATGACACCCACCGTGCTGAAGTCGGGCGCCTGGGTGACGAGCACCACGCTGCGGCTGAAGTTCGGGTCCTGCAGGCCCGGCTTGGCGATGAGCAGGACGCCGTTCGCGGGCAGGCCCTGCTGCGCAGCCGCGCCGATCGAGTAGAGCGCGAGCGCGCACACGAAGACGATGCCGAGCAGCAGCGCGAGCCCCGGTGCGCTGCGCGGCGTGAGCCGGTAGCCCGCCGCGTGCCAGCGCGCGTGCAGCGAGCCGAAGCGGCGTCCGATCAGCATGGCGCCGACCATGCGGTCGAGCTGCGTGAGCTCCTGCGGCGGCTTGGCAAGCAGCCGCGCGGTCGCCGCCCACAGGCCCGCGGCGAAGAGCGCAAGGCCGAGGGCGATGGGCGCCCAGCCGAGCCCGCTACCGGTCACGCCAGGCATCTAGCTTGCTGATTGCGCGGGCGCTTGCGCTAGCGCCGGCGCTTGCCGGCCGCACGCCGCGCGCCACCGCGCTTGGCGGCCGCACGTCTGCCGGCGTTGCCTTTGGCTGGGCGGCGCTTGGCAGCCGCGCGGGATTTCTTCGCCGCCTTCGGCGGCCAGAGCCGCACGGCAACCTCGCCTGACACCGGGTCAGTGACGCCCAGGCCGCCACCCAGGTCCTCGAGCAGGTGCCGCACGCTGTCCAGGAACCCGATCATCATCGGGCGCGCATCCACGATGCTGCCGAAGTCGTCCCACTCGCCGATCATGCAGAACGTGCGGTCGCCCGTCTTCACCAGGCTGCCGCCGAGGAAGCCCTCGAACGCCGGCCCCATCTGCTCGTGCGCCTCGATGAACTGCTGCTCGCCGCCGGGAATGACCCGGAAGCGCACCACGTTGAATGCCGCCATGACGTCCTCCCCTCAGGTGGGTGCAAGAAAAGGCCTTGTCGATGATACGCCGGGCCGTGCACCCTCAGGGGAGGCGCCTGCCGTTACTTCCTTGCCTTGTAGTTGAACTTCTGCCCGCCGATGCTCGCCTCGTACATGAAGCCGCCCTTGGCGACGGTAAACACCGCCATGCCCTTCTGGTAGCCGCCCGCGGTCTTGGCGTGGCTCTGCGTGCCGCTGGCGCCCGCGCCAGTGCCGCCGGTGCTGACCTGCGCGGAGGCGCCCGCCGTGATCGCCACCGCGGTGGCCTGCGCGCCGAACTCGAAGTTGCCGCTGGTGAATTCGTCGAAGGCCCGCTTGTCCTGGAAGAAGACGATCTGGCTGTAGGCCTGGCCGCCGAGTTGCAGGCCGATCGTGAGTTGCGTCATCGAGGTGTCGCCCACGTACGCGCCCTTGGCATACACGCGGCCCTTGCCGTGCGCACCGCCGATGCCGACGCCGCCCTTGCCGATCGTGGGGAACACGGCGTAGCCGTAGCTCGTGCCGAAGTACTTTCCGCTCTCCCCGGCATCGCGGAACACCTTGATGGTAGGGGCATAGTCGTCGGCGAGGGCCGGCGCGAAGGGAAAGGCGAGCAGGGCGAGAACGAGGATGGTGCGCACCCGCGCAAGCATGGGGGTCTCCCGTCAATGTTTCGCGCGAAGTCTAGCCTCCGCAGCCGGCACACGGTTGATGGAGATCAAGAGCGGGCCAGCCCGCCGAAACAATTGAAACAAGACCGTGCACGGCGTGCGGCATTGCGGTTACAAGGGCTCGCTAGCATGCAGGCCATCGTTCAACGCAACGCCGACGCTGGAGGAAACTGACATGGCGAGGTACCTGATCGAAGTGCCGCACGAAGCGAACCTGGTGGCCTGCACGCACGCGGTGCAGGTGTTCCTCAAGACCGGGTCGCACTTCCTCACCCACGCGGACTTCGGCTGCGCCGACGGCGACCACAAGGCGTGGCTCACGGTGGACGTGGACAGCAGGGAGGAGGCGCGCCGCATCCTGCCCCCGCCGCTGCGCGCGCGGGCACGTGTCGTGAAGCTCATCAAATTCTCGCTGACGCACTACGGCGCACTGCTGCAGGACCACCTGCAGGAAGCCGCCGGGCGCGAGGCCGCGCGCGCGGCCGCCTGAAGGGGCGTCGGCGGGCGCCGTCCCCGCGCCTCAGCCCGACGCAGCGTTGCGCGGCGCGGCTTTCTCCGCCTGCCAGCGGTCCAGGCGCGCACGCGCGCCGTTTTGCGCGGGGTCCATCGCTTTGTCGTGGTTCGGCATCTTGGCGGTCAGCTCGATCACGTAGCCGTTCGGATCGCGGAAGTAGATCGAGCGGATGAAGCCGTGGTCGGAGATGCCGCGCGTCTCGATGCCGCGGCGCTTGCCCTCGGCGAGCCGGCGCTCGAGCTCCCCGGGCTCCACTTCCAGGGCGATGTGCAGGTCGAAGTCGTGCTGCGCCTTGAACTCGAAGGGCATGTCGGGCGCCTCGAAGAACGCGAGGTAGGAGCCGTCGCCGAGGCGATAGAAGGTATGCAGCGTCTGCGTCTTGCGGCCGCTCTTGGTTTCCTTGATTTCCAGCGTCTCGGCGAGCGGCAGGCCGAGGAAGTCCTCGTAGAAACGTCGCGTCTGCTCCGAGTCGCGGCAGCGGTAGGCGTTGTGGTGCAGCTTCTTGATCATGGCTCAGACCTTTTCGAAGGGCCCCTTGAGCGAGGCAGCGTAGCCGTTGATGACCTCGTTGACCTTCGCCCAGCTCTTCAGCTGCTTCATGCGGCCGAGCCAGCGCTTGACGTTGGGGTAGGGCGCGAGGTCGGAGCCCACCGCCTCGGCGAGCGCGACGAAGGGCGCCGCGAAATAATCGGCGATGGTGATCTGCGTCCCGCACAGGTACGGGTTGCTTGCGCCGAGGTAGTGCGCGTCAAGCACCTGCAGCCAGGCGCCGGCGCGCTCTTTGGCCCAGGCGAGCGTCGACTGCTGCGCCTCGTCGCTCCGGCGCTTGTGGCTGGGGAAGATCTGCGGGTAGACCAGGCCGTAGGCGAGGTCACGGCACAGCTGCGTGTTGATCCAGTCCATGCGCTCGTTGACGCGAGCACGCTGCTGCAGGTCCTTGGGGTAGGCGTTCGACCCCGCCTTCTCCGCGAGGTATTTCAGGATCGCGCTGCTCTCCGTGAGCCGGAAATCGCCGTCCTCGAGCAGCGGCACGAGCTTGTTGGGGTTCATGCCCGTGTAGGGCGGCTTCATGTGCTCGCCGGTGAACAGGTCCACGACCTGGAAATCGACTTTCATGCCGCTTTCGCTGGCAAACAGCATGAGCGGGCGGCTGGTGGTGGAAGCAGGGTGATAGTAGATCTTCATGGTTCGGTCTCCTCCGAAAATTGCGCCAATGGTAGCGCTCCCGCCCGCCCAGGTGCGCGCCTAGCGCGGCACCGCGTAGGTCCTGCTGAAGGCGAGCGAGCGGTTCTCCAGGCGCCCGTCCTCGAGATCCTCCAGCGTCACCTGGAACACGTAGCGCCCGCCGGGCACGAGCACCCCGGGCGGCACCTTGAACGACATGGCGCTCGGCGGCAGGGCGCCCGAAGTATAGAGCGCGCCGAGGAACCGCCCCTGCACGCGCTCGCCGCCGCGCACCACCACGCGGATGCGGTCGACGTCGAAGCCGGCGAGCTCCGGCAGCCGCCAGCGCAATAGCGGTGTTGCGTCCTTGCCGACCACGCGCACGTCGCGCGCGAGCGGCAGCTTCTGCGGGCCGGCGATCGGTGGCGCATCCACCGGCTCCGCCTGCGCGCCGTCGCGCTCGGCGGAAATGCGCCAGGCTCCTGCCAACGCCGGTTCGAAGCGCCGCCAATGAACATAGAGATCGGGCGTGGAGGGCTGTGCAAAATGCGTCAAAGGCTCACGCACGCCGCCCTGCTGGGCGAAGACGAGGGTCGGCAGGGCCGAAGGCTTCACCGTGGCCGAGATCACGATCTGGTGCGTCGGTCCGAGCCCCGCCTCGTTCCAGCCGCGGTTCTCGGTGTAGTGCTCCACATGGGAGATGACCGGCGCCTGAGCGAACGCCGTGGCAGCGGTCGCCAGCAGCGCGGTGAGCATTGCCTGCAAGGCGCGGGGCATGGCTAGAGCCGCTCGAGGAAGCCGGCGATGGCCTCGTTGACGATCTCGGGGTGCGTGACCGGGCCCATGTGCCCGAGGCCGTCAAACTGCACGACCTCCGCGCGCGGCAGCGTCTTCGTGAGCAACCGCGCCACGCCGAGCGAGGAGGCGGGCGAGAGCCTGCCGGTCATGTAGAGCACGGGGATATCCAGCGCCGCAAACGCGGCGCGCGGGGTGGGCTCGCTGAAAAGCGTGTCCTTCCAGCCGCGCACATTGACGACCGATGCGGCGATCGTCGCCCGGCGCGGCTCGGGTGTGCGCGCCCAGGCGCCCTTGCCCATCCAGAAATCGATGAAGCACTCGGCCGCGCCGTCAGGGTCGCCGGCGTCGAGCGCACGGCCCGCCGCCGCAACGGCATTGCGGATGCCGTCCGCATCGTTGGGCGAGGGCGACTCGGCCTCGATCAGCGCGAAGAGCGTGGGCTCGTACAGCACAAGGGCACGCACGCGCCGCGGCTGCATGACCGCGGCGATGAGCGCGACCGCGCCGCCATAGGAGTGCCCGACGAGCACGAGAGGTTCGCGCGCCATGGCGAGGGCAGGCTCGATGAGCGCCACCTCGTCGCGCAGCATCACGCGCCGGCCCGCGGGCCACGCGGGGCTCTTGCCCGCGCCATAGGAATCCGGCGCGACCACGTGGAACTTCGGCGCAAGGCGCTCCATCAGCGCGCGCCACTGGCCGGAGCTGCTGGCGTTGGAGTGCAGGCAGACGACGCCCGGGCCGGCGCCCGCTTCGCGAATGAACGGCGCCGGCACTGGCGTGGCCGGGGCGCTCACGTGCCCGGCTGCCTCGCCGCTGGCGCGGCTGCGACGGGCGGCGCGGTCGCCGTGAACGAAGGCCTCGCCGCAATGCGATCGAACCACGCCGCAAGCTTCGGGCGACCGGCGCGCCAGACAAAGCCGGGATTGCGCGCCTCGAGGCCGAGCGCGCAGGCGAGCGTGATCTGGATCATGTTCGGCGCGCCGCGCATCAGCGGATGGCCGATCTCGCGCTCCCACGCGTCCGCCATGCGCCGCGCGCGCTCCTTCTCGTGCTCGATGACACCGGGCGAGCGCTCGTTCTCCGGGCGCAGGATCTCGCGCCCCCAGACCGAAAGCCCGTCCAGCAGGCTGCGCGCCAGGGCTTCGAGACGGCGCGCCTCCCACGCCTCGCCGCCCGCCGGCAGTCCGAGCGCCGGCTTGCCGTCCAGCCGGTCGAGGTAGTCGCAGATGACGGCGGACTCCTCGAAGCCCGTGCCGTCGTCGGCGACGAGGTAGGGCACTCGTCCCGACGGATTGATGGCGTAGTAAGGACTGTCCGTCGCGCGCGTCTTCGCGACGATCGTCTCCACGCGGCCTTCCAGGCCCTTTTCCAGGACGACGATGCGCGCCATGCGCGCGTAGGGAGACCCGGGTGTGATGTAGAGCTTCATCGCGCGCATGTTCCCACGAACGCGCGCTCGCCGGAATGCCGTTCGCGTCTCCCGCCTGCGCCGGGGATACGCGCCGAAACAAAGTCGCAGCGCGCGCGACATCCGCTGGATACACGCGCCGCCCAAGATCGCCGCACCCCGTACGCGGGCTTAACCACAGGGAGACCACCATGTCATTGAAATCGAAGTTCGCGGCGCTGCTGGCGTCCGTCGTTCCTGCCTTCGCAAGTGCGCAGGCCACGGCGCCTGTCGCCGCCGTGCCCGCCAACCTCAACCCGGGCGCAGGCGAGTCGTTGGCGATGATCGTGCCCGCCAAGGGCGTGCAGATCTACGAATGCCGCCCCATCAAGGGCGGACTCGGCTACGAATGGGCGTTCGTCGCGCCCGAGGCTGAGCTGTTCGACGCGAACGGCAAGAAGATCGGGCGCCACTACGCCGGCCCGTCGTGGGAGGCCGCCGATGGCAGCAGGATCGAAGGGGCCGTGATGCAGCGCGCGGACGCCGCCGCCGCCAACGCCATTCCCTGGCTGCTGCTCGCCACCAAGTCGGTGGGCGCGCAAGGCGCATTCAGCAGCGTCGTCAGCATCCAGCGCGTGAATACCGAGGGCGGCGTCGCGCCCAAGGATGGTTGCTCGCGGGACGAGGTCGGCAAAGCGGCCCGCGTCGGCTACACCGCGGACTACTACTTCTTCAGCCGCTACTGACCTGGGCCACGCCCCGCGCGGCACGGCGCGCGGGGTAGATCACGGGGCGCGGAGTCCTGCGGGGCGCCCCATGGCCCTGAACACCAGCAGGTGGCCGAACAGCGCCGCCTGCACCAGGAATGTGGGCAGCCAGACGTAGGGAAACGTTCCCGGCATGAGGTTGGCCGGCTCGTTCATGAAGGTGCGGAATGGCACTGGCGTGGACAGGATCGAGATCACGACGATGTTGGCGAGCAAGGCGATGCCGATGATGTTCCACGCCGCGACGAGCGGCCAGGAGCGATGGCCCGCCCGCAGCCACAGTCCCAGCGCGGCGGCCAGCAGGCCGGTCGCGATGTCGAAGTTCCAGCCCGAGTAGGTCAGCTGCACAGGGATCGCGCCCTCGGCGTACAGCCGGTGCAGCAGCCATTCAAGGGGCACGCGAAAGACCTGGTAGCCCACGAGCGCGGCGATCGGCAGGCCGTCGATCAGCCGGGAGCCGAAGCGCGAAAACGCGAGCGCCACGGTGCCGAGCGTGACGAGTCCGACGACGAAGAACCCTGGCGCCGGTGGCGGCGAGTAGCGGTCGAGCACGCCCTGCACGGCAAGCACCGCAGGCACCGCCAGCCAGAAGGCGAACACCAGCGCGACGACCCCGATCGCGCCGCCCGCCGCGTGCCCGCCGGCGCGCGCCGTCTTCAACATCGCAAAGGCGAAAAGCGCCGCCATGGCGACCACCAGCGCGATGAACAGGGCTTGTGTCGTCGCCGAGGCGCTCGTCATCCGTTTCGCTGCAGGACTAAAGACCGCGCGAACGCACGGGCAGGGAAGTCACAAGAGCGCGCGCAGTTCCGCATCGTAGGGCGCGGCTGCAATCACGAGGCTGCGGGCCATGGGCTCCATCTTGTGCTGTGCGACAGGCAGGCCGTGCGCGAAGTTGACCTTCACCAGCCGCGTGTTGTCCCACTTGCCCGGCAGCTTGTCGTCGCGCACGAACTGCAGGATCTCGTTCTCCTCCCAGACGCAAATGCGGGGATTGCTGCGGTATGCGGCATCTCCGGGAGGCTCGAACGGCGCGCAGTTGAATGCCGTGGCCGCGACGCCCGCAAACTTGAAAGATGCGTGCAGGGCCAAGCCGCCGCCGAGGGAATGACCCGTCGCTGAAATCTTCGTTATGCCTTTGCCGCGGTACTCGCCAGAGATGGTCTTGAAGACTTCTTCCGCCTCGTCGGTCTGGATCTTGGCGATGCCGAAGTTGTGCAACCAGTCGTACGCGTCATCGGTGCCGCGGTACGAGACCACCGCCTCGACTGGCCGGCCTTCCTGCTGCCGCTCGTATACGGCGTACGCGAGTCCCTTGCCCTGGCCCTCGCGCACCACCATCTTCCAGCTGTGCGGGAGGGTCAGCGGCTGGCTGCGCTGGTAGGCGTTGTTGCACAGGATGGCGAACGTCGCGATCCTCGGGGCCAGCGCAGCGATCTCTGCGATGTCCAGCGACTGCGCTCTCGCCTCGCGCTCCTTGGCGTCCCCCCCTGCTGCCCGCGCGCGCATCAGCGCGGGAACGTCGATGAGAAGCCCGTCCCGTGCCTGTTCCGCGCCCATTTGCCGGCGCTCTAGCTGAACGCCGGGATCCCGGTGATCGCGCGCCCGAGGATGAGCGCGTGGATGTCGTGCGTGCCCTCGTAGGTGTTCACCACTTCCAGGTTCACCACGTGGCGGATGATGCCGAACTCGTCCGAGATGCCGTTGCCGCCCAGCATGTCGCGCGCGGCGCGCGCGATGTCGAGCGCCTTGCCGCAGGAGTTGCGCTTCAGGATCGAGGTGATCTCCGGGGAGGCCGTGCCTTCGTCCTTCATGCGCCCGAGGCGCAGGCAGGCCTGCAGGCCGAGGGCGATCTCGGTCTGCATGTCGGCGAGCTTCTTCTGGATGAGCTGGTTCGCGGCAAGCGGCCGGCCGAATTGCTTGCGGTCGATCACGTACTGCCGCGCGCGGTGGAAGCAGTCCTCCGCCGCGCCAAGGGCGCCCCAGGCGATGCCGTATCTCGCGGAGTTGAGGCAGGTGAAGGGGCCCTTGAGGCCTTTCACCTCGGGGAAGGCGTTTTCCTCGGGCACGAAGACGTTGTCCATCACGATCTCGCCGGTGACGGAGGTGCGCAGACCCACCTTGCCGTGAATCTTCGGCGCCGAGAGTCCCTTCATGCCCTTGTCGAGGATGAAGCCGCGGATCTCGCCGACGTTGCCTTTCTCGTCCACTTCCTTCGCCCAGACGACGAACACGTCGGCAAGCGGCGAGTTGGAGATCCACATCTTGGAGCCCGTGACGCTGTAGCCGCCCTTCACCTTCTTCGCGCGCGTGGCCATCGAGCCGGGGTCGGAGCCGTGGTTGGGTTCGGTGAGGCCGAAGCAGCCGATCCACTCGCCCTTGGCGAGCCTGGGCAGGTATTTCTTCCTCTGCGCCTCGGTGCCGAACTCGAAGATCGGCAGCATGACGAGCGAGCTCTGCACGCTCATCGTGGAGCGGTAACCCGAGTCCACGCGCTCGACTTCGCGCGCGATGAGGCCGTAGCAGACGTAGGAAAGGCCCGGGCCGCCGTATTCGGTGGGGATCGTGGGGCCGAGGAGGCCGAGCTCGCCCATCTCGCGGAACACCGCCGTCTCGGCCTTCTCCTCGCGGAAGGCCTCGAGCACGCGCGGCGCGAGCTTGTCCTTGCAGTACTCGGCGGCGGCGTCGCGCACCATGCGCTCGTCCTCGGAAAGCTGCTGGTCGAGGAGGAACGGGTCGCTCCAGCTGAACTGCGCCTTGGGCTTGTTCTTGAGCGGTGCGTTCATGTTCTCTCCAATATCACGGCGAGGCCCTGGCCCACGCCGATGCATAGCGACACGGCGGCGTACCTGGCGCCGGACTGCTGCAGCTCGCGGGACACGGTGAGCGCCAGCCGCGCGCCCGAGCAGCCGAGCGGGTGGCCGATGGCGATCGCACCGCCATTGGGGTTCACGCGGGGGTCCTTGAAGTCCACGTTCATGAGGCGCAGGCAGGCTAGCACCTGGCTGGCGAAGGCTTCGTTGATCTCTATCAGGTCCATGTCCTTGAGCGTCTTCCCGGCGCGCTCGAGGGCCTTCGGGATGGCGTAGGCGGGGCCCACCCCCATGATGCGCGGCTCCACCGCGGCCGAGGCCGCCGACAGGATCCTGGCGAGGGGCTTCTTGCCGTTCTTCTCGCCCCACTTGCGGCTGGCGACGATGAGGGCCGCCGCCCCGTCGTTCACGCCCGAGGCGTTGCCCGCGGTCACCACGCCGCCCTCAAAGAGGGGTTTCAGCTTCGCGAGCGACTCCATGGTGCTGTCGCGCCGCGGATGCTCGTCCGCGTCCACCACCGTGGGCGGCGCGTCCTTCTTCTTCGCGGGCAGGCTCACCGGCATGATCTCGCCCTTGTAGAAACCCTCGGCCTCGGCCTTGGCGTATTTCTTCTGGCTGGCGAGCGCGAATTCGTCCGCCTGCTCGCGGCTGACATTGCATTCCCTGGCCACGTTGTCGCCGGTCTCCGGCATCTGGTGGTCGCCGTAGAGCTTCTTGAACTTCGGGTTCGTGAAGCGGCTGCCGATCGTGGTGTCGTACATCTTGATCTCGCGCGAGTAAGGCGTCTCGGCCTTCGCGATCACGTAGGGCGCGCGCGTCATGCTCTCCACGCCGCCCGCGATATAGAGGTCGCCTTCGCCTGCGGTGATCGCGCGCGCCGCGTCGGTCACCGCCTGCAGGCCCGAGGCGCACAGGCGGTTCACCGTCACCGCGGGCGTGGTGGGCGGCAGTCCCGCCATCAGCGCGGCGAAGCGCGCGACGTTCCTGCAGTCCTCGCCCGACTGCGTCACGCAGCCCAGGATCACGTCCTGGATTTCCTCGGGCTTCACGTTGTTGCGCTTCACGACCTCGGCGATCGCTTCGCCGGCGAGGTCGTCGGGGCGCACGCCGGCGAGCTTGCCGGCATGGCGGCCAATGGGGGTGCGGATGCCGTCGTAGATGTAGGCGTCGAGCATGGGATTACTCCGGGGTGAGCAGTGACAGACCGAGCTTTGCGCGCCGCCTGAGCCAGGGGCTCGGCCGGTAGCGCGGCTCCTTGTAGGACTCTTCCATCGCTTCGAGCACCGCGAGGATCTTTCCGGCGCCCGCGGCATCGCCCATCGCCAGGGGGCCTTTCGGGTAGCCCAGGCCGAGCATCACGGCGCGGTCGAGGTCCTCGGGCGTGGCGATACCCTGCTGCGCGATGTCGCAGCCGATGTTGACGATGTGCGCGACCACCCGCTGCGCGACGAAACCCGCCGAGTCGCGAATCACGCTGACCGGCACGCCGTCCGAGGCGAGCAGGCCGTGCGCCGCTTCGCGCACTTCCTTCTTCGTCGCGGGCGAGGCCATGAGCGTGCGGCGCTTGGCGAAACCGAAGAGCGGATCCACCGCCACGGTGCGCGCGGGATCCAGGCCCGCTTCGAGCGCGGCGCTCGTCGTGTCCTTGCCGAGCGGTGCAACGAAACAGATCGTGTCGGCGCCCGGCTTCGCTTCGATCCTGGCGCCGAGCTTGCCGAGCAGGTCCTTCAGCTCCGGCGCCGCCCAGACCGCATTGGCCTTTGCCGCGGGCACCGGCTGCTCGGGGACCTTCTCGGGGTTGTTTTCCTTGTCGTAGCGGTACCAGCCGCGGCCGGTCTTCCTGCCGAGCAGCCCCGCCGCGACGCGCGGCTCCGCGATGTAGGCGGGCTGGTACTTGGGCTCGCCGTAGTACTGCGCGTGCATGGACTTCATCACCGCGTGCGCGACATCCAGCCCGACGAGGTCGAGCAGGCTGAAGGGGCCCATGCGGAATCCCGCCGCGTCCACCAGGATGCGATCGATCGTGGCGAAGTCGGCGACGCCTTCCTGCAGCACGCGCAGCGACTCCGGCACGAAGCCGCGACCTGCGTGGTTGACGACGAAACCCGGCGTGTCCTTGCAGCGCACCGGCGTATGGCCGTAGCGCCTGGCGAGCGCCACCAGCGCATCGCCGACCCAAGGCTCGGTGAGCACCCCGTCCACCACCTCCACGATCCTCATGAGCGGCACGGGATTGAAGAAGTGATAGCCCGCCACGCGCTGCGGGCGCTTGCACGCCGCGGCCATCGCGGTCACCGAGAGCGAGGAGGTGTTGGAGGCGAGGATGCAGTCCTCGCCGACGATCGCCTCGAGCGCGCGAAACAGCGCGCGCTTGGGCTCGAGCTCCTCGATGATCGCCTCGACGACCACGTGGCAGCCCTTGAACGCATCCAGCGAG
This sequence comes from Burkholderiales bacterium, assembly GCA_036390555.1. Taxonomy (GTDB): domain Bacteria; phylum Pseudomonadota; class Gammaproteobacteria; order Burkholderiales; family SG8-39; genus JAABQT01. The sequence goes on along the minus strand of DASWBP010000183.1, from coordinate 3,982 downwards.
TCCACGATGTCGATGCGCGACAGCGTTGCGTCCGCATCGCCCTGCTGCATGCGGCCCTTCTGCACCTGCCCGGCGAGCGCCTTGGCGATCGAGTCCTTCGCTCTGGCGGCGGCGCCCGCCTGCGCATCGAACACCCGCACCCGAGCACCGCACTGGGCGAGCACCTGCACGATACCGCGGCCCATGGTGCCGCTGCCGGCGACGCCGGCCGTGAGGTCGCTGCGGGAGACGTCGAGCATGAGGGGAGGGTAATATAATCGCCGGGAGGAGGGGGAACAACAAATGAGAATGCTGGTTCGCATTGCCGCTGTCGCCGCGCTGTGCGCGGCCCAGCTTGCCTGGGCGCAAGCCTTTCCGGCGAAGCCCGTCACGCTGGTCTGCCCCTGGCCGCCGGGCGGCTCCACCGACACGCACTTGCGCCAGTTCGCGGCGATCGCCTCGAAGCACCTCGGCCAGAACGTGGTGGTGGAGAACAAGCCCGGCGCGGGCGGCATGCTCGGCCCCGTGGCCGTCTCGCGCATGGCGCCGGACGGCTACAACCTGTCGCAGCTCCCGGTGAGCGCCTACCGCATCCCGCACATCCAGAAGGTGGACTGGGATCCACTCAAGGACTTCACCTACATCATCGGCATCACCGGCTACACCTTCGGCGTGGTGGTGAAGGCCGATTCGCAGTTCAAGACGTTCAAGGACCTGATCGAATACGCGCGCGCCAACCCCGGCAAGATGTCCTTCGGCTCCACGGGCACCGGCACCTCGCCGCACCTGCTGATGGAGGAGGTGGGCATGAAGACCGGCGTGCAGTTCCTGCACGTGCCGTTCAAGGGCAACGCCGATTCCACGCAGGCGCTGATGGGCGGGCACATCATGGCGCAGTCGGACGCCACCGGCTGGGGCCGCCACGTGGACGCAGGCGCCTTCCGGCTGCTGGTCACCTTTGGCGAGAAGCGCACCAAGTGGAACGCGCCTACCGCGAAGGAGCTCGGCATCGACATCGTGTCCTACTCGCCCTACGGCATCGTGGGCCCGAAGGGCATGGACCCGAAACTGACCAAGATCCTGCATGACGCGTTCAGGAAGACGCTCGACGATCCCGAGCACCTGAAGGTCCTCGCGCAGCTCGACCAGGTCTACTGGTACAAGTCGAGCGACGAGTACCGCGAGTGGGCGGCGGACACGCTGAAGGCCGAGCGCGCTACCATCGAAAGAGTGGGACTGCTCGCGAAGTAAACCGGACAGCAAGGAGGCGGCCATGAAATACCGCAAGATCCTTCTGGCGTACAACGGTTCCGCAGAGGGCAAGCGCGCGCTGGTGGAATGCGCGGAGCTCGCCAACTTCCTGCACGCCGAGACGCACCTGCTCGCGGTGGCGAGCATGCCCCCGAGCCTCTTTCTCACCGAGGGCTTCGTGCCCGAGGAACTGCTGGAGGAGGAGAAGAAGCGCACGCAGACGGTGCTCGACGAGGGCATCGCCAACCTCAAGTCGCAGGGTTTTTCCGCCACCGGGCACCTGGCCGTGGGCGAGCCCGTGGAGGAGATCTGCCGCAAGGCGAAAGAGCTCGGCGTGGACCTGATCGTCGTCGGCCACAACCAGAACACGTCGTTCGCGGCGCGCTGGTGGAAGGGCTCGGTCGGGGCCTCGCTCCTCGACTACGCGCCTTGCAGCATCCTGATCGCGCTGTCGCGTACCTAACCTAGGAGCGAAGATGGAGAAGTTCGGGCACCAGGGGCGCCTGGAGGACGAGCGCATGCTCAAAGGGGCGGGGCGCTACGTCTCCGACTGGAACCTTCCCAACCAGGCCTACGGCCACTTCCTGCGTTCCGACCGGCCGCACGCCGAGATCGCCTCGATCGACGCCTCCGCCGCGCTCGGCATGCCCGGCGTGATTGCGGTGCTCACGGGCGACGACGTCGCCGCCGCGAACCAGAAGCCGATGCCCGCGGCGGCGCCGATGAAGGGCCGCGGCGGCGCCGACCAGAAGGCAACCCCGCGCTATTCGCTCGCGCGCGGCAAGGTGCGCTACGTCGGCGAGCCCGTGGCGCTGGTGGTCGCGCAAAGCGCGGCCGAGGCGCAGGACGCGGCCGAGGCGATCATGGTGGACTACACCGAGTTGCCGGCGTCGGTGACGGCGCAGGAGGCGCTCGCCGCGGGCGCGGCGCAGCTGCACGCCGAAGTCCCGGGCAACCTCGTCCTCGACTACACGGGCGGCGACGAGGCGGCGACCAACGCCGCCTTTGCCAGGGCTGCGCGCGTGGTGAAACTCTCCGCCTACCACACGCGCGTGGTCGGCAATCCCATGGAGCCCAGGGCGGCGATGGGCTCGTTCGACCCGGCGACCGGCATCTACTACCTGCACGCCACCACGCAGGGCGTGGGTCCGATGCGCGCGCAATGCGCAGCGATGCTCGGCGTAGCGCCGGAAAAGGTGCGCGTCGTGGCGGAGGAGGTGGGCGGCGGCTTCGGCGTGCGCTTCAACGCCTATCCCGAGTACGGCGCGCTCCTGCTTGCTGCGCAGAAGCTCGGCCGGCCCGTGAAGTGGGTGGGCAGCCGCTCGGAAGTGTTCCTCGGCGACGAGCAGGCGCGCGACATCCATCACACGGGCGAGATCGCGCTGGATGCCGCCGGGAAGATCCTCGGCATGCGCTTCACCTACCTCGCCAACCTCGGCGCCTACGTCGCCTTCACCGGCTCGTTCGTCAACACCATGAACATGGTGAACGTGATCAGCGGCGTCTACGACGTGCAGGCGGTACACGTGCAGGGCAAGCTCGTCCTCACCAATACCGTGCCCACCGCCGCCTACCGCGGCGCGGGCCGGCCGGTGGCCTCCTACGCGCTCGAGCGCCTGATCGACGAGGCGGCGCATGCGATCGGCATGGACGCAGCCGAGTTCCGCCGCAGGAACCTCGTGCCGACGGGCAAGTTCCCCTACAAGATCGTCTCGGGCTTCGAGTACGACTGCGGCGATTTCGAGGGCTTGCTCGCGCAGGCGCGCAAGGAAGCCGACTGGGAGGGCTTCGCCGCGCGGCGCGCCGCCTCGGCGAGAAACGGCAAGCTCCGCGGCCGCGGCATTTCCACCTACATCGAGGCGACCGCCGCCGGGGGCTTTGCGCCCTACGACCAGGTCGTCATCAATTGGGAGAAGGACGGCACCGTCACGCTGCACACCGCCTCCCACAACCACGGCCAGGGGCACGAGACGACCTTTGCGCAGATCGTTGGGAACATCTTCGGCATTCCGGTCACCAAGTTCCGCCTGCGTACCTCGGAGCCGGACACCAACCTCGTGGCGAACCCCACCGGCGGCTCGAGGACGCTCCATGGCCTGGGCAGCGCAATGCACTTCGCTGCGCAGGAGATCGTGCAGAAAGGCCTCGACCTCGCCGCAGAGGAGCTGGAGACGGCGAAGACCGACCTCGAGTTCAGGGACGGCGAATACCGCATCAAGGGCACCGACCGCAAGATCGCCATCACCGCGCTCGCCATGAAGCACCCGGGCAAGCTCGACCTCGATTTCAAGGAGCGCCCCAAGGTGCCTTCGACCTTCCCGAACGGCTGCCACATCGCCGAAGTCGAGATCGAGCCCGAGACGGGCGAGGTGGAAATCGTCTCCTACCTCGCCTGCGACGACGCGGGCAACCTCATCAACGAGCAGATCGTGCATGGCCAGATGCACGGCGGCATCACGCAGGGCGCCGGCCACATCTTCCATGAGCAGGCGGTGTACGACGCGAGCGGCCAGCTCCTCACCGGCAGCTTCATGGACTACGCCATGCCGCGCGTCGGGCTCGTCGGCGGGCTCAAGCTCAGCGAGCATCCGGTGCCTACGAAGACCAACCCGCTAGGCGCGAAGGGCGTGGGCGAAGCGGGCGTCACCGGCTCCATGCCGTGCCTCATGAACGCGATCGTGGATGCGCTGCGCCAGGCGGGCGTCACGCACTTCGACATGCCGGCGACGCCGCAGCGCATCTGGCAGGCGAT
>DASWBP010000182.1:0-26551 GCA_036390555.1 Burkholderiales bacterium | reverse complement strand
TCGGCCGGCGGCACCAGGATGTCCTGTGCGATGCGGCGATCTTCCGGCGCCACGAACAGCACGCCATGCTCCGCGTGCAGCCGGCCGACGATGCGGCGCTTGGCGCGCTCGAGGACCTCGACGATGCTGCCCAGCGGCCGGCCGCGCGGGTCCTGGCCGGCGACGCGCACCGCGGCGCGGTCGCCATGCAGCACCTGGCGCATCTCGCCGGGCGGCAGGAACACCCACGGGCCGCCGTCGTCAGGCGCGAGAAAGCCGTGGCCGTCGCGATGGCCCTCGATGCGCCCCGCGGTGACGGCGATGCGCTTGGAAACCAGGAAGCTGCCGGCGCGGTTCTGCACCACGCGCCCGGATTTCTCCAGCTCGGCGAGCGCCTCGAGAAAGCGCGGGCGCTCGCGCGCGCCGATGGCCAGTCCGCGCAGCAGCTCGTCGCGCGTCAGCGGCGCGCGCGCGCGCTCGAGCGCGTCGAGGATTTCGCTGGCGTAGGTCTCGGGCGCGCTGGCGGCGCGCTCAACGGTCCTGGGGCGTCTGTTCTTTGACATGATCAATCGGTGACCCTAGAATCCGCCTCCCCTGCCGAGGTGGCGGAATTGGTAGACGCACTAGGTTCAGGTCCTAGCGGTGGCAACACTGTGGGGGTTCGAATCCCTTCCTCGGCACCACTCTCAAGCGAACGGATGGCGCAGCACGATGGTCTCATCGCGCTCCGGCCCCGTGGAAATCAGGTCGATCGGCACGCCGCATAGCGCCTCGATGCGCTTCAGGTAGTCGCGTGCCGACTTCGGCAGCCCGTCGAACTTCTTCACGCCGACGGTGCTCTCGCCCCAGCCCGGCAGCGTCTCGTACACCGGCACGCAGCACTCCAGCTCCTCGGCGCCCACCGGCAGGATGTCGCTCACCTTGCCGCTGACGTCGTAGCCGACGCAGATCTTCACGCTCTCGGCGCCATCCAGCACGTCGAGCTTGGTGATGCACAGGCCGGAGACGCCGTTCAGCTGGATCGAGCGCTTGAGCGCCGCCGCATCGAACCAGCCGGTGCGCCGCGGCCGCCCGGTGGTCGCGCCGAATTCCTGCCCGCGCTGGCGCAGGCGCTCGCCGACGCTGTCGGAGAGCTCGGTCGGGAACGGCCCGCCGCCCACGCGCGTGCTGTAGGCCTTGGTGATGCCAAGCACGTAGTGCAGGTGCATCGGGCCGATGCCCGCGCCCGCCGCCGCCGCGCCCGCTACGCAGTTGGACGAGGTGACGTAGGGATAGGTGCCGTGGTCGATGTCGAGCAGCGAGCCTTGCGCGCCCTCGAACAGCAGGTTCTTGCCCGCGCGGTTCGCCTCGTAGAGCGCGCGCGGCACGTCCGCCACCAGCGGCTGCAGGCGTGGCGCCAGCGCGAGCGTCTCGTCGAGGGTCTTCTGGAAGTCCACCGGTTCCTGGCGGTGGTACTGCACCAGGACGAAGTTGTGGTAGTCGAGGAGCTCTCTCAGCTTTTCGGCAAAGCGCACCGGCTTGAACAGGTCCTGCAGGCGGATGGCGCGGCGCGCCACCTTGTCCTCGTAGGCCGGGCCGATGCCGCGCCCGGTGGTGCCGATCTTCTCGTTGCCGCGCGCCGCCTCGCGCGCGCGATCGAGCGCGCCGTGATACGCCAGGATCAGCGGGCAGGCTTCGGAGATGCGCAGCCGCTGCGCCACGGGCACGCCGGCGCCTTCCAGCTCGTTCATCTCCTCGACCAGCGCCTGCGGCGACACCACCACGCCGTTGCCGATGTAGCAATCGACGTTGCCGCGCAGGATGCCGGAGGGGATGAGATGCAGCACGGTCTTCTTCGCGCCGATCACCAGCGTGTGGCCCGCGTTGTGGCCGCCCTGGAAGCGCACCACGCCCTGCGCGTGGTCGGTCAGCCAGTCGACGATCTTGCCCTTGCCCTCGTCGCCCCACTGCGTGCCGATGACGACGACGTTGCGAGCTGCCTTCTTCATTTGCGCCTGGCCTTGCCCCCGGCCGCCGCGGCCAGGCTTCTCAGGTCGATGGAAAAGCCGGTCGCCGGCCGGGCGCGGCCGAAAGCCCTGCCGACCTCGTCGTAGCGCCCGCCGCGCGCGACCGCGCCGGCCACGCCTTCGCAGTAGGCGTCGAACACCACGCCCGAGTGGTAGTGGTAGCCGCGCAGCTCCGCGAGGTCGAAGCTCGCCGGCACCGGGCAGGCCTTGGCGAGCGCGCGCAGCGTGGCGAGCGCGCGCTTCACCTCCGGGATCGCCGGCAGCTTTTTCTCGGCGAGCGCGAGCACCTCGGCGCCGCCGTAGAGCTCGGGCAGGAGCAGCAGCGCGGCGCGAGTCTTCGCCTCCAGCCCGCGCGTGAGGCCCTTGAGCGAGGGCAGGTCCTTCTTCTGCAGCGCCTCGAACAGCTCGGCTTCCAGCTCCGAGCCGACCCTGGCGGCGCGCACGATGCCGCGGAACACCGCGACGTGCCCGATGTCCATGCGCACCTTCTTCACGCGCGCGAGCGCGAGCGCCTTGCACAGCAGCCGCTGCACCTCGAGGTCGCTTTCCACGCCCGCATGGCCATAGACCTCGGCGCCGATCTGGATCGGCTCGCGCGTGGCTCCGGGTCCTGCCGGCCGCGTGTGCAGCACGCTGCCGCAGTAGCAAAGGCGCGTCACGCCCTTGCGGTTCAGGAGGTGCGCGTCGATGCGCGCCACCTGCGGCGTGATGTCGGCGCGCAGGCCCATCATGCGCCCGGAGATCTGGTCCACCACCTTGAAGGTGCGCACGTCGAGGTCGTGCCCGGTCCCCGTGAGCAGCGAATCCATGTACTCGAGCAGCGGCGGCATGACGAGCTCGTAGCCCGCGTCCGCGAACAGGTCGAGGATCGCGCGGCGCAGGCGCTCGATCCTCGCCGCCTCCGCGGGCAGGATGTCCTCGACATATTCTGGAAGGAGCCAGCGCATCACGGCGTGTTCAGCGGGCGACCAGCAGGAGAAGCAGCCCGACCAGCATCGAGGTCAGCCCGAAGAAGCGGATCTGGCCGTCGGAGAGCTGCGTGATGCGCCGGAAGGTGCTGCGCCAGAAGCTAGGCGCAAGGAAGGGGAGCACCCCTTCGATGATCAGCATCAGGGCGAAGGCGAGGAGAAGCGTGGTCGCCATGGCCGGTCATCTCTTGGCGCCGGCCTTGCCGCCGGGATCCCTCAGGTAGCGGAAGAAATCCGAGTTCGGCTCGAGCAGCAGCAGGTCGTTGCGCCCGCGGAAGGTCGAGCGGTAGGCCTCCATGCTGCGGTAAAAGGCGTAGAACTCGGCATTCTCGGAGAAGGCGCGCGCGTAGATCGCCGCCGAGCGCGCGTCGCCCTCGCCCTTGACGCGCTGGGCGTCGCGGTAGGCCTCCGCCAGGATCACCTCGCGCTGGCGGTCGGCGTCCGCGCGGATGCGCTCGGACTCGGCGGCGCCGGTGGAGCGCTGCTCGTTGGCGATGCGCTTGCGCTCCGCCTCCATGCGGCGGTACACCGACTCGCTCACTTCCTGCGGCAGGTCCACCCGCTTCAGGCGCACGTCCACGATCTCCACGCCGATGCGGCGCAGGTCCTGGTCGGCCTTGTCGCGCACGCGGCCCATCACGGTTTCGCGCTCGCCGGACACCACGTCGTGCACCGTGCGCCCGCCGAACTCGTCGCGCAGCGCGCCGGAGATGGTCTGGCGCAGGCGCCGCGTGGCCTCGGGCTCGCTGCCCTGCACCGAAATGTAGTACTGCTTGACGTCGACGATGCGCCAGCGGATGAACGAGTCCACCAGCACCGGGCGGTTGCCCTGCGTCAGGAAGCGCAGCGGCTCGGCGTCGTCGTAGGCGAGGATGCGCATGTCGAACTGGCGCACGTTCTGGATCAGCGGCCACTTGAACTTGAGCCCGGGCGTGGTGATCACTTCCTTCACCTCGCCGAACTGGAAGACGATGGCGTTCTGCCGCTGGTCGACGGTGAACAGCATGCTGGAGGCGACGAGCACCAGCGCGATGAGGACCGCGGCGACCGGACCGAGAGCCCTCATGGGCGGCTCCTCGCGGCTCTCACGGGCGATGCGCTCGCGGCGCTCATCTCAGCGCTCCCCCCGCTCGCGGTTGCGCAGGCTGCTGTCGCGCGAGCGCGCGCCCGCGTCCGCCGGCACTGGTTCGGGCGTCGAGCGCTGCGAGGCCTGCGCCTCGGTCGGCGCGCCGACTGCGCCCGTCTGCTGCATCAGCTTGTCCAAGGGCAGGTAAAGCAGGTTGCCGCTGGACTTGGTGTCCACCAGGATCTTCGAGGTCGAGGACAGGATCTGCTGCAGCGTCTCGATGTAGATGCGCTCGCGCGTCACCGCCGGCGCCTTGGCGTACTCCGCGAGCACCTGGCGGAAGCGCGATGCCTCGCCCTCGGCGTTGGCGATCACGCGCGCCTTGTAGCCCTCGGCCTCCTCCTTCAGGCGCGAGGCCGCGCCGCGCGCGCGCGGAATCACGTCGTTGGCGTAGGCCTGGCCCTCGTTCTTCTGGCGCTCGCGGTCCTGGCCCGCCTTGACCGCGTCGTCGAACGCCGCCTGCACCTGCTCCGGGGGCTGCGCGTTCTGGATCGTCACGCGGCTGATGCTGATGCCGGTGCGGTAGCGATCGAGGATCTGCTGCATCAGCACCTGCGCCTGGTTGGCGATGTTGTCCTGCGATTCGTAGAGGATCGCGTCCATCCTGCTCTTGCCGATGATCTCGCGCATCGCCGTCTCGGCCGCCTGCATCGCCACTTCCTCGGGGCGACGGTTGTTGAACAGCCAGGCTCCGGCGTCGGTGACCACGTACTGCACCGCGAACTGCAGGTCGACGATGTTCTCGTCGTCGGTGAGCATCAGCGACTCCTTGAGCACCTTCTGCTTCACGTTGTTGCGGTACCCGACTTCCAGCGTGCGCACCTGCGAGAGGTTGACGAGCTCGTGCGACTGGACCGGATACGGCAGGCGCCAGCGCAGGCCCGGGTCGGTCTGCTCGGAGAACTTGCCGAAGGTGAGCACCACGCCGCGCGAGGCCGCATCCACGATGTAGAAGCCGCTCAGCATCCACACCACGAAGACCAGGCCGAGGAGCACCCCGGCGCCGCCGCCGAGCATCCTGCCCGAGGGCGGCTGCGGCACGCGGTCGCCGCCGCCCCCGCCGCGGCGCCCGAACAGCTCGTTCAGGCGGCGGTTGAAGTTGCGCCACAGCTCGTCCAGGTCGGGCGGGCCCTGGTTGCCACCCGGGCCGCGGCTTCCGCCCTGGCGCCCCCAGTTCGGGTCGTTCAGCGACATGGCTCCACTACAGAGAGATCGTTTCGGGAGAAGGGTTGCGCGCCTGCCGCGCCTGCGCGGCCTCGGCGACCGCGCCGCGCAATTCGGCGAGTCCGGCGCCGGTGCGCGCGCTCACAAACACGCGGCGAATCCTACCATACTCGTCGCGCTCGACCCCCGTCTCCAGGCCCGAGGCATCGACCTTGTTCCAGACCTGGATCTGCGGGATGTCGCCGGCGCCGATCTCGCCGAGCACCTTGTCCACCTCCGCCGCCTGCTCCACCCTGACGGGAGACGCGCTGTCCACCACGTGCAGCAGCAGGTCGGCGTGCACCGTTTCCTCGAGCGTGGCGCGGAACGCGGCCACCAGGCCGTGCGGCAGGTCGCGGATGAAGCCCACCGTGTCCGACAGCACCACGTCGCCCGCCCCGGGCAGCCACACGCGCCGCGTGGTGGTGTCCAGCGTGGCGAAGAGCTGGTCCGCCTCGTAGGCGCCGGCGCGCGTCAGCGCGTTGAACAGCGTCGACTTGCCGGAGTTCGTATAGCCGACCAGCGACAGCGACAGCACGTCGCGCCGCACGCGCGCGCGCCGCTGCACGGTGCGCTGCCGGCGCAGGGTGTCGAGCTTGTCGCGCAGCACGCGCACGCGATTGGCAATGTAGCGCCGGTCGAGCTCGATCTGCTTCTCGCCAGGCCCGCCGGTCTTGCCCAGGCCGCCGCGCTGCCGTTCGAGGTGGGTCCAGCCGCGCACCAGTCGCGTCGACAGGTGCTCCAGCCGCGCCAGCTCGACCTGAATCTTCCCTTCGTGGGTCTGCGCGCGCTGCGAAAAGATCTCCAGGATCAGCTCGGTGCGGTCGAGCACGCGGCATTTCAGCTCGACCTCGAGGTTGCGCTCCTGCGCGGGCGACAGATTGTGGTTGAAGATCACCCAGGCGGCGTTGAGCGCGGCAGCTTCGCGGCCGATCTCGGCCACCTTGCCGCTGCCGCAGTAGAACTTTGGGTCCGGGCGCGGCCGCCGCCCGCGCACCGTGGCGTGGCGCCGCACGCCCGCGCTCTCGGCGAGGCGCGCGAGCTCCTCCGCCGCATCCTCGCGGGTCTCGCCGCCGATATCGAGGCTGACGAGGACCGCGGCCTGGGTGTCAGGCGCCGCCGCGGTGCTCAAGCGTCCTTGTCTTGCTCCACGCCGAGGCTGACCGCGCGCGCGGGCACCACCGTGGAAATGGCGTGCTTGTAGACCATCTGCGTCACGGAGTTGCGCAGCAGCACCACGTACTGGTCGAAGGATTCGATCTGCCCCTGCAGCTTGATGCCGTTCACCAGGTAGATCGAGACGGGAACGTGTTCCTTGCGCAGGGTGTTCAGGAACGGGTCTTGTAGCAGCTGCCCCTTGTTGCTCATGTTATTGCCTCACTTGCGTGGGGTGGGGGGATACTCTAAAGGATTCCGCTGGGGTTTTCTACAACGGGCGCGTCGGCGGCGACACGTCGCCGCACTGCGCGCGGTGGCGCAGCGCGTGATCCATCAGCACGCAGGCGAGCATCGCCTCGGCGATCGGCGTGGCGCGGATGCCGACGCAGGGATCGTGGCGCCCGGCGGTCTCCACGGTGGTCGCGCGGCCCTCGACGTCGATCGTGCGCCTCGGCAGGCGGATGCTGGAGGTGGGCTTGAGCGCGATCGACACCGTGATGTCCTGGCCGCTCGAGATGCCGCCCAGGATGCCGCCATTGTTATTGGTGAGGAAGCCCTGCGGCGTCATCTCGTCGCCGTGCTCGCTGCCCTTTTGCTCCACCGCAGCGAAGCCTGCGCCGATTTCCACGCCCTTCACCGCGTTGATCGACATCATCGCCGCCGCGATGTCGGCGTCCAACCGCCCGTACACCGGTTCGCCCCAACCCACCGGCACCTTTTGCGCCGCCACGTTGACGCGCGCGCCGCAGGAGTCGCCGCTCGCGCGCAGCGCGTCCATGAACTTCTCCAGCTCCGGCACGATGCCGGCGTTCGGCGCGAAAAAGGGGTTCCCGGCGACCGCTTCCCAGCTCTGGAAAGGGATCCGGTGCGGGCCGAGCTGCGCGAGGTAGCCGCGCACGCGCACGCCGTAGCGCGCGCCGAGCCACTTCCTGGCGATGGCGCCCGCGGCCACGCGCACCACGGTTTCGCGCGCGGAGGCGCGCCCGCCGCCGCGCGGGTCGCGAATGCCGTATTTCTGCCAGTAGGTGTAGTCGGCGTGCCCGGGGCGGAACTTGCGCGCGATCTCGGCGTAATCCTTGGAGCGCGCGTCCTCGTTCCTCACGAGGAAGCCGATCGGCGTGCCGGTGGTCCTGCCCTCGTGCAGGCCCGAGAGGATCTCCACCGCGTCCGACTCGCGCCGCTGCGTGACGTGGCGCGAGCTGCCGGGCTTCCTGCGGTCGAGCTCCGCCTGCAGGTCGGCCGCCGAGAGCTCCAGCCCCGGCGGGCAGCCGTCCACGACGCCGCCGTAGGCCGCGCCGTGCGACTCGCCGAACGAGGTGACGCAGAAAAGCGTGCCGAAGCTGTTGCCGGACATGCGAAGGATTCTACACGCCGCCCTCGAAGAACTGCCGCGTCTCGAACACGCTCGCCGCGAGCGCCGCGCCGCGCCAGCGCAGGCTGCGCTTGAGCACGAAATCGAAGAGGAGCGGGTTGTGCTGCCGGATCTGCGAGAGCACCGGCGCGGCCGCGGGCTCGAGCAGCCCGAGCGAGACGATGAAGTCCAGGGAAAAGAGCGGCATCACGCCCGGCAGCGGGTAATCCGAGCCGTTCAGCAACCGCGCGTGCCAGTCGCTGCGCTCGAGCACGCGCGCGAGCGTGCCCGCGGCGCGGTTCACCTGGGTCACGGCCGACAGGTCGCCGTAGAGGCGCCTGGCGTAGCGCGGCTCGTCCATCAGGCGCGCGAACAGCGCGAAGCTCTCCACGGCCGGCCCGTGCGCGCCCTGATCGAGGTCGCGGTCCCTGCCCATCGAGGCGCAGTGCGCCACCACCACGCGCACGCCCGCGTCGAGCGCGCGCCTCAGCCTGAGCGGGTTGCCGTAATCCTGGAGGTCCGCGCCGATCACCGCGCGCGCAAGGCCCGCGTGCGCAACCAGAGGCACGTGGAGACGCGCGAGCGCTTCATAGAAGCGGTCGCAACGCGGCGAAGCCGGATCGATGTTCATCGCCGAGGGCAGCCACTTCACCGCGCGCGCGCCCTCGGCCTTCGCGCGTTCGAGCGCCTCGACGCAGTCCGCGCGATACGGGTGCACCGACGCGACCCACTCGAAGACCTGCGGATGGGCGCGCGCGACCTCGCGCGCATAGGCGTCGGGCACGTGGAGGCCCGAGCGCTGCGGCAGCGGCGCGCCGCGCTCGTCGTGCGCGCGCTCGAAGGCGTAAAGCAGCATCTTGGTGCCGGGCAGCGCCTGCATGAGGTCCAGGGCGCGCGCGACGAAGCCGCGGTCCACGCCGACGGGCGCGTCCTTGGCGCAACTCGCGTTGAGGAAGAAGACGCGCCGCGCGTACTCGCCGGGGCTGAGCAGGCTCTGCGAGCGCGGATTGACCACCACGCCGCTTGCGGCATCGCCGACGCCGATCAGGTGCGCGTGCGCATCCCAGACCTTGGCGGCGTCCAGGCCCTGCCAGGCCGCCTTCACGAGCTCGTGTCCGGCAAGCCGCCGCGGCAGGCCGGCGAGGCAGGGATTCCACAACCCCTCGTCAGGCCACAGGCGCCAGGCGGCGAGCGCGCCGGCGCCGGCGAGCGCCGCGCCGCCAATCAGGAGGCTTCGCTTCTTCAGGGCTGCGTCAGGCGGGCCAGTTCTTGATGTAGCCCTTCAGCATCTTGTTCTCGAAATCCTGCTCTTCGAGCACCGCCTTGGCGACGTCGCGGAACGAGATCACGCCGATCAGCTTCGCGTCCTGCATCACCGGCAGGTAGCGCGCGCCCGAGTCGAGCATGGTGCGGCGCAGGTCGTTGACTTCCATGTCCGGTGCGGCGGTGACGGGATCGCGCACCATGATGTCGCCCACGCGCACGTCGGCGATGGCTGAATTGCGCTGGGCAAGCGCCTGCAGGATCTCGCGGAAGGTGAGCATGCCGACCATGCGACCCTGGTCGAGGACCACGAGGGAGCCCAGGTTCTGCTCGGACATGGTGCGCACGGCGTCCGAGGCGCGCCCCGAAGGTTCGATGGTGAGCAGCCGGTTCCCCTTGACCCGCAGGATTTCCTTGACTTGCATGGCGAGCCTCCTCGAAAGCCCCTGCGCGCCAAATACTACTACCTCACCAGCAGCGCGGCGAGGCCGAGGAGCATTCCCATGCTCACCACGTCTGTGGCAGTGGTGAGGAAGATGCTCGATGCAGTGGCCGGATCGAAGCCCAGGCGCTTGAGCGTCAGCGGCACCAGCGCGCCGGAGAGCCCGCTCGCGACGCACGAGCCGATCATGGCGAGGAACACGACCACCGACAGCAGCAGCGCGTGCTCCGAGTGCTGGCCGGAGGCGACGACGTACATGCCGATCGCGGCGAACACGCCCACCCCGGCGCCGTTGAGCAGGCCAAGGCCCGCCTCCTTGGTGACCAGCTGCCGCTCGCTGCCCGGCTTCAATTCGCCGATGGTCATGCCGCGCAGCGTCACGGCGAGCGCCTGGCAGCCGGTGTTGCCCGACTGGCCGGCGAGCACCGGGAGGAAAAGCGCCAGGATCACCAGCCGGTCGATCGTGTCCTGGAACACGCCCACCACCGCCGCGGCGAGGAACGCGGTGAGCAGGTTCAGTTGCAGCCACGGATGGCGCATGAACAGGCTCCTCGGCCACGGCGTGCCGAGGCGTTCCTCCTTTTCGACGCCCACCATGCTGCCGGGCTGCGCCGAGAGGTCGAAGGCGCGCGCCTCGAACATGCTCTGCCCGCGCAGCAGGCCGCGCAGCCGGTTCTCGGCGTCCACCACCGGGTACACCGGGTAGTGGCGGTCGAGCACCTGCTTCATCGCGTCCTCGAGCTTGGTCGGCGCGTGCAGCGCGAAGACGTCCGTGAGCATCACGTCACGCAGCGGACGGTCGTTCTCATTGAACAGCAGGTCGCGCATGGTGACGATGCCGAGCAGGCGCTCGTCGTCGTCCACGATGTAGATGTAGGTGATGAACGCCTGCTTCACGATCTCGCGCAGGGCGTCGATCGCCTGGCCGACGGTGGCCTGCGGCGGGAACTCCGCGTACACCGGGTCCATCATGCGGCCGATGGTGCCCTCGGCGTACAGCGCGTTCCGCTGCCACTGGCGCGCGTACTCGCCCGGTGCCGCCGCGAGCGCGCGCTCGCGCGTTTCCGCCGGCAGCGCGGCGAGGATGTCCTGCGCGAAGCCCGGCGGCAGGCGCGTGAGCACCGCGGCCACCTCGGCGCCACCGAAGTGCGCGAGCTTGTCCGCGGCGCTCTGCGCGGACTGCAGCTTCACCTCGTCGATCAGGTCGGTGGCCGAGCGCTGGATGGTGGGTCGGTCGATCGATTCCAAGTCTGCCTCCCGTGCGGGCTGGGGTCGTCTGGTCAGATGCCGGCGGCGTCCGCGACGAGGCGCCGCATGTCGCGGCGCAGCGTCGAGCGGATGCGCGCGTGGCGCGCGCTGTGCGCCAGGTTCTTCAGCTCAAAGGGGTCGCGCTCCAGGTCGTAGAGCTCGTCGAGCTCGCCGTCGCGCGCGCGGTTCACCCAGTGGATGAGCTTGTAGCGGTCGCTGCGCACCGCCTTGTAGGTCATGCCCACGAGCCAGGGCATCGCCTGCTCCGCCCAATACTCGATGAGGAAGGACTTGCGCCAGCCGCGCCGCCGCCCCGCGAGCAGCGGCAGCAGCGACCGGCCCTGCACATGCGGCCCCGGCCGCCCGCCGCCCAGCTCCACGAGCGTGGGTGCGATGTCCTGGCAGATGACGAGGTCGCGCAGTCGCTTGCCCGCGCGCGCGCGGCGCGGGTAGCGCAGGAGGAACGGCGCGCGGATGCCTTCCTCGTAGGCGAAGCGCCGCTCGGGGCCGAGGCCGTGCTCGCCGAAGAAGTAGCCGTTGTCGCCGAGAAACAGGATCAGAGTGTCGTCGAGCTTGCCTTGGCGCTCGAGCGCGCCAAGCAGCATGCCGACGCCCTCATCCACTGCGGCCATCATGCGCGCGCGCTGGCGGATCTCCTCCTGCGTGCCCGCCTGGATCGCTGCGAGCAGGCGCCTGGAGGATTCGGTCGCGCGCAGCTCGAAGGCGTCCGCCCAGGCCGGCTTCTGCTTCACGATCTCGGCCGGTGCGAGCATGTTCGGCTTCTTCGGGAACACGGCGCCCTCGTAGAGCCCGCGGTGGCGCACCGCGGCGACGTAGCCGCCGAAGCGCGCCATGTCGAGCGTGCCGTCGGCCGCCTGGTGCGCGTCCGGGTGCACCGCCTTGTGCGCGAAGAAGAGCGAGAAGGGCCTGGTGCGCTTCTGTTCGACAAAGGCGAGCGCTTCGGCGTTGAGCAAGTCGGTCATGTAGCCCTGGCGCCCTTCGACCTTGCCGTTCACGTTCAGCTGCGGATCGGTGAGGCTGCCATGGCCGTCGAAGCTCACCCAGTGGTGGTAGCCCGGGCGCGGCTTGCCGTCGTTGCCCATGTGCCACTTGCCCACGTGCGCGGTTTCGTAGCCGAGCTTCTGCAGGGCGAGGTGGTAGTTGGGCAGGCGGTGGCTCATGGCGTCGCGCGCCACGTTGTCGATGATGCCGTGGCGGCTCGCGTACTGCCCCGTCATGATCGATGCGCGGTTGGGCGAGCAGATCGGCGTGGTGTGGAACGCGCGCTCGAACATCGCCCCTTCCGCCGCGAGGCGGTCGATGTGCGGCGTCTTCATGTAGGGATGGCCGCCGGCGCCGAACTCGTCGAAGCGCAGGTCGTCGATCAGGATCACGAGGAAGTTGGGCTGCATGGCGGGCAAGTCTAAGCGAGGCATCCCCCGGTGCGGAATTATTCCCGGCATTTCTCCCCGGAGTTCCGTATGCTCCCCTTGCAATTGCTGACAGGAAGGAGACAGGCCATGGCGACCACCCAACCGCAGGACTCCCTGCCCCACCGGCTCGGCCAGCAACTGCTTGGGCCGCTGGAGGACGCGTTGGGGCTGGCGCGGCGCTACCGCGAGCTCGAATCCTTCCAGGATTACCTCGGTGCGAACCTGCGCCTGGTCGCGCCGGCCTGCGTGCTGATCCTCGTCGCCGGGATCGCCTGCGGCCTTACGCCCATCATGCTGCTCGTCGGCACGCGTTCGGTCGCGTCCCTCGCCGGCCTGCTGCTCGCGCCGGTCGCGCTCGTCGGCAGCCTGTTCGTGCTCTTGCTGGTGTTCTTCTCCTGGCTGGAGGAGCGCGCGCTCGCCAAGTCGCTCGGCCACCGCACCGGTCGCGCGCCCGGCGGCCTCGCGCGCTGGATCCGCAAGAAGCTGCACGCCGACCTCGGCAAGGCGCCGCGCGTGCCCTGGCTGCTCGCCGCGCTGTTCGTCGGCCTGCCGCTCGTGCTGCTCGCAGGGCACGCGCCGGCCGTGGCGCTGCCCCTCCTCGTCCTGCTCGTGGCCGCGCCGATTGTCTACGCGCGCCTCGAGCGCTAGCGTCGTCGGCCGGCGGCTGCCCTTGCGGTTCCCGCGGCCACCGGCGCGGGGTGCTCCCGATACACTAGGACGCATGCGAGCCCCCACAGGGCGCGTGCAGGCGCGCGCGGCGCTGCTGGCTCTGCTCGCGGCGTCCATGTCCGCCTCCCTCGCGCAACCGGCCCCCCGCCTCGAGCCCGGCGTCTCGCAGGAGCTCGCGCGCTGGCGCGCGCGCCACTACGGCGAGCTGCGCTACGCGCTCGACCTGCGCCTGAACGCCGGCAAGGGCCTTGCCGCCGGGCGGCTCGACCTCTCGGTCAAGCTCGCGCGCCGCGTGGACCTGGTGCTCGACTGGCGCGGCGCGCCGGTGCGCGCGCTGCGCGTCAACGGCAAGGCGGTGAGCGCGCGCCACGCGCAGCAGCATCTGGTGATCCCGCGCGCAGCGGTCAAGGCGGGCGCCAACCGCTTGGAGCTGCAGTTCCAGGCGCCGATGGCGGTGGCCGGGCGCGCGCTCACGCGCTACCGCGACCGCGAGGATGGCGCGCAGTACCTGTATTCGCTGTTCGTGCCCGCCGATGCCTCGAGCGTGTTTCCCTGCTTCGATCAGCCGGACCTCAAGGCGCGCTTCAGCCTCGCGCTCGAGATGCCCGCCGGGTGGCGAGCGGTGTCGAACGCGCCCGTGCTCGAGGAAGGCGCGGGACGCGCGCGCTTTGCCGAAACCGAGCCGATCCCGACCTATCTCTTCGCCTTCGCCGCCGGCCCGTTCGCCGTGATCGAGCAGCCGGGTGAGGCGACGCGCCTCTTCGTGCGCCGCTCGCAGCTCGCGCGCGCGCGCGAGCACGCGCCGGAGCTGCTGCGCCTGAACCGCGCCGCGCTCGGCTTCTTCGAGAAGGAGTTCGCGCGGCCGTTCCCGTTCGCCAAGTACGACCTGGTGCTGGTGCCCGAGCTCGCCTACGGCGGCATGGAGCACGCCGGCGCGACCTTCCTCAACGAGGCGGCGGTGCTCTTCCCCTTTGCGCCGAGCAACCCGGACCTGCTGCGGCGCGCGCAGCTCGTCTTCCACGAGGCCTCGCACCAGTGGTTCGGCAACCTGGTGACGATGCGCTGGTTCGACGACCTGTGGCTCAAGGAAGGCTTCGCCAACTTCATGGCGGCGAAGGCTGCCGCCGAGATCGTGCCGCAGCTCGAGCCCTGGAGCGCGTTCCATGCGCTCAAGACCAACGCCTACCGCATCGACGCCACCGCGGGCACCACGCCGCTGCGCCAGCCGCTGGAGAACCTCGCCGCGGCGAAGTCCGCCTACGGCGCGATCGTCTACTCCAAGGGCCCGGCGGTGCTGCGCCAGGCCGAGTTCTACCTTGGCGAGGCGCGCTTTCGCCGCGCGGTGCGCGACTTCCTCGCGCGCCACGCCTGGGGCGCCGCCGACTGGTCGGACCTGGTGGCGGCCTTCGAGCGTGCCGCGGGCCGCGAGCTCACGGACTGGGCGGCGGCGTGGGTGAACCGGCGCGGCTTGCCGAACGTTGCGCTGCAGTGGCGCAACGGCACGTTGTGGGTCGCGCAGGCGGATGCCCTCGGCGAGCGCGGCCTGTGGCCGCAGAAGGTGGTGGTCGCCGCCGCGGGCGAGGACGGGCAGGTACGCACCTCGGAAACGCTCCTGGAGCGCGCGAGCACCCGCATCGTCGGGCCCGCGGCGCACCCGTCGGCGCGCTGGCTCTACGCCAACGCGGGCGACTTCGGCTACGGCAGGTTCCTGCTCGACGAGGCGAGCCGCAAGGCGCTGCTCGACGAGCCGCTCGCGCTGCCCGACGGCCTGCTGCGCGCGCAACTCATCGAGGCGATGTGGGAGAGCGTGCGCGACGCCGAGATCGCGCCGCAGGCGTTCATCGAATGGGCGCTCACGCTCGCCGGCGAGGAGAGCGACGACGTGATCCTGGCGGGCCTGCTCGCGCGCGTGGAAACCGCCTTCCGCCGCTACCTGTCGGACGCGCAGCGCGACGCGCTCGCGCCGCGCGTGGAGCGCGCGGTGTCGCAAGCGATGCTCGCCGAAGCGCCGGCAAGCCGGCGCATCCTGCTGTTGCGCGCCTACGCCTCGTTGGCGTGGACGCCGGCGGGCCTTGCCGACCTGCACAAGGTGCTCGAGGGCGAGGTGCAGCTGCCCGGCGTGGCGCTCGGCACGCGCGACCGCTTTCGCCTGGCGGCGCGCCTCACGCAGCGCGGCTACCCTGCAAGCCGCGCGCTGCTCACGGCGCTGGAAAAGCTCGAGGGCGGCGGCGACGCGCGCCGCTACGCCTATGCCGCGCGCGCCGCGCAGCCCGGCGCGCGCGCCAAGCGCGCGATGTTCGAGCGCTGGCGCACCGACGCCACGCTGCCCGAAAGCTGGGTGGAAGAGGCGCTCGAGCCGTTCAACGCGCCGGAGCACGCGGCCGACACGGCGCCGCTGCTCGCGCCCGCGCTGGCCGCGCTACCCGAGCTCAAGCGCACGCACAAGATCTTCTTCGTCGAGCGCTGGCTCGCCGCCTTCCTCGGCGGCCAGGCCGACGCCGCCGCGCTCGAAGAGGTGCAGCGGCTGCTGCAGGGAAACCTGGATGATGACCTGCGCCTCAAGGTGCTGCAAGCGGCTGACGGCCTGGCGCGCGCGGTGCGCATCCGCGAGCGCTACGCGGACGCGCGCTGAAAAGCAAGCGCCGCGCGCCGACCCTCGCCGCCCGGCGCTTGCCCGCTGACAACGCGGGCGGAGTGAGTTTAGACTTCCCGGCATGACGCAGAACGCGATCGCCATCCGGCTCGCCGATCCCGGCGATGCGCAGGCGATCGCGCTCATGTCGCGCGACCTCGTCGAGACGGGCCTGCCCTGGAAATACGACGCGGCGCGCATCCTCAAGGCGATCCGCGACCGCGACACGCTGACGCCGGTCGCCTGCGACCGCGGCCGCACCGCCGGTTTCGCCATCATGGAGTTCGGCGACGAGCGCGCGCACCTGGTGCTGCTCGCGGTGCGCCCCGCGCACCGGCGCCTGGGCATCGGCCGGCGCCTGCTCGAGTGGCTGGTGGAGTCGGCGCGCGTCGCCGGCATGGCGAGCCTGCACCTGGAGCTGCGCCAGGGCAACGAGGCGGCGCGCGGCTTCTACCGCGCGATGGGCTTCGACGAGACCATCGTCGTGCCGGGCTACTACCGCGGCCGCGAAGCGGCGCTGCGCATGATCCGCGTGCTGCGCGCGACGGGCCCAGTGCCCTACACCTGGCGGCCGAGCTAGGGCACGATCGCGAATCCGATGCGCAGCTGCGACTTGTTGCGCATGTTGTAGTCGAGCAGGCTCTCGCCGTAGCCGGTAAAGATCTGCGCGTGCAGGTAGCCCGATACCGGGCCCGTGCCGAACATGCGCGTGCGCTCGAACCAGTCGAGCTGGAAGCTGCCCTTTTCGGCGGTGCCGACGCGTGCGAGCGCGCGCCAGCTGCGCTCGCGGTCGCCGTAGCGCACGGCCCAGTCCACGTAGCCGCGGTACTTCTCGATGTCCGGGTTGTCGGACTTGTCGAGGTAGCCGTAGATCTTGGGCGTGAACTCGAACTGCTTGCCGTCGTCGAGCGTGAACAGCCACTCCGGGCGCACGAACAGCGTGTTGAGCGAGCGCGATTCGGCGCCTTCCTTGCCGTTGGACTCGTGCTCGAAGCCCAGCCGTGCGGCGTCGATCCAGGTCTTGTCGTCGGTCCGCCGCCACTGCCAGAACAAGGACGGCCGGTAGCTCGTGTCGGTGAACGGCTTGGAAGTCTCCGACAGGTTCCAGATCGAGGTCTGCGTGTACGCGAAATGCAGCCCGGCGAGCCACGGCCAGTGGCGGCCCCAGCCGAATTGCCGGTCGAAGAGGCGGTACTTGAACGACAGCTGGAAGCGCGCGGTGGTATCGCCGCGCGTGCCGACACTGAAGTAGATCGGCTCGTTCTCCGAGAGCGGCGGCTCGACGGCGGTGTCCTCGGCGCCGGTCAGCTGCCGCAGCATGTCGTCCGCGCTGACGATCAGTACCAGTACGCCCGAGGCGCGGTCCGCGAGCTCAAGCTGCACCGTGCCTGCCGGCAGGCGCGGCAGTTGCGCCGCGTAGCGCCGCCGCGCGCCCTCCTGCGGCGCGAGCGCCTCGGCGGCGAGCACCGGCACGCTGCGGTCGCCGCGCACCTGCAGGCCGAGCACCTCCGGCAGCTTCTCGTCCGCAGGCCCGATCACCTCGAACTCGAAGCGCGCGCCCGGCTTGACGCGCGGCTCTACGACCGACAGCGCCCAGTCCGCCGCCGCGGCCGGCAGGGCGAGCAAGGCGAGCGCAATGAGGGGCCAGCGCGGCACAGCGCCGACTGTAGCGCGAAACCGCGCGGCGGCGATCAGGCGGAATCCGCCGGATGCGGCGCGTGGTGCGGCGCCGGCACCGGCCGGTGCAACACGACACGCGCTTGCGCCGCCTCCTCCTTGATTTCCTCGCTGCTGCGCCGCTCGGTCAGGTGCCGGTCGGTGAGCAGCTTGAAGAACAACGGCACGAAGAAGATGGCGAGGAAAGTCGCCGCGAGCATGCCGCCCATCACGCCGGTGCCCACCGAATGGCGCGCGCCCGCGCCGGCGCCGGTGGAGATGGCGAGCGGCAGCACGCCGAAGATGAAGGCAAGCGAGGTCATCAGGATCGGCCGGAAGCGCAGGCGCGCGGCTTCCACCGCGGCCGCCGAGGCCGAGAGGCCCTCGTGGTGCTTGAGCACCGCGTATTCGACGATCAGGATCGCGTTCTTCGCCGCCAGTCCCAGCAGCGTCACCAGGCCGATCTGGAAGTAGACGTCGTTCGATAGGCGCGCGATGCCGGCGAGCGGCGCGAGCAGCCCCTGCAACCACGGGATGCCGGACGCCATGTAATAGGGCATCGGCAGCAGGTTGTTGATCCAGATCGCCGCGAGCGCGCCGAAGGTGCCGAAGGGCAGCGCCAGCAGCACCGTGAGCGGCAGCGAGAGCTTCTCGTACTGCGCGGCAAGGATGAAGAACACCATGACCACCGCCAGGCCGAGCGCGATGCCCTCGGTGCCCGCCGAGCGCTTCTCCTGGAAGGAAGCGCCGCCCCAGTCGTAGCTGAAGTCGGGCGGCAGCGTCTTGCGCGCCAGCTCCTCGACGACCTCGATTGCCTGGCCGGAGGCGACACCGGGCGCGCCCTGGCCGAAGAGCTTCACCGCCGGCAGGTTGTTGAAGCGGTCCAGCGAATCCGGCCCCGAGGAGTACTTGACGTTGGCGAGCGCGGCGAGCGGCACCATCTCGCCCTTTTCGGAGCGCACCCACACGCGCCCGACGTCGTCGGGGCGCTTGCGATAGCCGGGCTCGGCCGACATCAGCACTTGCCAGGTGCGGCCGTAGCGGTTGAAGTCGTTCACGTAGTAGGTGCCGAGCGTGGCGGAGAGCGCGCCGTAGAGCTCGTCCAGCGGCACGCCGAGCGCCTTTGCCTTGTCGCGGTCCACGTCCACGTAGAGCTGCGGCACCTGCGCGCGCCACAGCGTCTGCACGCCGCCGAGCATGCGGTTGGCGTTGGCAGCGCCGAGGAACTGACCGAGCACTTCGGCGGTGCGCTGCGGCCCGCCCTCGCCGCGGTTCTGCAGGTAGAGCTCGAAGCCGCCTGCGGTGCCCAAGCCGAAGATCGGCGGCGGATTGAAGGCCAGCACCAGCCCCTCCTTGATGTGCGCGGTCTTCATCCACAGCTCGCCGACGAGTTGCGCCGCGGTCACGGAGCGCTCGTCCCAGTGCTTCTGCGCGACGAAGATGGTGGCGGCGTTGTTGCGGAAGCCGCCGCCGAGGAAGTCGAAGCCTGTGAAGGCCACCGCATCCTGGTTGTTCGGGTTCGACTTGATGATACTCAGCACCTCGCCGACCACCTTGTCCGTGCGCTCGAGGGACGCGCCGTCGGGCAGGATCACCGCCGCGATGTAGAAGCCCTGGTCTTCGTCGGGCACCAGCGACCCTGGCGTCGCGCGCCACAGGCCAACGGCGAGCGCCACCATGCCCGCATACAGCAGTAGCGAGACGCCGCCGCGGCGCACCATGCGCGCCACGCCGTTTTCGTAGCGGTCGGTGACGCGCCCGAACCAGCCGTTGAACCAGCCGAAGAAGCCGCGCGCGCGATGGCTGCCGGGCTTGAGCACCAGCACGCAAAGCGCGGGCGTGAGCGTAAGCGCGACCATCCCCGAGATCACGACCGCGATCGAGATGGTGACGGCGAACTGGCGGTAGAGCTCGCCGGTGAGGCCGCCGAGGAAGGCGATCGGGATGAACACGGCGCACAGCGTAAGCACGATCGCCACCACCGGCCCGGTCACCTCCTGCATCGCCTTGATCGCCGCCTCGCGCGGCGAGCGGCCTTCCTCGCGCATGATGCGCTCGACGTTCTCCAGCACCACGATGGCGTCGTCCACCACGATGCCGATGGCGAGCACCATGCCGAACAGCGTCAGCGTATTGATGGAGTAGCCGAGCAGGTACAGGCCGCCGAAGGTGCCGATCAGCGACACGGGCACCGCGGCGAACGGGATGAGCGTAGCGCGCCAGCTCTGCAGGAACAGGTACACCACGAGGAACACGAGCAGCATCGCCTCGGCGAGGGTCTTCACCACCTCGCGGATCGACACCTCGACGAAGCGCGTGGTGTCGTAGGGCACGGCGTAGGAAAGCCCCTGCGGGAAGCGCTCCGCGAGCGCAGCGACGGTGGCGCGCACGCTGGCACCCACCTCCAGGGCGTTGGCCCCGGGCTGCAGGAAGACGCCGACCAGCGTCGCCGGCCTGCCGTTGATGCGGCCGATGAAGTCGTAGTCCTTGGCGGCGAGCTCGACCCGCGCCACGTCGCGCAGCCGCAGCGCCGAGCCGTCGGCATTGGCGCGCACGATGATGTTCTCGAACTCGCGCGCCTCCGCCAGGCGCCCGCGCGTGGTGATGGTGTAGACCAGCTCCTGGGCGCCGCCGCTCGGCGCTTGGCCGATCTTGCCGGCGGCGAACTGGGCGTTCTGCTCGTTGATGGCACGGATCAGGTCGTTCGGCGTGAGCCTGAGCTGGGTGAGGCGGTCGGGCTTCACCCAGATGCGCATGGCGTAGTCCTTGGCGCCGAAGATCTGCACGTTGGTGGTGCCCGGCACGCGCTTCAGGCTGTCGAGCACGTTGAGCGTGACGTAGTTCGAGGTGTACAGGTCGTCGTAGCGGCCGTCGGGCGAGAAGAAGGCGAGCACCTGCAGGAAGGACGACGAGCCTTTCAGCACGGTGACGCCCTGGCGGCGCACCTCGAGCGGCAGGCGCGGCTCGGCCTGCTTGACGCGGTTGTTGACGTTGAGCGCCGCCTTGTCGATGTCCGCGCCGATGTCGAAGGTGACCTGGATCTGCACCATGCCGTTGGCGCTGGAGGTCGAGCTCATGTAGATCATGTCCTCGACGCCGTTGATCTGGTTCTCCAGCGGCGCAGCGACGGTCTGCTCGAGCACAGCGGCGGAGGCGCCGGGATAGAGCGCCTGCACCGTCACCACCGGCGGCGCGATCTCCGGGTACTGCGCGATCGGCAGCGTACGCATCGAGGCCAGGCCGGCGATGACGATGAACACCGAGAGCACCGCCGCGAAGATCGGGCGATCGATGAAGAAGCGCGAGAACATGCGCTACTGCTTGGCGGCGCCGGCTTCCGCCGCCGGCTTCTGCGAGGCTGCGCCGGCGATCTTGACCGGCGCGCCCGGGCCGATGCGCATCACGCCATCGATGATCACGCGCTCGCCCGGCTGCAGGCCGCCGGTCACGATCCAGTCGCTGCCGGCCCACTCGCCGAGCTCGACCGGGCGCGCCTGGGCGGTGCTCTTCTCGTCCACGACGTAGACGAACTTGCCCTGCGGCCCCTCGAGCACCGCGCGCTGCGGCACCAGTACCGCGTACGGCCGCGTCGCGCCGCTCAGCGTGACGCGCACGAATTGACCCGGACGCAGGCGGCCCTCGGGGTTGGGCAGCTCGGCGCGCGCCTCGCTGGTGCCGGTCTGCCCCGAGACGCGGATGTCGGCGAACGCAAGCCTGCCGCTGCGCGCGTAGATGCTGCCGTCGGCAAGCCGCACCGTCACATCGAAGCCGCCGTCCTTCGGCAGCACGAGGCGCCCGGCATCCGCTTCCCTCTGCAGGCGCAGCCGCTCGTCATCGGGGATGCCGAAATTGACCCAGATCGGGTCAACCTGCGTCACGGTGGTGAGCAGCACTTCGGAGCCCGACACCAGCGTGCCTTCGGAGCGCAGCGAGCGGCTGGCGATGCCGCTGACCGGCGACTCGACCCGCGTGTACTCGAGGTTGAGCCGCGCTTCGGTGAGGCGCGCGCGCGCCGCCTTGAGCTCGGCCTCGCCGATCGCCTCGGCCGACGCCGCATCGTCCGCGAGCTTCTGGCTCACGAACTTGTCCGCCACCAGGGTGCGCAGGCGTGCCGATTCTCGCTTCGCCTGGTCGAGGCGCGCGGCGGCGACGCCGACGTCGGCTTCCGCCCGCGCGAACGCGGCCTGGAGCGGCGCCGGGTCGATGGTGTAGAGCGACTGCCCCTTCCTCACCGGCCCGCCTTCGGTGAAGTGGCGCGAAAGCAGGATGCCGGTCACGCGCGCGCGCACTTCCACCTCGCGCGAGCCGGCGATCTGGCCGGTGTACTCGAAAGGCGCCAGCACGGCCTTCGGCTGCACCGTGAGGACGACCACTTCCGCGGGCGGCATGCCGCCCTGCGGCGGGCCGTTGCCGGAGGGGCCGCAGGCGGCCAGCGTGGAGGCAATAGCGAGGATCAGGAAAGCGCGCATGCGATGCACCACTGCAAGAAGGGCTGAATTCTAGGCAATGCGCGCGGCGGGCGTGTTTCCGTTGTGTATCGCCCGGTTGGCGTTTCGCTGCGCCGCGCCCGAAAACCGTGCGCAGCGTGCGGTTTCTATGCCTGGTCGCGCCCCTGCCGCAGCCGCGCACTCATGGCTGTGCTTGCGCGGGCACGATCACCATCCACATCACGCCGAACCTGTCGGTGGCCATGCCGAAAGCGGGGGAGAAGAAGGTCTTGCCCAGCGGCATCTGCACCTGGCCGCTGTCGGCGAGCGCCGCGAACAGGCGCCGCGCCTCCGCTTCGTCGCGCGCATTGAGCGTTAGCGCGAATCCCTGGAAGCCCGGCTTGCCCGAGCAGTTGCCGTCGGAGGCCATCACCTGCGTGTCGCCCACGCGGAAGTTGCAGTGCATGACCTTCTCCGCGGCGCCGGGCGGGTTGTGCTCCGGGCTGGGGTTTTCCTTGTAGCGCATGAGCGCCTCCACCCTGGCGCCGAGCGCCCTCTGGTAGTAGGCAAGCGCCTCGTCGCAACGGCCTTCGAAGAACAAGTACGGCTGGATCTGCATGACGCCTCCTCGCTCAGGATTTCGCCTCGACTATCTGGCGGATGCCCGCCAGGCCCTTCTCGAAGTCGCCGCCCACCATCTTGTCCATGTCGAAGACGAGGCACATCGCCTTGCCGATGAAGTTGTTCTGCCCGCGCATGGTCCAGGTGACCGCAGTGCGGCCACCTTCCTCCTTGAACGCGAACTCCGCGCTGTTGGTGGCGGCGAAAGGCTTGAAGAACTCGAGCTTGAAGCGCACCAGTTCGGCCGGGCGGCTCTCGACGATGGTCATGCGTCCCTCACCCACCTCCTTGTTGCCGGCCCAGGACATGCTTGCACCGGTGCCGCCGGCTGGTCCTTCGTAAGTCTCCTTCGCGTTCGGGTCCTTCTTTGCCCAAGGCGACCAGGCCCTCCACTTCCTCAGCTCGTTCACCTGCGCGAACACCGCGGGCGCAGGGGCGGTGAAACTCGCGGTTCGCGACACGCTGAACTCGTCCGGCTGCGTAGCGACGTACGCCGCCAGCGCCACGATGATGACGGCAACACCAATGAGGATCTTCACCAGCATGATGCGTTTCCTTTCTCCGGGTAGTGACTGCGGGTCCTGCTTCAGCGAATCGCCCGGCTGCGCTCTCGCAACCGCTCGAGCGTCTCGCTCCAACCTTGCTCCATGCCAGCGAGCATCGCTGCGGCCTCGGGGCCGGTGCCGGCCGCCGTGGCATGCAACGTCAGGCGCGTCCTGCCGCCCTCGTCGGCAAGCGATACGGTGATCACTTCCTCCAGACGCTGTACGCCGCGCGCGTCGTCCGCGTAGCAGTGGATCACCACGCGCCCGGGCGCCGCGACCTCGCGAAAGCTGCCGCGCACCCAGTAGTCCCGCCCCTCGGGCGAGCGCATGCACAGCCGGAACAAGCCGCCGGGCCGCGCATCCGCCTCGCAGGAGTGGATGGCGAAGCCGCGCGGCCCGAACCAGTGCGCGAGGTGCTCGGCGCGCGTCCAGGCCGCGAACACGCGTTCGCGCGGCGCGTCGTACACGCGCTCGGCGTTGACGGTGTATTCGCGCCGCGGGGCGCCTTGCACGGCGCTCATAGCGCGAGGAAGTGCTCGAGATTCTCGAAAGTTCCGCTCCAGCCCTGGTTCATGCTGGCTCGGCCTTCGTCGAAGAGGCGGCGCTCGTCGTCGCTGGCGTTGATCGGCATCCAGCTCACGGTGATGAGCGTCCCTTTGCCTTGCTCGGCGAAGGTCACAGTCGTCAGCATCTCGCGCGGCCAGCCGGGCGCCATCGGGTGGCGCGTGATGCCGCCTTGCTCGTCCGAAAACGAGTTCACCCAGACGAGCTTCTCGGGCTTGACGATCTCGCGGTACAGGAACCGCCCCCACATGTCGCCGCCTTCGGGCGAGCGCAGGCGGTAGTGCATCAGCCCGCCGGGACGCAGGTCCACCGTGCAGTGCGCCACCACGAAGCCCTTCGGGCCCCACCAGTGCCGCAGGTGCTCGACTTCGGTCCAGGCCTGCCATACGCGCGCGCGCGGCGCGGCGATCGAGCGCGTGATGACGAACGGGGCGGTGGCGCTCACTTGTCCACCAGCACCTTGAAGCCGCCGTAGATCATGCGCTTGCCGTCGAAGGGGTAGGTCTTCGGATCCATCATCGGCAGCACGCGCCTGTCCTTCATCACGCGCGCATTCACGCGATCGCGGTGCGCGCGCGACTTGTAGACGATGTAGGAGAAGAACACCGTCTCGCCGGCGCGCTGCTTGACCGCGCGCGGGAACGAGGTGCGCTTGCCCCACTTCACGTCGTCGGCGACGCACTCGCGGAACTCGAGCGCGCCATGCTCGCGCACGATACGGCCCATCTTCGACGCGACGCGCTTGTATTCCGCGATCTTCTTCTTCGGTACCGGGGTCAGGAAACCATCCACGTAAGCCATGAGCTGCTCCTTTCGCTGGTTGCTAGAGCGTTGCCGCGAATGCCTCGAGGCGCTTGAGCGCGCCGCGCCAGCCGTCGGCCGCGCGCGGATCGAACACCGGGTCGAGCGTGAATTCGAGCTCGGTGCCGCCGGGCACCGGGCTGAGGATGACGCTCACCACCGACTCGGCCTCGGGCGGCGCGTCATGGATGTTCCAGGTGAAGACCAACCGCCGGTGCGGCACCACCTCGCGATAGACACCGCGGATGTCGTGGTAGATCCCCTCGGGATCGCGCAGCACGAGGCGCAGCGCGCCGCCGGCGCGCACGTCGAGCTCGCCGATCCAGCCGGGGGAATCGCCCTGGCCAAACCACTGGCGCAGCGCGGGCGCCTCGGTCCATGCGCGCCACACCTTCTCCGGCGCGACCGGGTAGAAGCGCTTGAGCGTGAGCTTCGGGCGCTCGGCAAGGAGCACGCGCTCCAGCTTCACGAGCGACTCGGTCCAGCCGCGGCGGTGCCCATCACGCACCGCTTCGTCGAAGAGCTGCTCGTGGCGGAACACGAGCTCGGTGCCGCGCGGCACCTTCTTCAGCTCGATGGTGACCACCGACTCGCGCTCCGGCGTCGTTCTCGGCCAGGTCCAGGTGAAGACGAGCTTCCTGTTGGGCACGACCTCCTGGTAGCTGCCCTGCACCTCGTGATCGGTGCCCTGCGCGCCACCAAAGACGATGCGGAAGCGCCCGCCCTTGCGCAGGTCGAGGTCGGCGACGGCCACCGGCTCGGCGCCGCCCGGGCCCCACCAGCGCTTCAGCGCCTGCGGGTCGGTCCACGCGCGCCAGACCTTTTCCGGCTCGACGGGGTAGAAACGCGTGAGGACGAGGGAGGGCTTTTCGGCGAGGCGGGCTTGTTCCATGTCTGCAACTCCTCCTGCTGGTACAGGTAGCGCGCGAGCGCGTCGAGCTTGTCGGTCCAGAACTTCTCGTATCTCTGCATCCAGGCCGCGGCCGCCTTCATCGGCGCGGCCGAGAGCTCGCAGCTCACCACGCGGCCTTCCTTGTTGCGCGCGATCAGGCCCGCGTCCTCGAGCACGCGCAGGTGCTTGAGGAAGCCCGGCAGCGACATGCCATGCGGCTCGGCGAGCTCCGACACCGCGAGGCTGCCGCCCGAGCCCAGGCTCTCCAGCACCTTGCGCCGCGTCGGGTCGGCGAGCGCGCCGAACACGCGATCGAGGGTGGCGTCTTGATACTGAACCATAAGGTTAAGTATCGGCGCATCGCCCGGCCCGTGTCAAGATGCCCGCATGGCGGCCCGGAAACGCTTTGCGCGGCGCGAGGACCTCGGCCTCACCAAGGCCGAGTTCGCCGTGCTGCGCCGCTTGAATACCCCTCGCAAGATCCAGGCTTTCCTCTACGTCCTGAAGCAGAACTTCGAGCCCAACGGCGACACCTGCCGGCCGGTGCGCGAGGTGCTGCGCACCCGGAGCGCCCATTGCATCGAAGGCGCGATGCTCGCGGCCGCCGCGCTGTGGGTGCACGGCGAGCCGCCGTTGCTCCTCGACATGCGCGCCGAGCGAGACTACGACCACGTGGTGGCGCTATTCCGCCGCAACGGCTGCTGGGGGGCGATCTCCAAGACCAACGGCGTGTTCCTGCGCTGGCGCGACCCGGTGTACCGCACGCTGCGCGAGCTGGCGCTGTCCTACTTCCACGAGTACTGCAATCGGCGCGACCACAAGACCCTGCGCGAATACTCGGTGCCCTACGACCTGCGCCGCGCCGATCCCGCGGTATGGTCGAGCGGCGCGCAGCACGCCTGGGAGGTGGCCGAGACGCTGGACGACGTGCGGCACTTCCGCCTCGTCAGCCGCCGCCAGCTGAAGGAGGTCACGCGCCGCGACCCCTTCGAGCGCGCCGCGGGCCTGCTGCAGCAGTACCGCAAGCCGCCGGCGCGCCAACCGCGACGCAAGCCCGCGCAGCGCGGGGCGCGGGGGCGCTCGTTCCGCAAGCGGAACTAGTTCACGCCGGCGCGCGCCAGCGGTCGGCCGCGGACCCCACGGCAGGCAGGCGCGCCGCTGCGTTACGCAACTTACAACTGGAAACACACGTGACATGCCCCTGGGTCGACGATGTCTCCGTCCCCGGCGTTATTGGAAGCGCCGGACCAACGAAAAGGAGACCGTCATGCTGAAGAACAGAATCGCGCTTGCTGCAGTTGCCACCGTCTCGCTGCTGGCTGCCGCCCCCGCGTTTGCGGACGGCTACCGCCACAGCCGCCCATACGAGCGCACGGTCGTCGTGCACCAGCACGTTCCCTACCATGCGCGCGGCTGGGAACGGGCGCGCGGCCCGGTGTACGGGCATCGCCCGGTCTATGAGCACCGTCCGGTCTATGAGCACCGCCCGGTGGTCGTGCATCGTCCGGTGTATGAGCGCCGCCCGGTGGTCGTGCAACAGGCCCCGGTGGTCGTGTATCGCAACCAC
>DASWBP010000181.1:0-42729 GCA_036390555.1 Burkholderiales bacterium | reverse complement strand
TTCACCGTCATCGCGCAGGAACCGCACATGCCGACGCGGCAGGCGAAACGGTAGGCAAGCGTCGCATCGAGGTTGCGCTGGATGTGGGTGACGACATCCAGCACCGTCTGGCTCTCGCGGCGCGGCACCTGGTATTGGCGGAAAGCGCCTTGCGCCCCCCCGCGCCAGACCCGCACTTGCAGCACGGCGCTCATGCGAAGCGCAGGAGGATCCGCGTGAGCTCCCCCGGTGCGCTCACCATCGCATCGTGCCCCGTCTTCATCTCGATGAACGGCCACTGCGGCTTGCCGCGATAGCGCTCCTTCATCGTCGCGAGCACGGCGAGCGGCGGCTGCGTGCAATCGATGTAGAGCCTGGGCAAGCCGGCGCCCAGCGGCCCGCCCCAGCGCGCCTTCTGCTCGAACGGCGCGAATGGATGCGGCGTCATGCGCCGGCGCACCCATTCGGTGTCGGCCGCATCGGCGAAGCCGTAGATCGCGGGATCGGGCGGCGGGATGGTCTTCACGCCGCCGGTCATCGTCGCGCCCTGGCGGCGCGCCGCGGCCACTTCCGGCGGAAAGGCCTCCGCCCAGGATTGGCCATCCTCCACCAGCAGGGCGTCGAGGTAGACGAGCTGGCGCAGGCGCCGCGGGGCGCGTCCCGCCACGCCCGAGATCACGAGCCCTGCGTAGCTGTGCCCCACCAGCACGACGTTCTCCAGCTCCTCGGCCTCCAGCACGCCGAGCACGTCATCGATGTGCGTGCCGAGGTCCACTGCCGGGCTGAGCAGGTGGCGCCGCTCGCCGACGCCCGTGAGCGTGGGCGTGAAGACACGGTGCCCCGCCTGGCGCAGGCGGTCGCCGACGCGGTGCCAGCACCAGCCGCCGTGCCAGGCGCCGTGCACCAGCACGAAGGCACTAGGCGGACTCGTACAGCCTCGTCAGCACGAACTCGCGGTGGCCGAGCGCCTCGGCGGCGGTGAGCCGGCCGTTGGCGGTGCGGAACATGCACTCCAGCAGCTTGTCGCCCGCCTGGTCCGGCGACATTTCCTTGCGCAGCAGCCCCGAGACGTCCACGTCGATGTGTTCCGACATCGTGCGCACGGTGCGCGGGTTCGCGCACAGCTTGATCACCGGCAGGATCGGATTGCCGATGACGTTGCCCTGCCCCGTGGGAAAGAAATGCACCGTGTAGCCCGCAGCGGCGCACAACGTCACCATCTCCGCGGCGGCTGAGGACGAGTCCATGAACCACAGGCCGGGGCCAGTCGGTGCCTCTGCCTTGTCGAGCACGCCGTCCACGACGCACTTCCTGCCGATCTTCTGGATGTTGCCGAGCGCCTTCTCCTCGATCGTCGTCAGGCCGCCCTCGATGTTGCCCTTGGTGGGCTGCGACTCCGAGAGGTCGCTCGTCTTGTGGCGATTGATCACGTCCTGGTAGCGGTCGAACATGAACTGGAACTTCTTGCGCACCGCATCGTTGCGGCAGCGCGCGGCGACGAGGTGCTCTCCGCCCGTCAGCTCGGTGGTCTCGCCGAAGACGAGCGTCACGCCGTGCGGGTAGAGCTTGTCGAAGGCGTTGCCCACCGTAGGGTTCGCGCCGCAACCCGAGGTGGTGTCCGACTCGCCGCACTTGGTGGACACCCACAGGTCCTTGAGCGGCCGCTCCTCGCGGCGCAGCTCGCTCGCCCACTGCACGTATTCCTTCGCCTTCTTCGAGGCGCGCAGGATCGTGTCGTGGTCGCCGTGCTGCTCGATGCCGAAGTACGACACGGGCTTGCCGGTAGCGGCGATGCCGTCGGCCACCTTCTTCGCCCAGCCCTCCTCGATGCAGATCACCACCACGGCGGCGACGTTGGGATTCGCGCCCGTGCCGATCAACGTCCTGAAGTGCAGGTCGAGGTCCGCGCCGAACTGCAGCCGCCCGTAGGGATGCGGCAGCGCGAGCGTGCCCTTGACGTTGTGCTCCACCGCCTGCGCGGCGGCGTTCGACAGATCGTCCACCGGCAGGACGAGGACGTGGTTGCGGACGCCGATGCGGCCGTTCTCGCGCTTGTAGCCCCAGAAGCTTGCCTTGGAGAGGTCCATGCTCACCACCGCTTGGTCTTCAGGTTCTGCACGTGCGTGTGCTCGCCCTTCCTGATGGGCGCCACCACCTTGCCGATGTCCACGCCGTACTTGATCACCGTGTCGCCGGGCTGGTAGTCCCGCAGCGCGAGCTTGTGGCCGATCGGGATGTCGCTCTGCGCGACGATCTTCACGTCCTTGTCGTCCTCCATGATCCAGCCGTTCAGCTCCTGGCCCTTCTTCACGCCTTCGACGACCACCACGCCGACGCCGTCGCCTTGCTCATGCGCCACGAAATGAATCATCGCCTTCTCCGTCACCAAGTCCCGCTATTCTATGCGCATGACCTCGCGCCGAAGCTTCCTGCAGGCCCTCGCGGCGGCCGCTGTTTCACCGGCGCTGCCCGCGTGCGCGCAGGGCGGCGCGCGCTTCGGCTCGAACCCGTTCGCGCTCGGCGTCGCATCGGGCTATCCGCACCCGGGAGGCATGGTGCTCTGGACGCGCCTTGCGGGCGCGCTCGATCCGGTCTCGGTTCCCGTACGCTGGGAAGTAGCCGCCGACGAAGCCTTGCGCACGATCGTCGCCTCGGGAAGCGCGACGGCCGAGCCCGCATGGGCGCATTCGGTGCACGTGGAGGCGAAGGGCCTCGAGCCGGACCGCTGGTACTGGTACCGTTTCATGGCGGGCGATGCAGTGAGCGCGGTGGGCCGCACGCGCACGGCGCCCAGGCCCGATGCCGCCGTGGGGCGGCTGCGTTTCGCCTTCGCCTCCTGCCAGCAATACGAGCAGGGCTATTACGCAGCGCATCGGCAAATCGCCGCCGATGCGCCCGACCTGGTCGCGTTTCTCGGCGACTACATCTACGAGTCCTCCTGGGGCAAGGACCGCGTGCGTGCCCACGAGGCGGGCGAGCCCTACACGCTGGAGGAGTACCGCGCGCGCTACGCGCTCTACAAGAGCGACCCGGACCTGCGGGCTGCGCACGCCGCCTGCCCGTGGATCGTCACCTGGGACGACCACGAGGTGGACAACGACTACGCCGACGACCGGCCCGAGGACGGCATGGAGCGCGAGCAGTTCCTCCTGCGCCGCGCCGCGGCCTACCGCGCGTATTACGAGCACATGCCGCTGCCCGAGCGCATGAGGCCGAAGGGGCCGGACATGCGCCTCTACACGCAGCTGGGCTGGGGACAGCTCGCGCGTTTCTACGTGCTCGATGACCGCCAGTACCGTTCCTGGCAGGCCTGCCCGCGCCCCGGGCGCAAGGGCGGCTCCAACACCGTCGACCTCGAGAAGTGCGACCGGCTCGCCAACCCGAACCGCACGATGCTCGGCCGTGCGCAGGAGAAGTGGCTCGAGGGCGCGCTCGGCGAGTCGCGCGCGCGCTGGAACCTCCTCGCGCAGCAGACCACCATGGCGCAGTTCGACCAGCAGCCCGGGCCGGGCCGGCGCGCCTGGACCGACGGCTGGGACGGCTATCCGGCGGCGCGGCAGCGGCTGCTCGAGTTTCTGCACGAACGGCGCATCGCGAATCCGGCGGTGCTCGGCGGCGACGTGCACTCCTTCAACGTCGCGGACCTGAAGCTCGATTTCGACGACGAGAAAGCGCCGGCGGTGGCGAGCGAGTTCGTCGGCACCTCCATCACCTCGCAGGCCTGGCCGCAGGAGCGCCTGAACCAGTACCTGCCCGACAATCCGCATATGAAGCTGATGGACAGCCGCTACCGCGGCTACACGCGCGTGGAAATCACGCCGCAGGAGATGCGCGTGGAACTGCGCGCGATGGAAACCGTGCGCTCGCGCGAAGCGGCGTGCCATACGCTGGCGACGTTCGTCGTGCAGGACGGAAAGGCCGGACCGCAGCGCGCGTAGCGCGGGTCGCTGGCCGGGCTACGTGGCCGCAGGCGACAGGTAGTTCTGGCGCAGATACCGCTCGTGAAATCCCGCGCGCAGGATGTTGCGGTAGGAGTTGCTCGGCTTGTCGGGCTGGCGCTCGCCCGTCTCGGTGACCGCCGTGCGCGCGCCGCGCGACGCCGCCTCGGTGAGCCGGCGCGCGAGCAGGGCGTTCTGCGCGCCGTGGCGGCGGAACGCGGGCAGCGTCGCGCCGAAGCCGAGCCAGGCATGCTCGCCACTCACGTACGCCGCCCCCGCTGCAGCCGGTGCGGACTCCGCGAAGGCCATCACGCAGAGCCAGTGCGGCCGCCCGGGCAGCGCGCTCACCCAAGTCGCGGTCGCTGCGGGCAGGCCGAAGCCCTCGGCCACCACGCGGCCAAAGTCGGCGCCGTGCTCGCGGCCCACGACGCGCACCTCGAGATCGGTCGCCGCCTTGAATGAGGCGTCGCACGGTCGCGAGAACTTCATCCATGCATAGCCACGCGTGAAGCCGCGGCGCTCGAGCCACGCGCCGAGCGCCGCGGGTCGGTAGGGCCCCGCCACCGGCACGCAGTAGCGCAGGCCGCGCGAGCCCATGTGCGCGAGCACGGCCTGCAGGTCCGCTTCGCTCGCCTCGCGCGCCACGCCGAGTCCCACCGCGCGCCGGAAGAGCGCCGGCGGCTCGATGCCGCGGCTCGTCATGCAGTGGGCACCCGCGACGTCGTGCAATTCGATGGCGTTCGCGGCGCGCACGGCGTCGGGTGCCGCGCGCCACAGGTCGGCGCTGGCATCGAACTCCACTTGCTCCAGGGCATTGAAATCCGCGTGCATCGGCTAGCGCGCCCGCTTGCACTGGAAGATGACCTCGTAGGCTTTCTCCGCGACGCGGTCGTCGAGCAGGCAGGCGATCGCCTGGACGAAGTCGCGCGGCGCCTCGGCGACGAGCAGGTCGCGCACCCAGGCGTGCACCACCTCCTGCCGCCTGCGGTCGGGCATGGAGAGCAGGCGTTCCAGGCGCGCATGCACGCTCGCGTCCGAGCACGCTGTCGCCAGCATGGTGATGAACGTGTCGATCTCGCCGACCGACCGGGGCGCCTGCGGATCGCGGACCATGGCGGACACCGGGCGGGGCGAGCGGCGCCTGCGGCTCAGGGCGCCGGCTTCTCCCCTTGCGCGCCGGCGGCCGAGCCGCCGGCGATGTTGCCGATGAGGTAGCGCGCCAGCGCCGGCCAGAACGCGGCGCCCGCATGCCGCTCGGCGAGCGCCGTGATGTCTGAGGCACCCTTGTGCGCGATCGTGCCCGCCATGAAGGCGAGGCACAGGATGGCAAGCGCCTGCGGCACGGTCCGCAGGCCATCGCCGGCGCGTCTCCCCGGCGCCAAGGCTACTTCTCCCTCGGCGCCTGCGCCGGCGGCGCGAACCACTGGTCCTTCGGCACCACCTGCGGCGACTTCGGGTCGAGCACGTAGTGCGGCGACATGATCTGCACGCCGTGTTCGTTGAACACGTCCTGGACGTTGCCGTGCAGCCGGTGCAGCACCTCGACGCGCGGCGACGACCTCTCGAGCGGCGTGTAGGCCACCAGGCGGTACTCGACGTAGTAGTCCGAGAGCGCCGTCTGCCGCACGTACGGCGGTGGTTCGCGCGCGATGTCCGCCGTGCGCCGGGCGGCTTCCGCCAGCATCGCTTCCACCTGGCGCCACGGCGTGCCGTAGCCGATGGTGACCGTGGTATCCACGATGCAGCCGGCCCCGGGCACGGCGCGCGAGTAGTTCTTCGTCGTCGTCGCCATGACGCTCGAGTTGGACAGCGTGACCTCTTCGCCCATCCCGGTGCGCAGCCGCGTGGCGAACATGCCCAGCTCCACCACGGTGCCCTCGTTGTCGCCGATGCGCACGTAGTCCCCGCGCCGGAACACCCCCGCGTACATCAGGATGAGCCCGTTGAAGGCCTGCCCGATGACGCTGGCGCCGCCGAGCGAAATCATCAGACCGACCAGCACCGAGAGCCCCTTGAAGGCGTCGGTGTTCGCGCCGGGCAGGTAGGGATACGCCATGGCCAGGGCGAACATCCATGCGAGGAAGGCGAAGATGCGCCGGGTCGGGCGCACGGTGTCCTCGGTGAGCCACCTGACCTGGAGATGCCCGGCCTCGATGCGATCGAAGAACGGGCGCACCAGGCCTATGACCGCCTTGGTCAGCACGAAGATGATGGCCACGACGACCAGTCCCGGCGCGGCGCCGGCGATCGCAAGCAGCACCTGCCTGGCCAGATCGAGCAGGCTCGACTCCACCCGCTCGCCCCAGGCGCGCGTGTACGGAAAGCGCATCAGCACGAAGCTGAGCCAGGTGGTCGTCAGCGCGATGGCCAGCAGCCAGCCGAAAACGCGGATGGCCTGGATGGCGAGGCGATTCACGCCGCGCAGATTGAGGCGCCGCGCGCGCGCTTCCGCGGCCGTGCCGACGCGCGCCCCAAGCCAGCGGGTGGCGCGGTAGACCAGCCAGAGCAGCAAGCCGTAGACGAGCGTTGCCGCGGCGGCCAGCGCCGCGGCGGTCGCCATGTAGCGCATCGAGCGCTGCTCGCGGCGCTCCACGATCGCCCGCTCGAGGCGCCTGATCGCTTCGCGCGCCACGATCTGCGTGGTCTCGCCCGCCGCCGCGTCGATGTCGATCTTGGTGACGATGAAGGCGTGGCGCCCGCCGAGGCGCACGCGCGTGCCCTCCTCGGTGTCGCCGTACGATGCCTCGGCGTTCGGCTCGGCGTCGAGCGCCGCCTCGATGCGCTCGATGCTGCTTCTCGCACGCTCCTCGGCAGAGTAGCCGGCGACCGGGCCGCGCAGCTCGATGATCACCCGGTTGGCGATGA
The DNA here is from genome assembly GCA_036390555.1 of Burkholderiales bacterium. Lineage (GTDB taxonomy): Bacteria > Pseudomonadota > Gammaproteobacteria > Burkholderiales > SG8-39 > JAABQT01. The sequence continues at coordinate 35,947 of DASWBP010000181.1, read as the reverse complement.
CCACGGACGCGCGCTGGCGCTGCACCTCCTGCGCGACTGCGAGGAGGGGTGCCAGCAGGACCGGCATCAGAAGAACCAGGCCTGCGCGCACGAGGAGAATGCGGTTCATGCCGAAGGGGGAAGCGCGCAGGCTAGCGGCACTTCAGGTTGGCTGACCAGTCCACGATGGGCTTGGTGCAATCCTGCTCGAGCACGCGGCGCTTGGCGTCGAGCTCCGGCGGGCGCCGCGAAGACGACGAGCCGTCGATCGCAGCGAAGGGGTTGGCGTTGTAGGTGGTGGTGCCGCTCGCCGACATCTCGCTCGCCGTCATCATTGCCGCCGCGATCGCGAACAGCGCGATCGCGCCCGCGCCGCTGCTCGCCGCCGCCACCTGCCCGCCCACCGCGGCGGAGCCGGCCGTCACGCTGCCGGTCGCAGCGGTGCTGGAGGAGACCGTGACTGCGGCGTTGGCACACGCCACGAGCTGCACGCACAGCAACAGGATCACCAGGCGCTTCATGCCGTCGCTCGTTCCAGCCGGTCCCGGACCCCGGCCCATTCCGGGGTCGCGGGCGGCGCTTCGATGAGGATCATCTCACAGTGCGCGCCGTCGAGTTCCCGCAGCGCCGCGTAGAGCTTCTGCGCGTAGGCCGCAGGCTCCCGCGGCATGCGCAGCCAGAAGTCCACGCGCTCATCCGGGCGCGAGAAGGCGAGCACCGCGACCTTGTCCTTGAGCCGCGCGATCTCGCGGTCGAGCTCGTGGGTGGCAACGAGCCGCGCCGGGGTCTTCGGCGCGTAGTGGCGCTCCAGGCCGCCGGAATGGCGCGGCGAATCCTCCCGCTTCTGCACGATCGGGCAGCCGAGCGCCGCCTCGAGCGCCGCCTGCGAGATGACGCCGGGCCGCAGCAGCACGGGCCGCGCGCCCGAGAGGTCCACGATGGTGGACTCGATGCCGACCTCGCTCGGGCCGCCGTCGAGCACGAGCTCCACGTCCTTGCCGAGGTCCTCGCGTACGTGCGCGGCGGTGGTCGGCGACACCTGGCCGAAGCGGTTCGCCGAAGGCGCGGCGATGCCGCCGCCGAAGGCGGCGAGCAGCGCTTGCGCGACCGGATGCCCGGGAACGCGCAAGCCCACGGTGTCCTGGCCGCCGGTGACGAAGTCGCCCGCTCTTGCCGCGCGCTTGAGGATCATCGTGAGCGGCCCGGGCCAGAAGCGCGCCGCAAGCGTGCGCGCGGCTTGCGGAACCTCGCGCGCCCACTCGAAGGCCTTGTCCGCCGTGGCGAAGTGCACGATCACCGGATGGTCCGCGGGGCGGCGCTTGGCGGCATAGAGGCGCGCGACCGCCTCGCGGCTCGACGCATCCGCGCCAAGGCCGTAGACGGTCTCGGTAGGAAACGCGACCAGTCCGCCGCGCTTGAGTATTGCCGCGGCGCGCTGGACGTCCGCACTCACAGCTTGAGCGGCGCGGCCTTGAGGACGGCTTCGGTCTGCTTCGCGCGGAAGTCGTGCAGCTTCTTCGCCATCGCCTTGTCGGTGACGGCGAGGATCGCGACCGCGAACAGCGCCGCGTTCGCCGCGCCCGCCTCGCCGATGGCGAAGGTCGCCACCGGAATGCCCTTGGGCATCTGCACGGTGGAGAGCAGCGAATCCAGGCCCTGCAGGTGCTTGGAGGGCATCGGCACGCCGAGCACGGGCAGCGTCGTGTGCGCGGCAACCACGCCCGCGAGGTGCGCCGCGCCGCCCGCCGCGGCGATGATCGCCTTCATGCCGCGCGCCGCCGCGCCCTCGGCCCAGGCGGCCACTTCGTGCGGCGTGCGGTGCGCGGACATCGCCTTCGCCTCGTAGGCGACGCCGAAGTCCTCGAGCATCTTCGCCGCCGCCTTCATGGTCTCCCAGTCGGAGGTGGAGCCCATCACGATGCCGATCATTGCAGCTTTCTCCCGGTGAGCCGCTCGAGCGCCTCGCGGTATTTTTGCGAGGTCTTGGCGATCACCTCCTCCGGGAGCTTGGGCGCCGGCGGCGTCTTGTCCCAGTCGAGCGTCTCGAGGTAGTCGCGCACGTATTGCTTGTCGAAGGACGGCGGGCTCATGCCCACCTGGTAGGAATCGGCCGGCCAGAAGCGCGAGGAGTCGGCGGTAAGCGCCTCGTCGATCAGTACCAGGTTGCCCTTGGCGTCGGTGCCGAACTCGAACTTGGTGTCGGCGATGATGATGCCCTTGGTCGCCGCGAATTCGGAGGCCTCCTTGTACAGGCGGATCGAGATGTCGCGCACCTTCTCGGCCATCTCCCGGCCGATCAGCTTCACCACTTCCTCGAAGGAGATGTTCTCGTCGTGGCCCGACTCGGCCTTGGTCGCCGGCGTGAAGATCGGCTGCGGGAGCTTCTGCGCCTGCTTCAAGCCTTTTGGCAGCTCGATGCCGCAGATCTTTCCCGTCTTCTGGTAGTCCTTCCAGCCCGAGCCGATGATGTAGCCGCGCACCACCGCCTCGATCGGCAGGGGCTTCAACTTCTTCACCACGATCGAGCGGCCCTTCACCTGCGCCTTCTCCTCCTCGCCCTTCACCACGCTTTCGGGGTCGATGCCGGTAAGCTGATTGGGCACGATGTGGCCGAGCTTGCCGAACCAGAAGTTCGCCATCTCGTTCAGCACGCGCCCCTTGTCCGGGATCGGATCGGGCAGCACCACGTCGAAGGCCGAGAGGCGGTCGCTCACGACGATCAGCATCTTGTCGTCGCCCACCCCGTAGATGTCGCGCACCTTGCCGCGCCCCAGGCGCGGCAGGCTCTTCAGGGAAGATTCATAGAGTGCGTTCATGCCGCCTGCTTCTCGAGCTCGGGCTTCCACTTGCCCTGCGCGGCAAGGCCGTTCATGTGCGCGCGATGATGGAAGGCCTTCTGCGCGGCGGCGGCGTTCGAGGCCTGTCCGCGCCAGGTCTTGAGCGCCGGGTTCTGCAGCGCGCGCGAATAGGAGAACGTGAGCGGCCAGGGCAGTCCCTTCATCGCCGCCATGGCGTTCAGGTGCGCGGTGGCCGCCTCGTCGGACTGGCCGCCGGAAAGGAACACGATGCCCGGCTGCGCCGCGGGAACCGTGCGCTTGAGCACGCGCACCGTGCGCTCGGCGACCTCATCCACGTTCGCCTGACGCGGGCAGTCCTTGCCCGACACCACCATGCTCGTCTTGAGGATCAGGTGCTCGAAGGAGACGTTGTGCGCCGCCATCGCCGCGTAGGTGGCGCGCAGCGTCGCCTCGGTCACTTCCTCGCAGCGCTCCACGGTGTGGTCGCCATCGAGCAGCACCTCGGGCTCGATCATCGGCACGATCGAGGCCTCCTGGCAGAGCGCCGCGTAGCGCGCGAGCGCGTGCGCGTTGGCATACAGGCAGGTGTGGCTCGGGATGCCGCTGCCGATGGTGATCACCGCGCGCCACTTGGCGAAACGTGCGCCGAGCTTGAAGTACTCCGCGAGGCGCGGCCGCAGGCCGTCGAGGCCCTCGGTCACTTTCTCGCCCGGGCACAGGGCGAGGTCCGCCGTGCCCTTGTCCACCTTGATGCCGGGCAGGATGCCCTTGCGCGCCAGGTAGTCCGGGAACGGCACACCGTCGTTCGTCTTCTGGCGCATGGTCTCGTCGAAAAGGATCACGCCGGAAACGTACTGCTCGACGCCGGGCGTGGTGAACAACAGCCCGCGGTAGGTGCGGCGGTTCTCCTCGGTGCACTCGACGCCGACCGACTTGAAGCGCTTCTCGCAGGTGCCGCTCGACTCGTCCGCGGCGAGCACGCCTTTGCCGCGCGCGACCATCGCGGCGGCGGTCTTGGCAAGCAGGGCTTTGTCCATCTGGGGTTCTCTTCTCTCGCGTTGTGCTGGTAGGGAATCCGGGAAGGCCCGGATTTTACCGCCGCCGTTTTTCGGCGACTACTGACCAATGGCCCGCTGGCGGGCACGCGCGCTCGGGGGGCCGGCACGCGCCCCTGCGCGGCTTGCGTGGCGCCTGCCTAGGCGAGCGGGTCGAAGCCTGGCTCGATCGCGGCGCCCTCGCGCTGCATGCGCTCGAAAATCCGCCGGCTGAAGCCGTCGTCGGGCGTGCCGTTGCCGCGCAGCGCGTCGCCCGCCAGGCCGTACAGCGTGAAGCGGTCGCGCAGCCCCGCATCGGCGGCGACCTGCGCCAGGGTCGGCGCCACCTCTTGCGGCTCGAGCTCGCCGTCCAGCAGCAGGGAAACCTTGAGCGTCATGATCACCATCTCCTCGGGCGTTGGTGTCCCACCACGGGTTCGAGCCGCTGCGCGATGAACTCGCGCGCACGAAAGATGCGCGTGCGCACCGTGCCGATGGGCACCGCGAGCATCTGCGCGATCTCCTTGTAGGTCTTGCCCTCGACCTCGTAGAGCAGCAGCGCCTGCGCCAACTCGGGCTGCAGTCGCGCCAATGCCTTGTCCACGGCGCCCGAGATCTGCTTGGCGAGGAGCAGCCGCTCCGGGTCCTCGCCATCGCTCACCCCGGGCTCGAAGGCACCGTCGGCGCGCTCCTCGCCCAAGTCCTCCTGCAGCACGACGGGGCCCGGGCCGCGCTTGAGAAAGGCAAGTGCGCTGTTGGTCGCGATGCGATACAGCCAGCTGTAGAAGGCGCTCTCGCCGCGGAACGAGGCCAGGCCGCGGTAGGCGCGGATGAATGCCTCCTGCACTACGTCCTCGACGTCGCCTGCGCGCTTGACGTAGCGGGCCACGTGGCGCGCGATGCGCCGCTGGTACTTGACCACCAGCGCCTCGAACGCGCGCGCGTCCCCGGATTGCGCGAGTCGCACCAACCCTGCATCGGCATCGGCCTCCAGCATCGCCGCCTGAGCTTACCCCACGCGGGCGAAACGCCATGGGATTGCGCGAGCGGGGGCCAGGTTTCAGGTTTATTCGTGAAACTCGTGTCTTGGACAAAGCATCAGAAGCGCAGTGACCGCCAATCCGGCGTCACCGGTTCCAACCCACCACTCCTCAAGGAGCGATACATGAAAGTCATGAAGCAGTTCATTGCCGCGGGCGCGCTCGCGGCGGCATCCGGCCTCGCGACCGCGGCCGACATCGTCGACACCGCAGTGTCCGCCGGCCAGTTCAATACGCTGGTGAAGGCCGTGCAGGCCGCCGGGCTGGTCGACACCCTCAAGGGCAAGGGCCCGTTCACGGTGTTTGCGCCGACCGACGCCGCCTTCGCCAAGCTGCCCGCGGGCACGCTGGAGGCGCTGCTCGCCGACAAGCAGAAGCTCGCCCAGATCCTGACCTACCACGTGGTCCCCGGCAAGGTGACCGCGGCACAGGTGAAGCCCGGCGACGTGAAGACCGTGCAGGGCCAGTCGCTCAAGGTGCGTGCCGAGGGCGGCGCCGTGATGGTGGACAACGCCAAGGTGACGATGACCGACATCATGGCCGACAACGGCGTGATCCACGTGATCGACACCGTCGTGCTGCCCAACTAAGCGGGCGCACTCGCCGTGACCACAGGCGCGGCCGCGCGCGAGCCCGGCCGCGCTTTCTTTTCGATCTTCAGCTCAGAACTCGATGTCGTCGCGGATGGCGGCGATGCCCGCGGCCGCGCAGACGTCGTCCTCCTTGCCGCCCGGCGCCCCGGAGACGCCGATCGCGCCCAGCAGCGCGCCGCCCGCCTCGATCATCAGCCCGCCGCCGACCGCGGCAACCCCGGGCAGGTGGCGTACGCCGCTTTGCGGCTTGCCAGCTTGCGTGGCCTCGGCGAGCGCGGTGGTGTTGGTGCGGAAGCTCACCGCGGTATAGGCCTTGCTGCGCGCCATCTCGGGGGTATGCGGGCCGGCATAGCGGTCGCGCAGCAACGCCTGCGTGACGCCCATGCGGTCCACCACCGCCACGGTGACCTGGAAGCCGCCGTCGCGGCACTTCTTCAGCGCCGCCTGCGCCGCCTTGAGCGCCGACTCCGGCGTGAGCAGCTTGATCGAGTGCGTGGCCTGCTGCGCCTGGGCCGCAAGCGGCGACAGGGCAAGGCAGGAGAGAAGGAGGAAGCGTTTCATGTGTGCCGTCCGTGGAGTCGCCGAAACCGTCGCAGAGAGCACGCGCCTCAGCCGCCCATGCGCCAGTACTGATACTTCATCGTCAGCGCCGAGCCGCCGACGATGGCGAAGAAGGTGAGGAACGATCCCAGGGCGAGCGTGGAGACGCCGGTGATCGCCTGGCCGATCGTGCAGCCCAGCGCAGTGATACCGCCAAAGCCCATGAAGATGCCGCCAACCACGTGGTTCGCCGTGTCCTCGGCGTCGCGGAAACCTTCCCAGCGGAAGGTGCGCGTGGCGAGCGCGTAGGCGGCCGAGCCCGCGATCACGCCGATGGCTGAGGCAATGCCGTAGGTGACGATCTTCGACTTGTCGGTCCAGAACATCAGGTATTCGAGCGAGTAGGCGAGCGGCGCGACGAAGGAGAACGACTCCATGCGCCCGGTGTTGGTGGCGACAAAGGCCTCCTGCAGCGTCTGCGGATCCTCGGCGACGTAACCCACGACGCCGCTCACAACCCAGCCGCCGACCACCACCAGGCCGGTCACGACGCCCCCGAGCGTGTAGTCGAAATTCGCGCGGAATTCCCTGCTCGCATAGGCATAGGCGGCGAGCGCGCCGCCGATCACCGCCGCGAGGATCGCCGTCCAGGTCGCCTTGGCCATGCCGGTGCCCGCGGCGAGCAGCGCGGGCAGGTCCTGCCCCGGCGCGAGTGTCACGGAGGCGCGCTCGAGCACGCCGACGCGAAACGCGCCGAACAGGCCCCTCAGCGTCATGTACGCGGCGATGCCGAGGAACACGAACACCACGAGCGACTTCAAGTTGCCGCCGCCGATACGGATCAGCGTCTTCGAGCCGCAGCCCGAGCCAAGCGTCATGCCCACGCCGAACAGGAAACCCCCGACAATGTACGAGAGCCAGGTGAAGCTGGGGCCCGGGTAGATCGACTTGGAAAGATTCACCAGCCCCGCCACCTGCAGGACGCTCGAGCCGATGAGCGCCACGGCGATGGCGAGCAGCCACATGCGCAGGCGGTTCTTGTCGCCCATGTTGACCCAGTCGGAGACCGCGCCCATGGTGCAGAAATTGGTCTTGTTGCCCACCGCCCCGAAGATGAAGGCGAGCACGAAGGCGCCACCGGTGACGTAAGGGACGAGCTGCGCGGGGTTGACGTCGTTCATGGCAAGGGCCGCTGCAAGGGCAGGCGCCACTATAGCTTGGCGGCCACCCTGCTGGATTGGAGTTGCCTAGCCGCCCATCAGCAGCGCTAATGCTGCCACGCGGCGAAGGGTCTCGCAGCCCTGTGCACGGGCTCGTGCGGCCCCTCGCCGACTAGAATCGCCGCATGGGATTTCGCGTGAAGCTCGCCGCCGGCAGCCGGGAGTTCACCGTGGAAGGCAGCGAGCCGATTCTCGAGGCGGCGCTGCGCGCGGGGCTCGGCGTGCCCTACGGCTGCTCGAGCGGCAATTGCGGCGCCTGCAAGGCGCGCATCGTCGAGGGCCGCGTCGGGCGCCTGCGCGCGCACGATTTCCGCCTCACCGAAGCCGAGAAGCTGCAGGGCTACGCCCTGCTTTGCAGCGCGACCGCGCTCTCGGACCTCGTCGTCGATGCCGCGGTCGCGCACGGTGCGGGCGAGATCCCCCCGCAGCGCATCGCGGCGCAGGTGCGCAGGCTCGAGCCGCTCGCCGGGGACATCGTGCTCGCCGAGCTCCTCACGCCGCGCTCGAGCCGCCTGCGCTTTCTCGCCGGGCAGAGCGCGACGCTCGAACTCGCCGGCGCAGCCGCGACGCTGCCCATCGCGAGCTGCCCCTGCGAGGAGCGGCGCCTGCACTTCCACCTGCGCCGCGGCGCGGGCCATGCGGCGAGCGAGTCGCTGCTCGGCGCGCTGCGCGTCGGCGCGCCGGTGCAGGTCGCCGGCCCGACCGGCGATTTCGTCCTGCGCGAGGACGGCGCGCGCGGGCTGGCGTTCATCGCCTGGGGCTGGCAGGCGTTCGCGCCCGTGAAAAGCCTCATCGAGCACGCGCTCGCGCAGGAGTCCGCGACCGCGATCGACCTGGTGTGGGTCGCCGCGAGCCCCGCCGAGCACTACCAGGAGAACCTGTGCCGCGCCTGGTCGCAGGCGATGGACAATTTCCACTACGCGCTGCTTGCCGCCACCGCCGATCCGCGAGGCGAGACCGCCGCCGCGATCGAGCGCCTCGCCGCGCAGCCGGAGCGCGACTTCTACATCGCCGGCACCGCGCAGGAAGTGGCCGCGATTCGCGCGCTCCTCGCGGGAACCGGCGTGCGCGCGGATCGTCTGAGCACCTGGAGTCCCGCCTGATGCCCTACTTCGTCTACCGTCTGTTCGAGCAGCCGCTGCGCCGCGTGGAGCCGCTGGAGCAGTTCGACCGCTATGCCGATGCGAGCCGCTTCGCCAAGGAAAAGCGCACGCAACCGGACGCAAAAGACTGCGCCATCCGCGTGGTCTTCGCGCCGAACGCGCTCGCCGCGGAAGAGGCGCTGATGAACCCGCGCGCGGCCCCACCGCGCGTCGGCGACGACGATTGAGCGGCGTAGAATGAATTCATGAAGCCAGTGGACCTGCAGCGCTTCGCCGCCGCGGTGCAGCGCAACTGCGACGTCGCCAACGCGCGCCATGCGCACGAGGCGACGATGTGCACCTACCTCCTCCAGATGCGCGAGCTCTACGGCTGGGAGCAGGGGCTGGCGCTCGGCGCGCAGCCGGCGCGCGCCGAGGTGTCGCGCTGGCTCACCGAACGCGAAGCGGCGTGGCGCGAGCTGGAGGAGGAGGGCTACCGGCCGCTGCCGCTCGGCGCCCGCGAGCTCGAACCCTTTGACGCCGCCGCCGTGAACCGCGAGCTCCTCGCGCAGGGCCTCGTCTACGGCGCGGGCTACGGGCGCTTCCACCGGCCGCATTTCTTCCTCGCGGAGCTCGTCGCCGACGGCACGCGCGAGGGCGTGCGCGTGCTGGTCGCCGGCCGCGAGCTTGCGCGCGACGTGTCGGCGATTCCCGCCGCGCTGCAGGGCGAGGCGATCTACGTGCGCCGCGACGCGCTGCGGCGCTGGCTCTGGGAGAAGGTCGACTTCTGGCGCGCGCGGCGCCCCGGCGGCGCGCTGGCGAGCGCGCTCGAGCACTGGGGCCTCGCCGCGGGCGACGACGCGGCGTTCGAGCGCATGGTGGACGCCGAGCTCGAGACGCTCATCCTGCACGAGCTGGGCGAGGCGCGCGCCGGCGCCAAGCTCGGCGCGGCGTGGGAGGAAATGCTCGCGGCCCTGGAGGACCGGCGCCTGGAGATCCTCGCGCGCGCGGTGCGCGACAACCTCGCCGACTGCCTTTCCACACTGCCGGCGCTGCTCGAGCGCGATGCGCACGCCTCGCTGCATTTCTGGTTCTCGCAGCTGGACGGCATGCGCCGGGAGCTCTTCCCAGCGCTGGGCAGCGCCTACGCCGCCTGGCGCGAATCGGGCCGTCCGGCGGCGCTGCAGGAGACGATCGGCGCCGGCGCCGCGCACTGGGAGCGGGCGGCGCGGCAGCTGCTGTCCTCGCCGGGCGGCGCGGACGCGCGCGCGCTCGCCTTCTAGGACAGGCCATGGCGCAGACGCGAAGCGACAAGGCGCTGGCCGCGGAGGCCGCCGACCGGCTGCAGGCGCTGCAGGTGCTGTCCGAGGCCACCTCCACGCTGCCGGGCGAGGCCGGCGCGGAGGCCTGGCTCGGGCGCTTCCTCGCCACGATGGTGCGCCTCGCCGGCGCTTCTGCCGGCGCGGTGCGCGTCGTCACGGGCGACGGCAAGCACCTCAAGCTCGTTGCCTCCGTGGGCCTGCCCGCCGAGGCGGTGGCGCGCGAGAAGCTGATGCCCGTGGACTGCGGCGCCTGCGGCGTCGCGGTGCGCGACGCACAGGTGAGCCAGGCGGCGACCGGCGCCGCCTGCGCGGGCATCACCTCGGTGACCTGGTTCGGCGGGCTGCCCAACATGGTGGTGGTGCCGCTCGCGCACCAGGGCCGCGTGCTCGGCGTCTACAACCTGTACCTGCGCGAGGCGCGCGCACTGCCGGAGGAGATTTCCCTGCTGTACCGCTCGATCGGCGAGCACCTCGGCATGGCGCTGGAGAACGCGCGCCTGGCGCGCGAGAACCTGCGCATGACGGTGATGAACGAGCGCCAGATGATGGCCGCCGAGATCCACGACTCGCTGGCGCAGACGCTCGCCTACATGAAGATGCGCATGGCGCTGCTGCTGGACGAGCTGCAGAAGTCCGGCGCCGGCCGCGGCGAGGTGGACAGCGCGCGCGCCATGAAGTACGCCACCGACCTGCAGGGCGCGCTCGGCGAGGCCTACGCCGACCTGCGCGAGCTGCTCGCGCAGTTCCGCAGCCGCATGGACCCGATGGGCCTTGCGCACGCGCTGCAGGGCATCGCCGCCGGCTTCGAGGAGCGCACCGGCGTGGCGCTGGCCTTCGAGAACCGGCTGGCGGAGATCAACCTGAGCGTGGACGAGGAAGCCAACGTCTTCCACATCCTGCAGGAGGCGCTCAGCAACGTCGGTCGCCATTCGGGCGCGCGGCGCGCGCGCCTGGTGATGGAGGAACGCGGCGGCGAGTACCTGTTCACCGTGGAGGACGACGGCATCGGCTTCTTTACGATGGGCCACGCCCCCGGCGGCGGCGACCAGGCGCAGCTGCGCCACCACCTCGGCGTGAACATCATGCGCGAGCGCGCGCAGCGCATCGCCGGCCGCATCGAGATCGCCAACCTGCCGCAGCGCGGCGCGCGCGTGCGCCTGGTGCTGCCCGCCGACCCCGCCGCGCGCCAGGCCGCGGAATGACGCAACCCATCAGGGTGATGCTGGTTGATGATCACACGCTGTTTCGGCGCGGCCTCGCCGAGCTTCTCGAAGGCCGCGACGGCATCCGCGTAGTGGCGGAGACCGGCGACGCCGAGCAGGCGCCCGGGCTCGCCCGCCAGCACGCGCCCGACGTGGCGATCGTGGACCTCAACATGGCGCCGCTGGGCGGCCTGGCGCTGCTGCGGCGCCTGCGCGACGAAGGCTGGAAGGGCACCTCGATCGTGCTCACCGTGAGCGACGCCGAGGACGACATGGCCAATGCGCTGGCGAGCGGCGCGAGCGGCTACCTGCTGAAGGACATGGAGCCCCACCAGGTAGTGGACGCCGTGCACCGCGCGCTGCGCGGCGAGACGGTCGTCGCCCCGGCGATGACGCTCAAGCTCGTGGACCTGCTGCATCCCAAGCGTGGCGCGGCCGCACGGCAGACGCTGCTGGAGAGCCTCACCGCGCGCGAGCGCGAGATCCTCGGCCACCTCGCGCAGGGGCTGACCAACAAGGCGATCGCGCGCGCGCTCGACATCAGCCCCGAGACGGTGAAGCTGCACGTGCGCAAGATCCTCGCCAAGCTGAAGCTTTCCTCCCGCGTCGAAGCGGCGGTGTTCGCCGTCGAGCACGGCGCGGCGGGCGAGCGCAAGACCGCCTAGACATCACCCAACGCAACCGGAGAAAAACGGATGTTCGGACCGATCACCATCCCCTACGGCGCGAAGATGCTGTTCAACACTCTGAAGCTCAAGCCCGGAGTGCAGATGGAGGACGTCGAGCTCGCGCTCGGCGAGATGTGCAACGTGGTGAAGAACACCTACGGCGGCGACAAGGGCGGCTTCATTGCCGGCCAGGCCTTCAAGTTCGGCGGCTTCGTCTCCGAGGAGGGCTCGCTTGCCGCGGTGAAGCAGGCCGAGGACCACATCGCCATCGTCACCTACTGGCGCAGCTTCGAGGAGCACGAGCGCTCGCACGCCGACAGCGTGTTCCGCGCCAAGTTCGCGGCGGTGGCCGAGATGTGCACCGACGCGAAGGAGCTCGGCTACGAGCTCCTCTGGCAAGGCGAGCCCGAAGAAGCCTGAGGCGCGCTCTCCCGCGCCACATCCGCAGTCACTCGCGCGAGCCGCGTTGGGCGGCGGCGCGCCTCTAGTCGAGCCGAACCACCTGAGGCTTCGATGGCCAGACGCCGCGGCTGATCGCCTTGGCGCCGTCGAACGCGATCCAGCTTTGCCGCCCGTAGTGCGGCAGCGGGCGCACCAGCGCGGCGAGCGCTTCGGCGTCGCGCGCCGACACCACCACGAGCGCGCGGCCGCCACGATGTGACGCCGCCCAGGCCTGCGCGCTGCCTTGCGCGCCGATTTCCACGGGCCGGGGCGCAAGGCGATTGTGCGCGAGCCAGGCGTCCACGTCTGCGGCCAGGCCGATCGCGAGGAGCGGCGCTTCGGGCAGCTGCGTTTGCGCGACCTCGGTCTTTCCGCCATTCTCGAGAAGTCGCGCAGCGAGCGAGCGCGCAGCCCGCGCCGCCTCGCCCCCGGAGGCGATGACGACCGCGGTCGCGGGGTCGAGCATCGCCTGGCGCAGGATCGGCGGCGCCTCGCCCGGCGCGAGCCGCCGGAAGACGCGCAAGTCGGGATCGAGCTCGAGCGCGGCCGGCCGCGAAGCGGTCTCGAGGACGAGGTCGGCGCGCTCGCCATCCATCTCCGCGAAATGCGTTTCCCTGCCGCGCGAAGTGCGCACGACCACCGGCACGCGCAGCCGGTAGGCCGGCGCAGCCTGCTCCAGCGTCGCACTGATGCGCCAGCCTTCGCCCGCAGGCACGGCCTGCGCCTTCGCAATGCGCAGTTCCGGAGCGCCGGCGCGCTCGAGCCACTGCGCGAAGAACGCCGAGAGGTCGCGCTGCGCCGCCTCCTCGAAGGCGCGCTGCAGGTCGCGCCAGGAGGCGGCGCGGAAGCGCTGCGCGCGCCAGAACTCGCGCAGCCCCGCATCGAACGCCGCCTCGCCGAGCAGGTCGCGCAGCATGAAGAAGGCCATCGCCGCCTTGTGGTAGCCCACGATCTGCGATGCGCCGTGGTGGCGCGCGACGAATTGCGCCAGCGGACGTTCCTCGCCGGGGGGCAGCGCCGCGAAGTCGCGCAGCCAGGCAAGCCGCATCTCGCGCGCTTCGGCCGCGCCGCGCTCCTCGGCGAAGGTGTAATCCGCCATGAAGGTCGTCAGGCCCTCGGACCAGTTGCCGCGCGCGAGGTCCACCCGCACGCCGTTGCCCCACCAGTTGTGCAGCACCTCGTGCCCGAGGGAGGTGGCGCGGATGAAGGGCAGCCGCAGCACGTCGATGCCCAGGTAGGTGAGGCTCGGCATGCCGAAGCCGGTCGGCGTGGGGCTGGAGACGATGCTGAACGACTCGTACGGGTACGCGCCGATCCAGCGCTCGTAGCGCTCGAGATGGCCCTGCGCCGCGTCGAGGTAGCCGGCAGCGAGCGGCGCGATCTCGGGATGGAAGTACGTGCGCAGGCGCAGCGGCGTGCCGGCGGCCGTGCGCACTTGGCGGCTCTCGAGGCGGTAAGGGCCCGCGATGAGATCGATGTCGGCCGCCGGGTGCGCGAACTCGAAGCGCGCACGGTAGCGCCCGGCGCGTTCCTCCTCCTCGAGCAGCCGTCCGGCGACGAGCGCGCGCTGGCCCGCCGGGACGTCGATCGTGACGCGGTAGCCCGCGAGTTCACCTGCGATCATCGGATGCCACAGCGCGGCACCAGGCAGGAAGCTGCCGCGCGCGCCCGCCACCGGGCGCGCCTCGACGAGCGTGTCGCGGTGCGATAGCGACTCGTCCAGCGGCTCGAGCCTGCCGCGGTACGCGATCTCCACGCGGCGCTCGCGCGTCGCCGCGGGCAGCCGCCACACGTGGCGGCCCCCGCGCAGCGAGCCTGCGAGCGCGTCGCGCCGGCCATCGAGCGCCGCGGATTCCACCTCGAAGCGTGCCGAGAGCGCGATCTCGGCGGCCTGCGCGCCCATGTGCAGCACCGCGCGAGCGCGCAGCAGGCGGCTTTCGGGATCCAGCGTCGCCTCGAGCTCCAGCTGCGCGGCGTTCGCGATCGCCGGCGCCGCGGCGAGCGCCAGCGCACCCAGCCAGCCTCGCGGGCTCATGGCGCGCGCGGCGGGAACCTGGCGACCAGCTCGAGCGTCGCGCCGCCGCGCCGCACTTTGAGCGGCAGCCAGGTGCCGGGCGCCTGGCGCTGCACGATCTCGACCACGTCGCCGACCTGCCGCGGCGCCACGCCCGCAATCTCGGCGAGCAGGTCGCCCTCGCGCACGCCGGCCGCCTCGGCGAGGCTGCCCTTTTCCACGCGCAGGATGCGCACGCCCTCCTTCACCGCCTCGAGGACCACGCCGAGCCGCGGGCGCGCGGGCGCGGCGGGCGCGGGCGAGGCGAGGCCGAACACTGCGTCCGCCAGGCCGGAGACGAGAGTGCCGCACTCCGCGTCGCGGTCCCAGGGCAGGAACGTCGCCACGTCCGCGACGCCGAGCGCCTTGAGCTGGTGCGGCACGCCGTAGCCGTGCGCAAGGTGCCCGGTGCCCATCACGCCGACGACCAGCGGCGCGCCCGCGCGCTTGCCTGCCGCGGCGAGCGCCTCGGCCATCGCGCGGTCCCACAGCGTCTGGCTCTCGACGAAGCGGCGAAAGTCCGCGTCGTCGCGGTCGGGCTTTGCCGGCTTGCCGCCGGGGCGCTCGTGCTCGACCCACACCGGCAGCAGCCAGTCCAGGTAGGCATCGGTCGGCGGCGCGGGGCGGCCCACGCCTTCCCGGCGCTCGGCCGGCACCGCGTCATAGCCCTTCTGCGCGACCTCGCGCGTGAGGGCCGGCTCGACGTTGAGCGCCACCATCGGGATGCGGTGCATGCGCGCGAAGTGAAACAGCGGCAGGTAGAGCTGCGCGTCGAAGCGCCAGACGGTGCGCCAATCGGTTTGCGCGAGGAACTCGCCCTCGGCCAGCTCGCCCGCCACCCAGCGATCGAGCGCCGGCTGCACGCGGCGCGGGAACGCTTCGAAGCCGAGCACCATCCCGGGGCGCTGCGCGTGCAGCGCGGCGAGCACCTGCAGCTGCCAGCGGTGGTGCTCGGCGCTGTCGTGCGTCTCCCCCAGCAGAACCACTGATGCCCTGGCGGCTCGCTCGAGCACCTCGCGCGCCTCGAGCGGCCCGCGGCCGGGCGCGATCCATGCCGCCACCGGCACGCACTCGCGCTGCGGCGCACGCGGCGCCGCCGGCTGCGCGGCGGCGATGCCGGCGGCAGCGAGGAGCGACAAGGCGAGGGCGCCGCGAGTCATGGGCCGGGAAGCGTGGCTTGCGACACGGCCGCGCGCCTCAGTGGAGCGCGCGCCGTGAGCGCCGAATGCTATCAGGACGCGGCCAGACCCAGCGCGCGGCGCAAACGCACCACCTTGCCGATGACGATGAGCGTCGGCGCGCGCAGTTGCGCCTCGACGGCAAGGCGCGGCAGCGCGGCGAGCGTGCCCTCGACGACGCGCTGGCCGCGCATCGTGCCCTGCTGGATGATCGCGGCCGGCGTGCGCGGTGAAAGCCCGTGTGCGATCAGCTCCCGCGCCACGCGCTCCAGCCCCGCCAGGCCCATGTAGACGACGATGGTCTGCCCGGGGCGCGCCAGTCCCTTCCAGTCGAGGTCCGGCGCGCCCTTGCGGCGCGAGCCGGTGACGAGCACGCAGGCCTGCGCGAGGCTGCGGTGCGTGAGCGGTATGCCCACCGCCGCGGCGACGCCGGTGGCGGCGGTGATGCCGGGCACCACCTCGCAGGCGATGCCGGCACGCGCCAGGGCGAGCGCTTCCTCGCCGCCGCGGCCGAAGACGAAGGGGTCGCCGCCCTTCAGGCGCACCACGCGCCTGCCCTGGCGCCCGAGGCGCACGAGCAGCCGGTTGATCTGCGCCTGCTTCATCGCGTGCCGGTCGCGCTCCTTGCCGGCGTAGATGCGCTCGGCGCGCCCGGGAATGCGGTCGAGGATCTCGGGCGCGACCAGGTGGTCGTGCACCACGACGTCGGCGCGCGCGATCACGCGCGCCGCCTTGAGCGTGAGGAGCTCGGGGTCGCCGGGGCCCGCGCCGACCAGCCAGACGTGAACCGCCTTGCGCTTCGCGGGCGCCTTGAGCGCGCGCCATGCGCGCTTGCCAGCCGCGCGCGCGTTGGCTCGTCTCATGCCCGGTGCACGCGCACGAAATCGGCGAAGCGGCGCGGCCAGTCGCAGTCGCCCACCGCCCGCAGGTGCGTGTAGGAGGCGAGCATGTTGCCTTCGACGATGCCGTCGTGCTCGCCGTCGATGCCGTGGCCGCGGCGCACGCGGTATGCGAAGCGCGTGCCCGGCGCGAGCCCCTCGAGGCGCGAGTAGTGGAACTCGTGCGCGCGGATCTCGCCGCCTGCGGCAAGGCCCCACGGGTGGCCGGCCTGTGCTTCGAGCTTCACGTAGCCGCGGCCGGTGGGCCGCTCGCTCATCACCACGTCGGCGCCGATCGCGCCCACCATGGCACGGCGCTCGCCGCGCCAGGCGATCGAGCGCGCGAGGTACATGAGGCCGCCGCACTCGGCATAGATGGGCATTCCCGCCGCCGCCCGCTTGCGGATCTCGCCGCGCAGCGCCGCGTTCGCTTCCAGCCCGGCGGCAAAGCACTCCGGGAAGCCGCCGCCGATGAACAGGCCGTCCACCACGGGCAGGCGCGCGTCGCGCAGCGTGTCGAACGGCACCAGCTCGGCACCCGCGTCCTCGAGCGCCTCGAGGTCGCCCGCGTAGTAGAAGCCGAAGGCGCGATCACGCGCAATGCCGATGCGGACATGCTTCGCGCAAGGCGCAGGGCGCGCGGCGGCCGTGGCGGGCGGTGCAGCGCTGCGCGTCGCCTCGAGCAGCGCCTCGATGTCCACCTGCCGCTCCACCGCCTCGCGGATCTTCTCCACGCGCGCACGACCGCCCTCGGCCTCGTTGGCGGGCACCAGGCCCAGGTGCCGCTCGAGGATGCCGACCTCGGGGTCCTCGTGCACGGCGCCGAGCACCGCGACGCCCGTGTAGTGCTCGATCACCGCGCGCAGCTTCGATTCGTGCCGCGCGCCGCCCAGGCGGTTGAGGATCACGCCCGCGAAGCGCACCTCGGGATCGAAGGCCTGGTAGCCGAGGATCAGCGGCGCGATGCCGCGCGTCATGCCGCGCGCGTCGATCACCAGCACCACGGGCGCGCCGACGAGCTTCGCCAGCGCGGCATTGGAGTTCGAGCCGTCGAGGTCGAGTCCGTCGTAGAGGCCCTTGTTGCCCTCGATCAGGCAGACGTCGGCGGCGGCGCCATGGCGCGCGAATGCGGCAAGCGCCTCCTCGCGCGAGGCGACGTAGAAATCCAGGTTGCGGCAGGCACGGCCGCTCGCCAGCCCGAGCCACAGCGGATCGATGTAGTCCGGGCCCTTCTTGAACGCCTGCACCGAGAGGCCGCGGCGCCGCAGCGCCGCCGCCAGCCCGACGCTCAGCGTGGTTTTGCCGGAGGACTTGTGGGCGGCGGAGACGAGGAATCGGTGCATGGGTCGGGGAGGAAGCGCAGCACCTTGATGCCCACCGCGATGAGCGCCGCGGCGAGCGCGACGCCGCCCAGGCTGAGCAGCGCCTCGAAGGCGCCGGGCGCATAGGCATGCACCTGGCCGTCGAAGAACGTGCTCGATTCCTGCCAGCCGGGGAAGATCGGCTGCGGCCAGGCCTGCGCGCCGACGATGGTGACGTACATCTGCGCCAGCCCGCCGAGGACCACCAGCAGCGCCGCGCCGATGACGCCCGCGCGCGTGCCGCCCGTCTTGGGCGCGTATAGCAGCACGAGCGGCAACACGCCGCCGACGCCGATCTGCCCGAGCCAGAAGAACGCCGTGTAGACACCCCCTTCGGCGAGCAGGAACGCCTCGATGCCGTGGAAGCGCGTCATGTAGAGCTTGGTGAGATGAAACGCCGCGGTCATGTACAGCGACGCGGCGGTGAAGATGGCGAGCAGTCGCCCCAGGCGCGCGAGCGTCTCCGTCTCGGCCGCGCGGCCCTCCCAGCGCCATGCCAGGTCGAGCGCCACGAGGAACGCGGCCGTGCCATAGGCGAGCGAGTACACGACGAAGGTCGGGCCGAGCAGCGCCGAGTCGAAGGCCTCGCGCGCCACGAGGAAGCCGAAGATCGAGCCGGTTCCGGTGGTGAGCACGATGCGCCAGACAAACGCGGCGAGGCCCGCCGTGCTGCTGAAGGCGTTCATGCGCCGCTCCATCATGAACCACAGGTACACGCCGACGATGGCGAAGAACCCGCTGTACAGGAACATGTTGAGGGCGAAGATCGACTTGAAGTTGAAGTGCGTCATCGCCACCACCAGCCGGTCGGGCCGGCCCAGGTCGGCTGCGAGGATGGCGAGGCCGCCCGCGAGCAGCGCGAGCGCGACCAGGGCCGAAAGCGGCGCGAGCGGCTTGTAGGGCGTGCGCCCGAAGACCGAGGCCACCGAGGCGACGTTGAGCGCGCCGGAGGCCGCCACGATCAGGAACACCGCGAAGACGTGCGGCAGGCCCCAGACGACCTGGTTGTCCATGCCGGTGACCCAGTGGCCCTGCGTCTCCATGTGCACGAAGGCCGCAAAGCCGGCCGCGACGAGCGCGCCGATGGCAAGCAAGGGGCCCCAGAACCTCAAGCCCGCCGCCTGCAGCTCCCGATGGATCACAGCCGCCATGTCAGATTCCGGAATAGCGCACGCCGGTGTTCAGGCGCAGATCGCTGCGCAGCTGGATGCTCGGGATCTCGCGCAGGCGCTTCGAGACGGCGCTCTGCGGGTCGTTCAGGTCGCCGAAGACGATCGCCTCATGGCCCGCCGCCTTGCACGCTTGCGCGCATGCGGTGGAGCCGTCGCCGCGATCGATCTTGTGCACGCACAGCGTGCAACCCTCCACCGTGCCCTTGCCGCGCGGCACCGCCGGTTTCTGCTCAGCGAGGTTCTCGTGGATGAAGGAGCGTGCCTTGTACGGGCAGGCCATCACGCAGTAGCGGCAGCCGATGCAGGTGTGCTTGTCCACCAGCACGATGCCGTCGGCGCGCTTGAAGGACGCGCCCGTGGGGCACACGTCCACGCAAGGCGGCTCGGCGCAGTGCTGGCACATCACCGGCGCCGAATGCTGGCGCCCCGTGCGCAGGTCCTTCAGGTCGATCTTGCGGATCCACTGCGCGTCGGTGCGCGGCCGGCCGGTGTCGCGCAGCCCGTTCTCCTCGTTGCAGGCCTTGACGCACTCGGTGCAGCCGGTCGCGCACTTGGCGGTGTCGATCAGCATGCCCCAGCGCACCTTGGCGCTCGCCGCTTCCTCCGGGGCGCGTGCGCCGGCGATCTCGATCAGGCGGATGCCGGGCGCGATGGCCACGCCGGCAAGCGCGGCCGCCGCAGTGCTGAGAAAGGCTCTGCGGCTGCCTTCGCTCACGGCTTTGCCCTGGCCGAAACGCGCTCGGGCTTGGAGGCGTGGCACTCGAAGCAGTCGAGCTTGACGCTCGCGTAGCGGTGGCAGCTCTCGCAGAAGCCCTGCTCGCCCAGGACGCTGCCGGTCTTCGCGCTGGCGTGGCACTCGACGCAGCCGGCGAGGCTGTGCGGCTTGGTGCGGACGCCCTCGCGCATGGTGCGGTCGCGCTGGTGCAGCAGCAGCTTCATGTGGTCGCGGCGCATGACGTCGGTGGCCTCGACGCACTGGCCCGGGCGCTCGATGGTCACCACGGGCTTGGGTGCACGCGCATGAACGACCGAGGCCCAGACGGCGAGCGACGCGCCCGCCGCGAGCACGACCAGCAGGGCGGACGCGACGCGCAGCGTCAGGCGGCCTCGCAGCGTCGCTCGCCCTGGCGTCATTACTCGCCCATGCCCATCTGGATGTAGCCCGTCGGGCAGACGTCCGCGCAGATGTGGCAGCCGATGCACTTGGTGTAATCGGTGTCCACGTAGCGGCCCATCGTCGCCTTGTCCTTCTTCACGCGGAACACCGCGGTCTGCGGGCAGTACACCACGCAGTTGTCGCACTCGAAGCACAGGCCGCAGCTCATGCAGCGCTTGGCCTCCGCCACCGCGCGCTTCTCCTCCAGCGCGTCCAGGCGCTCCTCGAAGTTGCCGAGCGCCTGCTCGGCGCTGAGCTGCGTGATGTTGCGCTTCTCGCGCGGCGTGTGGGTGAAGTGCCCGAGGAACAGATCCTCGTGCGGGATGATGTAGCGCGCGGAGCGGTCGTCGTAGTTGTGCACCGCGAACTTGGCGGCGTCGGTGCCGCGCACGTACTCGCGCGGCGCCTCTTCCACCTTGATGCCCTTCTCCACGAGCTTGCGCATCAGGTCGAAGGAGTGCACGTCGATCTTCGGGCGCTTGTCCTGCGCCTCGCCGCGCAGGAAGCGGTCGATGCCTTCGGCGGCGATCCAGCCGTGGCCGATCGCCGTGGTGAGCAGGTGCGGCCGCAGCACGTCGCCGCCCGCCCAGACGCCGGGCTTGCCGGCGACCTGGTAGTTCTTGTCCGCGGAGATCAGGCCGCGGCCGTTGTCGAAGCCGGGCAGTCCCGTGAAGTCCACCGCCTGGCCGATCGCCGAGACGATGAGGTCCGCGGGCACCACCTGCGCCGTGGATTCGTCCACCTTGACCTCGAGCTTCGGTCCGATGAACTTCGCCTCGCACCTGGCGATCTTGAGGCCCGTCGCGCGGCCGTCGGCGCCGCGCATCACCTCGACCGGCGCCCAGCCGTCGCGGATGGCGATGCCCTCGGCAAGGGCATGCTCGATCTCGTGCCGGTTGGCCTGCATCTTCTCGATGGAGAACACCGAGGTGAGCGTGACCTCCGCCCCCTGGCGCGCCGAGACCTCGGCGACGTCCTGCGCCACCTTGCCGACGATCACCGCCTCGGGATGGTCGGTCGGGCGGATATGCTGGATGTGGCCCAGGCGCCGCGCCACGGTCGCCACGTCGATGGAGGTGTCGCCGCCGCCGACGACCACCACGCGCTTGCCCACGTGCTTAAGGCGCCCGTCGTTGAAGGCGCGCAGGAACGAGGTCGCGGTCACGCAGTTCGGCGCATCCGACCCCGGCACCGGCAGCGCGCGTCCGCCCTGCGCGCCCAGGCCCATGAACACCGCGTCGAAGTCCTTCTGCAGCGACTCCAGCGTCACGTCGGCGCCCACGCGCGTGCCGAGCTTCGCCTTGACGCCGAGCGCGAGGATGCGGTTGATCTCCGCATCGAGCGTCGCGCGCGGGGTGCGGAAGCCCGGGATGCCGTAGCGCATCATGCCGCCGAGCTCCGCGTGCTCGTCGAAGATGGTGACGTCATGGCCCATCAGCGCCAGCTGGTACGCGCAGGAAAGGCCCGCCGGACCGCCGCCGATGACGGCGACCTTCTTGCCGGTCGTGTTCTCCGGCTTGCGGTACTGCAGGTTGTTCTTGATCGCCCAGTCGCCGAGGAAATGCTCGACCGAGTTGATCCCCACGAAGTCCTCCACCTCGTTGCGGTTGCAGCCGGACTCGCAGGGCGCGGGGCACACGCGCCCCATCACCGAGGGGAACGGGTTCGCCTCCGTGAGGCGCCGCCAGGCGTATTCCTGCCAGGCCATGCCGGCCGGCGGCTTCTCGGTGCCGCGCACGATCGCGAGGTAGCCGCGGATGTCCTCCCCCGAAGGGCAGCTCGCCTGGCAGGGCGGCGTGCTCTTCTGGTAGGTGGGGCACTTGTGGCTGTGGTCGGCATCGAAGATCTGCTCGTGCCAGTCCTTGCGCTTGTGGTCGCCGTCCTTGAAGCGCCGGAAGGTGAGCTTCTCGGCGGCGGGTCCCTTCTCCATCGTTGCGGACATTCGCTTTGCCTCGTTGAGAGCTAATCGTTGCGCCCGAGCCGGATGGCGTTGCTCACCAGCTGGTGAACGCCGCCGATCATGCCCATGTCGAACTTGTAGTACGGCAGCACCTTTGCGAACTGCGCCTTGCAGATGGCGCAGATGGTGGCCATGAAGTTGACGCCGTGCTCGTCCACCACCTTCTGCAGCGCCTCCATGCGCGGCAGCGCGCCCTTGACGCGCAGGTCGAGCAGCTCGTCGGTGAGCAGCCCGCCGCCGCCGCCGCAGCA
This sequence comes from Burkholderiales bacterium, assembly GCA_036390555.1. GTDB lineage: Bacteria > Pseudomonadota > Gammaproteobacteria > Burkholderiales > SG8-39 > JAABQT01. The sequence continues at coordinate 14,019 of DASWBP010000181.1, read as the reverse complement.
GAAGGTGTGCTCGTGGATGGTCTCCGGCGCCATGTCGTGGAAGTGATTGGCCGCGGCGCGGATGACCGCACGCGGGAGGATGAACTGGCCGCGCGGGATGCCGCCCATGCCGGAGGCGCGCGCCACGTTGCAGGAGTCGTGGAAGGTGACCACGTGCGCGTCGTTCTTCTCGCGGTCGAAACTGATCGCGCCGCGCTGGATGAGGTCGTAGGTGAGCTCGCAGATGTGCTGCGGCACCGGGTAGCGCGCATCGAGGTAATCGAACGGCCCGATCAGCGTGTTCCAGAAGCTGTAGGCGACGCGCCAGGCATGGCCGCACTCGCCCACCACGATGCGCTTCACGCCCAGCTCGAGCGACGCCTCGCGCACGCGGCCGGCAATCGCCTTCATCTGCTCCTGGCTGCCGATGAACACGCCGAAATTCGCCGCCTCGGAAGCGTGCGAGGACAGTGTCCAGCGGATGCCCGCGGCATGGAACACCTTGGCGTAGCCGACGAGGCTGAAGACGTGCGGCTCGGCGAAGAAGTCGGCCGAAGGCACCACCACCAGCACTTCCGCGCCCTTCTCATCCAGCGGGAAGCGCACATCCAGCCCCGTTTCCTCCTTCACTTCCTCTTCCAGCGTCTCCAGCGTGTTCTTGAGCGCCGGGCCCGGCAGGCCGAGGTTGTTGCCGATCTTGTGCACCTTGCCGATGATCTCGTTGGTGTACTTCTGCCCCACGCCGATCGAGTCCATGACCTCTTTCGCGGCCATGGTGATCTCGGCGGTGTCGATGCCGTAGGGGCAGTACACCGAGCAGCGGCGGCACTCGGAGCACTGGTTGAAGTACTTGTACCAGTCCTCCAGCACCGATTCGCTGAGGTCTTCGGCGCCGACGAGCTTCGGAAAGAGCTTGCCGCCGAGGGTGAAGTAGCGGCGGTACACCTTGCGGAACAGGTCCTGGCGCGCCACCGGCATGTTCTTCGGGTCGCCGGTGCCGAGGAAGTAGTGGCACTTGTCGGTGCAGGCGCCGCAATGCACGCAGGCATCGAGGAACACGCGCAGGCCGCGGTTCTTCTCCAGCAGCTCGCCGATCTTGAAGACCGCCTTCTCCCGCCAGCCGTCGACGAGCTTGCCCGGGAAGCCGAGCGCCTCGTTCATCTTCTCGGTGGCGGGATAGGGCTTGGAGCCCGCCATCGCGTCGCGCGCGAGGATCGGGATCACCGGGTATTCCCGGAGCGGCGGTGCCTGCACGGCGGTGCTGGCCACGGTGCGTCGCGCGCTCAGGCCGCCACGTGCCGGCGCTCGCGCGAGTCGTCGGCCTGGTTGCGCGTGGGGCTGAAGAAGACGCCCGGCGCGTGCAGCAGCTTGGAGGCGGGAAACACCGCCATCAGCAGCGCGACGAGCGCGAGGTGCGCGAGGAGGATCGGGTCCGCGGGCAGCGGCTGCCAGTCAAGGACCATCAGGCCGAGCATGAAAGCCTTCACCGCGACCACGTCCGTGTGCGCCACATACTTCATCGCGAGCCCGGAGGCGGCGATCGCCACGAGGAGCGCGAGCATCAGGTGATCGGACCAGGTCGAGATGTAGCGGATGCGCTCCACGAGAAACCTGCGCGCCCACAGGCCCGCGAGCCCCGCGAGCATGGCGAAGCCTGCGTAGATGCCGAAGGGCTGCGCGATCGCGACCACGCCCCAGACGGGGTCCTGGAAGTAGCGCACGTGGCGCAGCAGCACCAGCGCGAGCGCCACGTGGAAGATCCAGCCGAAGAGCCAGATCCACTTGTTGGCGCGGAACAGGCTCTCGAACAGCACCACCTCGCGCGCCATGCGTCCGACGACGCCGGCCTGCGTGGCCGGGGCGGGCGTGGTCGGGATCTTCAGCGGCGCGGGCGCGCGCCAGTACTCGGCGATCTTCCACGCGAGCCCGGCCGCCAGCACTGCGCTGGCGGCGTAGAACAGGCACGCATAGACGATCGTAAGCGGCGACATGAAACGCTCGGCAAGCCCCTATGACCTATCGCTGCGGATTCTTCCTCGGGGCGGCGCGAGGGGGCCGCGCGCCCCTCGTCCCTAGACGCAGCCCGTCGGCTTGGGCAGGCCGGCGATCTTGCACGCCTGCTTGGCGGGCCCGTACGGGAACAGCTCGTACAGGTACTTGCTGTTGCCCTTGTCGGGCCCGAGCTTCTTGCCGATCGCCTTGGTGAGCACGCGCACGGCCGGCGCGATCTGGTACTCGTTGTAGTACTCGCGCAGGAAGTTGACCACTTCCCAGTGGTTCTCGGTCATGTTGACGTTCTCGGCCTTGGCGATCTCGTTCGCCACGTCCTCGGTCCAGTCGCCGAGGTTGGTGAGATAGCCTTCCTCGTCGGTCTCGATGGTGTTGCCGCCCACGGTAATTGCCATAGCGCTTCTCCTTCGTTGCGATTCAGTTCAAAGCCAGGACTGGCTCGTGCGGTGCTCGGCCACCAGGTCCACGAAGCCGCCGTAATCCACCACTTGCACGCCGTCCATGACGCTGGCGCGCACGCCGCGCGCCTCCAGGTCGGGCCCGAGCGCGTACACCGTCACCTCCTGCATGGCGCGCGCCAGCGCGGCTTGCGCGGCGTTGCCCCTGGTCGCGGCGTACACCGCGTCCTCGATGAGGATGACCGCGCTGCCCTTGCGCGCGTGCGCGAGGCAGCTCGAGAGCGAGCTGCGCTCGGTGGGCGACTTGTTGACGATGTGCAGCATTTCAGAATCCGATGATGACGTCCTGTTGTTCCATCAGCTCGGCCATTTCCTTCGCGCTCACCACCTGCACCGGCACGAGCAGCTGCTCTTCCCTGATGCCGCGCGCCTCGAGCGACTCGCGCTCGACGTAGAGCTTCTCGACGTCGTAGCCCTCGAGCGCGCGGTAGGTCGGCGAGAAGTTCTTCACTTCCAGCGACTTGGTTTCCTGGCCCTTGAGCAGCTGGTAGACGCCGTCATCGAGGAAGGCGAGCGACACGTCCTGGTCGAAGGCGGCGCTGATCAGCACCACCTCCAGCCCCTCGAGCGCATAGATCGTGCCGTGCGGCGCCTTGCGGTTGACGAACATGAATTTCTTGACGACCGCCTCCGTGCCCGCTTCACGCTCGGTCTCTTCGGCCACCTGGGTCATGTGTGCCTGCCTTTCGTGCTCAGTCGCCGAACACCACGAGTCGGTCGGACTCGATGCCGGCTTCCACCAGCTGGCCGAGTCCCGAAATGCGGAAGCCCGGCGCGAGGTTGTCCTCCACCAGCCCGCGCCGCAGGCCCGCGGCGACGCACACCACGAGGTCGGTGCCGTGCTCCTGGGCGAGCTTGGACCAGCGGTTGACGATGTGCCGGTCGTCCTGCGGCGGCTCGGTGAGCTTGGTCGCGTTGTTGACGCCGTCGTTGTAGAAGAACACGCGTTGGATCTGGTGCCCCTTGGCGAGCGCCGCCCTGGCGAAGTGCCAGGCGGTGTCCGCCGCCTGGTGGTTGTACGGCCCCTCGTTGATCAGCAAGCCGATCTTCATCGCGCGCCTAGAAGCGGATATGGGTGGAGGCGTTGAGCGTGCGCCGCGAGCCGCGCCAGTCGTCGATGTGGTACTTGGTGAACGGCAGCCCGGTCTTCTCGAAGAAGCGCGCCCAGCCGATGCGGTCGATCCAGTCGATCATGCGCTCCCAGGAGCGCGCGTCCGCCTTGTAGACGGCGAGGATCTTCTTCACCACCTCTGCCACTTCGGGCCAGCGCGGCGCGTTGTTGGGCAGGCCCGAGGCGACCAGCTTGTGGAAGGTCGGCTTGCTGCGGGCGTTGGAGTTCTTGCCGCCCACCCAGATCGCGATCTTGGAGTGCTCCGCGTCGTTGATCTGCATCGGCGGGCACGGCGGATAGCAGGCGCCGCAGCAGATGCACTTCTTCTCGTCCACTTCGAGCGAGGGCTTGCCGTTCACCAGCGCGGGCCGGATCGCCGCCACCGGGCAGCGCGCCACCACCGCCGGGCGCTCGCAGACGTTCGCCACCAGGTCATGGTTGATCTTGGGGGGCTTGGTGTGCTGCACGATGATGGCGATGTCCGCCTGGCCGCCGCAATTGATCTCGCAGCAGGAGGTGGAGAGCTTCACGCGGTTGGGCATTTCCTGCTTGACGAACTCGTCGTAGAGCTCGTCCATCAGCGCCTTCACCACGCCGGAGGCGTCCGTCCCCGGGATGTCGCAGTGCAGCCAGCCCTGCGTGTGCGCGATCATCGACACCGAGTTCGCCGTGCCGCCCACCGGGAAGCCCGCGTCGTTGAGCGCCTTGATGAGCGGCTCGACCTTCGTCTTGTCCGCCACCATGTACTCGATGTTCGAGCGCGTGGTGAAGCGCACGTGCCCTTCGGCGTACCGGTCGGCGATGTCGGCGAGCTTGCGGATGGTGTAGACGTCCATCTGCCGCTGCGTGCCCGCCTTGACCGTCCAGATCTCCTCGCCATTCGCCGCGCGGTGCATCAGCACGCCGGGCCGCGGATGGTCGTGGTAGATCCACTTGCCGTAGTTCTTGCGCATCAACGGATGCATGAGCGGCATCGGGTCCGGCGCGCCGGTCTCGATCGGCGGCCGCGGTGCCGGGGCCTTCGCTTGCGCTTTCGGTCCTGCCACTGCCTGGTCCATGTGCGTCATCCCTCCGGCGTTCACGCCGCGTTCTTCTCGGCCTGCTTGCGCTCGATCCACTTGGCCGCTTCCTCGTCCCAGCCGTCGGTGCGCACGTAGGGGTTGGAGCGCGGCTCGCTGATCATGTTGGGGTCCACGTCGAGGCCGACCGCCTCGAGAAAGTTCACCAGGCCGATGCGGTCCACGGTCTCGCCGACGCGCTCGTGCTCGAGCGCGTTCTCGGCGAAGAAGTCCAGCACGTTGCGCGCCAGCTCCTTCAACTTCTCGAAATCCTCGTCGGTCTCGAGCTTCATGAAAGGCACGATCACCGTGCCCATGGTGGCGCCGATCTTGAGCACGCCCTTGCCGCCCACCAGGATGGAGACGCCGCGCTCCTTGCCCGGGAGCAGGCCGCCGCGCACCACGTTCAGGCAGTGGGTGCAGCGCACGCAGTCCTTGTTGTCGATCACCAGGCGCAGCTCGTCGTCGAGCTCGGCGACCGAGTGCTGCGGCCCAGCCTTCAGCTCCGACTTCTTCACGATCTGGATCGCCTTGGTCGGGCAGCGCGTGACCACGTCGTTCACCAGGTCGGTCATGCCGTGCGCCTTGTAGTACGCGCGCGAGTACTGGTGGTTCACCTGCATGTTGTCGCGCCAGGTGCCGATGGTGGCGAAGTCCGAGCGCTGGATGGCGTTCACGCAGTCGTTCGGGCAGCCGGAGAACTTGAACTTGAACTTGTACGGCAGCGCCGGGCGGTGCATGTCGTCGAGGTTGGAGTTGATCACCTCGCGCAGCGCGCGCTGCTCGTCGTAGCAGGAGAGCTCGCAGCGCGCCGAGCCGACGCAGGACATCGAGGTCCTCAGCGCCGGGCCCGCGCCGCCCAGGTCGAAGCCCGCCTCGTTGAGCTCGTTGAAGGCGTCCTGCACCTTGTCCGTGCGCACGCCCTGGAACATGATGTCGCCGGACTGGCCGTGGAAGGCGATCAGCCCCGAGCCGTGCTTTTCCCAGATGTCGCAGAGCTGACGCAGGGTCTTGGTGTCGTAGTGCATGCCCGCGGGGGGCTGCACGCGCAGCGTGTGGAACTCCGCCGCGTCCGGATAGACGGGCTTGCCCTCGGCGTCCTTCAGCTCGGTGAAGCGCGGGATCACGCCCCCGCCGTAGCCGAAGACGCCGACCGTGCCGCCCTTCCAGTAGCCGGTCTTGGTGCGATAGGACGCTTCCAGCTGTCCCATCAGGTCCACCATCATGTCGTTGTCCTTCGCCAGGCGCTTCAGCCCGGTGACGAAGCTCGGCCAGCGGCCGCCCTCCAGCTGATCCAGCAACGGCGTCTCGTGCTCTTTCTTGGCCATGCCTGCCCCTCCTCAAAGGACTTGCGGACTCCGGGGACTCTATCGGTGCGCGGGGGGCCGGGATAGCGCCCAACCGGGTATGCGGCATAACCCAGATGGGGTATGCGTGCTGCGCCGTGCGGGGAATAGGCACCGCGGCGCCCCCCGGATTCAATCCGCGCCATGGCCACGTTCACGTCGCTGCAGACCTTCGTCGTCCCTCTCGGCGGGCAGGCGATCGAATTGCAGGAAGCGGTCCACGCCGAGGGCGGCATGGCGCTGCTGCGCGTGCGCATCCGCGAAGGCAAGCGCTTCACCGTCTTCGACGTCGATGCGCAGACCGCCGAGCGCTGGGGCGAGGCGATGGCAGCCTGGGGGCGCAAGCAACCCAAGTGACTTATGTGGATATCGCTTACGCCGTCGAGGGCGGGCCGCTGCCTCGCGACCACTCCTTCGATCTGTGGCGCGCGCTTTCCGGGGTCGCGCCGGAGCTGTTCGCCGATCCCACGGTCGCGGTCCTGCCAGTGCGCGGGGCCTCGGCGGGCGCGGGTGGGATCGTGCTGCAACGCCGCAGCCGGCTGCTCATGCGCCTGCCTGAAGCGAGCGTCGATGCTGCGTTGGGCCTGTGCGGCGCGCGGCTGGACGTGGCGGGAGCGCTCGTCGCGCTCGGCGACGCGAAGTCGCGACCCCTTGCGCCGTACGCGACGCTCTACGCGTATCGCGTTGCCGCCGAGCGCGACGACGAGGAAAGCTTCGTCAAGCAGGCGGCGGCGGAGCTTGGACGGATCGACGTCGCGGCGGATTTCATCGTGGGCAAGCGCTCGGTCACGCGCGGCGCGGCGGGCGACATCGCCGGATACAGCTTGATGCTCGCCGAACTATCCGCGCGACAGTCGCTTGCGCTGCAGGTGCACGGCCTGGGCGCGCACCGCGGCCTCGGCTTCGGCATATTCGTGGGACACAAGTAGAGCAAGGAGAAGAGCATGGGCTACATGATCGAGGGCGTGGAGCACGAAGCCGACGAAGAGGGCTACCTGCTCGAAGCCAGTTACAGCGACGAGGCGCCGCCGCTGATCGCGCAGGCCGAGGGCATCGCGCTCACCGACGCGCACTGGGAAGTGATCCGCTTCATGCGCGAGCGCTACCGCGAGGACGGGCACACGCCGAATTTCCGCAACATGCTGAAGGGCTTTGCCGAGAGCGTGCGCCCGGGCACCGACAGCAAGTACCTTTACGACCTGTTTCCGGCCGGTCCCGCGAAGCAGGCGGCGAAGATCGCCGGCCTGCCCAAGCCCTATGGCAAAGGAGGATACTGATGGGCGCGCCCTACAAGGACCCGCAATTGAAAGCCAAGCCGACCATCACGCTCGACCTCACCGGCCTTTCCTGCCCCGCGCCGCTGCTGGGCGCCAAGCGCGTGCTCGACGACCTCGACAGCGGCCAGGTGCTGCTGCTCGTGTCGGACTGCCCGGGCACCTTCGACGACGTGAGCGCCTGGGTGAGGCACACCGACCACGAGCTGATCGGCACGGAGAAGGGCGACGGCAAGAGCACGCAGTACTACCTGCGCAAGGGGCATGGCCTGGAGATCAAGGCGAACGCGGTGCTCGACATCCGCGGCGTGTCCTGCCCCGGCCCCATCATCGAGGCGAAGAAGCTGCTCGACGCGATGCAGGCGGGCGAGGTGCTGCAGCTCATCTCCAGCTGCCCCGGCTCGCCCGCGGACGTGCGCGCCTGGGTGAAGAGCACGGGCCTGGAGCTCGTCGCGGCGCGCGACACCGCGCGCGACGTGCACGAGTTCTTCATCCGCAAGAAGAAGTAGCCGGGCGCGCGCGTGGCGATCCGCCTGAAGACCGTCTTCTTCAAGAACGCGGGCGGCCGCTCGACCGCGGAGACCGCCTCGGTCCTCGCCTCGACGATCTGGCGCATTGCCGACGAGGTGGTGACCAACCTCTCCAAGTGGGACTGCGACATCGTCACCCCCGAGCGCGGCATGAAGATCCTCGGCGAGATGGCGGCGTTCCTGCTGCACATGGCCGACCGCATGGCCTACGGCCGCATGCCCGAGCCCGAGCGCGCGCGCTTCATCCAGGTGGCCGGCCAGCGCCTCGCGGAGATCGTGCAGGACAATATCCGCGCGATGGTGGGCGCGGACGGCTTCGACTACAAGGCGAACTTCATCGATCTGCTCAACCGGCGCGCGGCGGACTACGCCACCTTCGAGTGCACGCCGGAGAAGCCCGGCTACCCGATCCTGCGCTACCTCGGCCTCGCGGTGCGCGAGCACATGCTGGACTCCGACCAGCACTGGGTCGCCGACCAGATCATGGACATCCAGGCGCCGGAAGCGCTCGGCATGCTGAAGAAGACGGTGGACGGCCTGCTCTCGCCGCCGGCCGCCGGGCCGCGCCGCCGGGCCGTGTCCGGCGACTGAGCGCGCCCGCCCGCTTGAGCCACGCGCTCGGCAATCCGTTTCGCCTCGAAGCCGCGGAGGCATTCCGCGTCTGGCGCGAGGCGAAGCTTGCCGCCTACCCGCAGCGCGCCGAGGAGTTGCTGGTCGAGGTGCGCGACCCGCGCCGCCTGAGCGCAGCCGAGCACGCGGCGATCGCGGACCGGTTGCGCCGCGCCAACATGGCGGTGTACGCCACCACTCCCGGCGGCGACGGCGCGCAAGCTGCGCGCGGCGAAGATGAAGTTGCCGGCGCGGGAGAGGCGCCCGCGCGCGAGGGCAAGGAGCGCGCGCGCGCGCTGGGCCGCCAGTTCGGCCTGGAGCGCCTCGACCCCAACTGGCTTGCGGACGACGACGGTGTCTCGAGCATCACGGTGCGCGAAGGCCAGGCGCGCGGCGAGTTCATCCCGTACACCAATCGCGCGATCAACTGGCACACCGACGGCTACTACAACCCGCCCGAGCGGCGCATCCGCGCCTTCATCCTGCATTGCGCGAGGAGTGCCGCCGCGGGCGGCGAGAGCCTGCTGCTCGACCACGAGATCGCCTACCTGATGCTGCGCGACGAAAACCCGGACTGGATCCGCGCGCTGATGCAGCCGGGCGCCATGACCATCCCCGAGCGCACCAACGAGGGCGGCGTCGCGCGCGCGGCGAGCAGCGCGCCGGTGTTCTCCGTGGACGAGCGCGACGGCGCGCTGCACATGCGCTACACCGCGCGCAGCGTGAGCATCGGCTGGGCGCGGGACGCCGCGACCGCCGGCGCAGTTGCGCGCCTTGCAGCCTGGTTCGCGGGCGAGACGCCCTACGCGTTGCGCCTGCGGCTGGAGCCGGGCATGGGGGTGATCTGCAACAACGTGCTGCACGCGCGCACTGCGTTCAGCGACGACGCGTCGCGGCCGCGGCTGCTGTACCGCGCGCGCTACTACGAGCGCATCCGCGCCTGAGGCCATGCCCGCTGGCGAGTTCCGCTTCGCGCCAGAGGGCTGGACCCGGGAGGCGGCGCTGCGGCTGGCGGAGCAGGAAGGACTGGCGCTGACCCCGGATCACTGGGAGGTGATCGGCGCGCTGCAGGAGCACTACGCGCGCCAGCAAGGCGCGCCGATCCGCAGGCGCGCGCTGCACGATGCGCTCGAGGAGCGCTTCCACCACAAGGGCGGCCTGCGTCACCTCTACATGCTGTTTCCCGGCGGCCCGCTCGCCCAGGGCTGCCGCGTTGCAGGCCTCGCGCCGCCCGCGGGTTCGTTCGATCCGAGCTACGGCAGCGTCGCCTAGCTACCAGTAGGCCTGCAGCCGCCCGCCCTCGACGCGCGCCTCGAAGCGCTTGAGCGGGCGCGAGCCCTTCTCGACGCACTGGCCGGAGGCGATGTCGAATTTCCAGCCGTGCTTCGGGCAGGTGAGGCGCATGCCATCGAGCGCCACCAGCGGAATGTTGGTTACCTGGTGCGGGCAGCGGCTGTCGTAGACGCGCCACTCGCCGTCCGGCCGGCAGACGAACAGCTCGCGCCCGTCGCAGGCGATGCGCTTCACCTCGCCCTTGCCCAGCGCATCCGCCGCCGCCACGTCGTGCCATTTCGGCCCGGCGGCCAGCAGCTCGGGACGGAACTCGGGGATGTCCATCTCGAGGATCAGATCCACGGCCCAGACGATCTTCGCCATGCCGAGCGCCGGGAACGCCATCAGCAGCGCGTCGAGCACTTCGGCCGGCTTCACGCCTTCGTGGAGCGCGCGCACCAGATACTGGCGAAAGCCGCGCTCGGTCTGCGAGTGCACCTTGGTGATCACCGAGATCAGCGCGCGCGTCTTCGGCTCAAGCGTGGAGCCCGCCTGCTTGAGAAAGCGGAAGTAGTGGCCGATGGCGTCGGGCCGGGCCTTCAGCAGGTAGTCGAGCGCGTCGCTCACGGCATGAGTTTACTGTGCTTGGCGCGGCGCCAGCGCGGCGTGATAATGGATTCGCCCGGTCCACCACCGAAGGAGGCCGCCATGTCCCTGACCCGGGAATCGCTCATGGGCGACACGCCCGCGCCGCACCCGAATTTCCGCTTCGCGCCAGTGGAGTGGACGCCCGAGTCGGCACGGCGCCTCGCTGCCGAGGAGGGCCTCGCGCTCGAGGAGGACCACTGGGAAGTGCTGCGCGGCCTGCAGGAGTTCTACGCGCGCCATGAGGCCGCGGCGATCAGCCTGCGCGAGATCAAGGACGCGCTGGAGGAGAAGTTTCACTTCAAGGGCGGCCTGAAGTACCTGCACACCCTGTTCCCGCGCGGCCCGGTGGCCCAGGGCTGCCGCCTGGCGGGCCTCAAGGCACCCGCGGGCGCGGTAGACCTCGGCTTCGGCAGCGTCGCCTAGCGCGCGGGGCACCTGGCTGCGCGCGGGCACAGCCTGCGTCCGCGCGCCCGCGGCGCTACTTGCGCCGCATGAAGAAGGTGTATTCCTTGTCCGCGTCGGACTGCGAGAGCAGCTCGTTGCCGGTCTGCTTGGCAAAGGCCGCAAAGTCCTTCACCGAGCCCGGGTCGGTGGAGACGATCTTCAGCACCTGCCCCGACTGCATGTCGTTCAGCGCCTTTTTCGCGCGCAGGATGGGGAGCGGGCAGTTGAGCCCGCGGGCGTCGAGTTCCTTGTCGAAGTTCATGTGTGGTTTCCAGCTTCCAGGTAAACGGCGTTCATCAGCCAAAGCGCGCGAGCAGCTCGGCCACGCGGCCGGCGCGCTCGCTGCGGTCCTCGTTGCCGGCCGGGGGCTCCTGCCGGATCATGCACGACACCATCTCGTAGAAGGCGCGGTCGAGCGCCTTGCGCGCGGCGGCGAGCTGCTGCGCGATGTCCTCGCAGTGCTCGTCCTCGGCGATCATGCGCCGCACCGCGCGCACCTGGCCCTCGATGCGCGCGAGGCGCGCGTCCATCGCCTTCTTCGCCTCGGGATCGTGCATCACGGGATCGGTCATCGCGCGACTATACATGGGAGGGTATCTGCCCGCCACATCCTCCTATGGTGCGATGCCACATAAGCAAAACTGCGCCGCTCCATCAGAGGAAACATTTGGCGCATACTCCCTAAGGGTATTAAGTTCCGCCGACACGAGGAGCCATTCATGTCCGACCAAGCCGATCTCGACCGCCTGATCAACGAGCGGTTGGACGCCCTGCTGCCCAAGAAGCTCGCCGAGCTGCGGGAGAAGCAGACGCCGTCGATGACCATCATTTCCACCAAGGGCACGCTCGACTGGGCCTACCCGCCCTTCATCCTGGCCTCGACCGCCGCGGCACTGGGCTGGAACGTCTCGGTGTTCTTCACGTTCTACGGCCTGAACCTGCTCAAGAAGGACCTGAGCGACCTGAAGATAAGCCCGCTTGGCAACCCCGGCATGCCGATGAAGATGCCTTTCGGCCCGGACTGGTTCAAGAGCATCAACTGGAACATCCCGAACGCCGTGCAGGCCATCGTGCCCGGCTTCGAGAGCATCGCCACCACGCTGATGAAGCAGACCATCCACTCCAAGGGCGTCGCCGGCGTAGAAGAGCTGCGCAACGCGTGCATCGAAGGCGGCGTGAACCTGATCGGCTGCCAGATGACCGTAGACCTCTTCGGCTTCAAGCCCGAGGACTTCATCACGCAAGTGAAAGAGTACTGCGGCGCCGCGACCTTCCTGCCGATGGCGCGCGACGCGGACGTGAGCCTGTTCATATAAGGGGCGCGAGCCCGGATCCGACAGAGAGAGGGAGAACATGAGGAAGCTACTACTCGCCGCAGCCACCGCCGCGGCTCTTGCGCCGTTGGCGGCAGGTGCCACCACCGGCTATTTCGCGCACGGCTACGGCATCAAGGCAAAGGCGACGGGCGGCGTCGGCATCGCGCTGCCGCAGGATTCGCTGGCCGCTGCATCCAACCCCGCCGGCATGGTCCTGGTGGGCAGCCGCGCGGACCTGGGCCTGGAGTGGTTCTCGCCCGACCGCGGCGCCACCATCACCGGCAACGGCGCCGGCCTGAACGGCACCTACGACGGCAACGGCACCTCGAGCTTCCTGATCCCGGAGTTCGGCTACAACCGCATGCTGAGCCCGACCATGTCGCTGGGCATTTCGGTGTACGGCAACGGCGGCATGAACACCACGTACAAGACCAACCCGTTTGCCGCGTTCGGCGGCAGCGGCGAGGCGGGCGTGGACCTGATGCAGCTGTTCATCGCGCCGACCATGGCATGGAAGATCGGCAACCACGCGATCGGCGTCTCGCTCAACCTCGCCTACCAGCGCTTCGAGGCGAACGGGCTGCCGCCGGCCTTCGCCGGTTTTTCGTCCGACCCCGCGAACTTCACCAACCGCGGCTACGACGACTCCACCGGCTACGGGGTGCGCATCGGCTGGATCGGCCAGATCACGCCCACTGTGGCGCTAGGCGCCACCTATCAGTCGAAGACGAGCATGAGCGAGTTCGACAAGTACAGGGGCCTGTTCGCCAACCAGGGAGACTTCGATATTCCGGAGAACTACGGCATCGGCGTCGCGTGGAAAGCGACGCCCGCGCTGACGATCGCCGGCGACATCGAGCAGATCAATTACAGCGGCATCCCGGCCGTGGGCAACCCGATCAACAGCCTGTTCACGGGCGCGCAGTTCGGCAGCACCAACGGCCCGGGCTTCGGCTGGCAGGACACCACCGTCTACAAGATCGGCGTCACCTATGACCTGAATCCGACGGTCACGCTGCGTGCCGGCTACGTCACGTTGAAGCAGCCGATCCCCGCGAACCAGACGTTCCTCAACATCCTTGCGCCGGGCGTGGTGGAGGACCACCTCACCCTGGGTGCGACCTGGAAGATGGGGGCCAAGGGCGAGCTCAGCTTGATGTACATGCACGCCTTCGAAAAAGAGGTGAACGGCTCGGGCTCGATACCTCCGGGCGCGCCTCCCGCGGGCATGGGCGGCGGCGAAGCCAACCTGCGCATGAGCCAGAACTCGCTGGGCATTGCCTACGGCTGGAAGTACTAGCCCCAGCGAAATTTCGCATTTCCGACTCACGAGAGGGCCGGGGCAACCCGGCCCTTTTTGCTTACCGACTTCGGGAGGAGACATGAAGCAGATTTTCTGGAGCGCGCAGCGCCTGCTGGCAGGGCTGGGCTTGCTGCTGATCGCGGCGGGCGCCGCGCAGGCGCAGGACATGATGTCGGCAACGTGGGCGAAATCGGCCTGCGAGGCCTGGAACGCGGACCCCACCCTCACAGACAAGCTGGTCGAGTCGGGCTGGGTGAAAAACGACGCCAAGCGCGGCTTCAAGGTCCTGCAGGTCTACCGCTCCGACTGCAAGGACAGCCCGCGCGCCGAGCTGCGCATCGCGGAAAAGGACGGCAAGGCCCGCTGCGCCTACGGCGGCAAGGTGGAAACCGGCAAGCTGGATCTCTCGGCCGACTACGTGATGCACGCGGACACCGCGCGCTGGCAGGAAATGGGACGCGGCGAGTACGGCCCGATGCGCGCCATGATGTTCGGCCGCCTGCACTTCGACGGGCCGATGCTCGAGGCGATGGGCAACATGGGGCCGTTCGAGAGCTTCCTGCTGCTGGTCGGCAAGGTGAAGTCGAGCGGCACCGGCTGTCCGGCGAATTAGGACGGCAGCGCCGCGTCCGTGGAAGCAGGGCGGCACGGCGGCGAACCG
>DASWBP010000180.1:0-17565 GCA_036390555.1 Burkholderiales bacterium | reverse complement strand
GTCGTCGACCAGACCCGCGAAGCGCTGCCGAACGACAAGACCGTGTGGGAAGCCATTTCGCGCGGGCAGGACATTCTGACCGTCGGCAAGTTCGAGATGCCCTCGCGCGCCTACCTCGGGCGCTTCAACTTCAAGGGCCCCGACCAGCAGAAGATGGTCGGCGCGCTCTCCGGTGGCGAGCGCGGCCGGCTGCACATCGCCAAGATGCTGGTGTCCGGCGGCAACGTGCTGCTGCTCGACGAGCCCTCCAATGACCTCGACGTGGAGACGCTGCGCGCGCTGGAGGAGGCGCTGCTCGAGTTCGCCGGCAGCGTGCTGGTGATCTCGCACGACCGCTGGTTCCTCGACCGCATCGCCACGCACATCCTCGCCGCGGAAGGCGAATCGCAGTGGGTGTTCTTCGACGGCAACTACCAGGAATACGAGGCCGACAAGAAGAAGCGCCTGGGCGAGGAAGCCGCGCGCCCGCACCGCATCCGCTTCAAGCCGCTGAAGAAATGAAGGCGGGGCGCGCACTGCTGCCGCTGGTAGCCGCGGCGCTCGGCGGCTGCGCGCTGAATTTCATCGAGCCGGCGACCGAGGCCGATGCCGCCCGCGTCTCGGCCGACGCAACCGTCATCCATGGCCGCATCAACTACTTCGTGGACGGCCAGTCCAAGGCACCCTATGGCAGCTTCCGGCCTGCCTGGCCCGCGCCACGCTTCAGCGCCCTGCGGCTGGAATCGGGCGAGCCCTTCGCCTCGCCCCTGGTTGCCGACGGCGACGGCTCCTTCCGCTGGAAGCTGCGCCCCGGCAGCTACGTCATCTCTCGCATCGGCGCCGGGCAGATCCACGACGACACCTACATTGCCTGGCCGCGCATCGCCTTCCTCGTGCCACCGTCCTCGCCGCCGGTCTACCTCGGGCATCTGGTGCTCGACGGCAAGACGCGCAGCGGGACGACGACGCTCTCCACCGGGCGCGTCATCCAGGAGAGCGGCGTGTCCTACCAATTCGTGGTGCGCGACGAAGGGCCTGCGGGCCCACGCGCTCTCATGTTCCACGACCCGAGGATGCCGATCGGCGACGCGCTCGTCGAAGACTGGCGCAAGTCGCGCCGCCAATTGATCGAGCGCATCTTCGGCGCCGCTGCTCCCCGGATCCCAGAGTAGAGTGCGCGCATGGCGCGCTTCCCCGAGCTTCCCCCGAGCCTGCCGCGGCGCGGCAACGCGCTCACCAAGGCCTGCGCGCGCGGCCTTCTCACGCTCTTTGGCTGGCGCGTCACGGGCCAGCTGCCCGATCGCCCGAAGCTGGTCGCCATTGTCGCGCCGCATACGTCGAACTGGGATTTCGTCGTCGGCATCCTCGTCGTCTTCGCCCTGGGCTTGCGCGTCAGGTTCCTCGGCAAGCACACGCTCTTCAATCCCTGGTTGGGCTGGCTGATGCGCTGGCTCGGCGGCACGCCCGTCATCCGCGACACGCCGCAGGGCGCAGTGGCCGATGCCGCGGAAATGATCGCGGGCGAGGAGCGCGTGCTGCTCGGCATCGCGCCCGAAGGCACGCGCACGCGCGGCAAGCCCTGGCGCAGCGGCTTCTACAACATCGCGATCGCGGCGAAGGTGCCGATCCTGCCCGCGGCCTTCGACTACGACCGCAAGTCGCTCACGCTGTTCGCGGCGTTCGAGCCGACAGGCGCCTACGAGGCGGACGTCGCCAGCCTGCAGGCGCTGTATACGGACGTGCTCGCGCGCAACCTCTGACCGTGGACGCCATAGCCGAGGCGCTGCAGGCGCCGCCGCGCGTCCACACCTGCGAAGCCGTAGACGATTGGTGGCCGCGCTGGCAGGCGATCGCAGCGCGGCATCGCGGACCGATCGAACGTGCGATCGCGGGCGGCAGCGACGCGGACCGGCTTGGCTGGGCGTTCGCCGCGGGCTACCAGGCGGCGCTGCGCGCGCTCCTGCCGGCCCTTGCCGACGATGTCATCGCGGCACTCTGTGTGACGGAGGCCGAGGGCAATCATCCGAAGGCGGTGCGCGCCACGCTCTCGCCGGAGGGCGCGGGTTTTCGGATCTCCGGCGAGAAGCGCTGGACGACGCTCGGCCCGGACGGTGGCCTGTTCATCGTGATCGCGCGGCAGGCTGGTTCGCCGGAGGAGCGGCCTGCGCTCAAGGCGGTGCTGCTGCGCACGGGTGCCGCAGGGCTTTCCATCCTGCCGATGCCGTCCACACGCTTCGTGCCCGAAGTACCGCACGCGCGCATCCGCCTCGAGAACGTGCGCGTGGAACCCCAGGACGTGCTCGAGGGCGACGCGTACGAGCGCTACGTGAAGCCCTTTCGCACGGTGGAGGACATCCACGTGCATGCCGCTGCGCTCGCCTACCTGGTTGCCGAGGCGCGGGCGCGCCGCTGGCCGGCGGGCTGGATCGAGCGCGCTGCCGCGACCTTGCATGCCCTGACAGGATTGGCTGCGCTCGACGCACTTGCGCCGGAAACGCACATCGCGCTCGCGGGCGCGCTGGCCATCGGCGAAGGACTGGTCGAGGAGGCCGACCGCCAGTGGGCGGCGCAGCAAGACGTAGCGGCCGCGCGCTGGCGGCGCGACCGCGAACTGCTGGGGGTGGCCGGCAAGGCGCGCGAGCTGCGCCTTGCGGCGGCATGGCGCGCCCTCGACGCGCGCCAGCAAAGGATGGCATAGTCCGGACCCATGGCCGCCGTTTTCAAGTACACCCTGCCGGTCGAGGAGACGCAGTGGAAGTTCGACGGCAAGGGGGAAACCACCTTCACCTGGAGCTACGACGCGCAGAGCGAAGACCTGCTGCGCCTGTACTCCAAGGGCAAGCAGCAGCAGTGGGACGCCGAGAAGCGTATCGACTGGTCGATCGAGGTCGATCCCGACGACCCGATGCAGATCGACGAGACGGTGCTGCCGCTCTACGGCACGCCGCTGTGGAGCAAGATGTCGGCGCGGCAGAAGTCCGACCTGCGCTACCACTCACAGGTGCACAACCTGTCGCAGTTCCTGCACGGCGAGCAGGGCGCGCTGATCTGCGCGGCGCGCATCGTGCAGGACGTGCCCACCATCGAGTCCAAGTTCTACGCGGCCACGCAGGTGATGGACGAAGCGCGCCACGTGGAGGCCTACCGGCGTTTGCTGAAGGAGAAGTTCCGCTTCGCCTACCCGATCTCCAAGCCCCTCAAGGTGCTGCTCGAGCAGGCGCTGACCGACAGGCGCTGGGACTTCACCTACCTGGGCATGCAGGTGCTGATCGAGGGCTTGGCGCTCGTCGCCTTCCAGCGCATCCGCGATTACGCGAAGAACCCGCTATGCCAGGCGGTGAACGCCTACGTGATGCAGGATGAGGCGCGCCACGTCGCCTTCGGCCGCCTCGCGCTGCGCGAGTATTACCCGCAGCTCACGGAGGCCGAGCGGCGCGAGCGCGAGGAGTTCGTCATCGAAGGCTCGCACCACCTGCGCGACCGGCTGAATTCCGAGGAAATGTGGGAGCGCGTGGGCCTTGACCCCAAGGACGCGATGCCGCAGCACGACCAGTCAGAGGGCCATACGCGCTTCAAGAAGCGGCTCTTCAGCCGCATCGTGCCCACGGTGAAGGACATCGGCCTGTGGAGCGAGCGCGTGCAGAAGGCCTACGCCGAGCTGGGCGTGCTGCACTACGCGGAGAAGGATCCGCAGGAGATGCTCGACAACGACGCGCGCGTTGCCGAGGAGTTCGACAAGCTGATGCAGAAGCGCGGCTAGGGTCGCCGCGCCTGCGCTGTCCACAGTCGGCGCCCACTGCGCCGCCGAGCGCTAGCCCCGGGCCTGGCCGCCGCCTCGCCCGCCGCCGTGGCTGCCACCGTGGCCGCCGCCACCGCCGCCGCGGGAGCCTCCGCCGGCAGCACCGCCACGGAACTCGCCCCCGCCGCCCCAACCTCGAGTCGCGCCGCCACCGCCAAAGCTCCGGCCGGCTTCGCCGCCGCGCGATTCCATTCTCGGCATCGCGCGCGGTGCTTCCACGCGCGGCTGAGCGCGTGGCGCTTCGAAACGAGGAGGCGCGCCAGGCGCTTCCGCTCGCGGCTGCGCGCGGGGCGCCTCGACGCGAGGCTGGGAACGCGGCGCTTCCGCTCGCGGCTGGGCCTGCGAAACCGGCGCCCCGGAGCGCGGCTGTGCGCGCGGGGACTCGAAGCGCGGCTGCTGGCGTTGTGCATCGCCGCCCGGCTGCGTGCGCGGCGAGTCCGCACGGCGCGAATCGCCGCGCTGCTCGCCACGGCCTTCGAAGCCACGTCGCTCGCCGCGGCTCTCGTAGCCGCGTGGATCGCCGGTGCGCTCGTAGCCGCGATGGTCCCCCGAGGCGCGGAAGCCCGCGGGCGGCATGGCGCCGGCGCGGCGCGTCTCGTAGCGCTCGCCGACGCCGCGGCGGTGCCACTTGTCGTGCTGCCACTTGCCGGCGTTCAGCTGCTTCGGCGGGTAGCCGTACGGGCGGTAGTACGCCGCCACCGGCCGCGCGTAGTAAGCGCCCGGATAGACGACGGCGACGTGATGGTGGTGCCAGGCGAACCCGCCGAAGAAGAAGCCTGCCGTGACGCCGACGCCGACGCCCCACCAGAAGCCGGGATAGCCCACGGCGTATCCGGGCCAGGGTGCCCAGGCGTAGGGCGGGTAGGCCGGCCACCACCACGGCCCGTAGACCACGTAAGGGTCGTAGTAGGGGACGTACACGACGCGCGGATTGGCCTGCTCGATGACGATGGTCTGCCCGTCCGCCGTCACGCGCTGGCGCTCGTCGGACTCGAGCTTGCCCTCGGCCTTGGCGCGCTGGCGCAGCGCCTGGATCGTGTCCATGACCTGTGCTTCCTGCGTGAGGAAGGCGTCGCCGAGGCGCCGGGTCCACTCGAGGTTCTCGTCCATGCGGGCGAGCAGGTTGGGGAAGGCGACCAGGGACTTGACGCTCGGGTCCCAGTCCTTGTCCTGCACGGCGCGCACCGCCTCGTCGCCCTGGATGCCGGGATGCGCCTTGGACCAGCGCGCGGCCTCGACGATTTCCAGGGGATAGGTAGCGGCCATCAGCACCTGCGAGAGCAGGGCGTCCGGGTACAGCGCGACGGGCGCGAGCGTCTGGTCGAGCTCGGCCTGGCTGAACGTCCTGGCTTCCTCGGCCTTGGCCGGGGAGACGGCGACTGCAACGGCAAGCAGGGCGGCGATTAGCACTCTCATGGGAGCACCTCCACCCACTTTATAAGCCCGCCACCCCCTTACAGTCGCCCGCTAATTGGGGCGAATTGCAACAGGATGTAACGACGGCCGGGGCTGAATTTCCGCTCGCAAGGGAAATTCGGCCCTGACCCCGCTTTTCAGTCCGCCGACTTCTCCATCGCCGGCAGGCTGATGCCGGAGGAGAGGTCGTCGTGCGGGACGCCGTTGCCGCGGTCCACCGCGCTGGGCGGCTGCGCGCCCTTCTTGGGCCTACCGGGCCGGTAGAAGACCTGGAAGGGCTTTACCGGCGGCACTGGGGGCGGGCTCTCGAGGAATTTGCAGTCGGATTCCGTGGGAAAGCTCGCCATGGCGCCGATGCGCGCCCCTTTGAGGAACACCGTGTACCGGAGCATGTGGGCCGAGCCGGGAATCGGCTGGGCGATCACTTCGTACTTGCCTACGGTGAAACGGGAACGGACCTGCCGCCCGGGATGCTCCCGGGGTGCCTCTGTCTGCTTTTTCATCAACGCTTTATACACCAAGAAGGGGGTCTCAGGCCACCCCCGCAGACCCTCTAGGGCGCTTGGGGCGGCAAGGGCAGGCCGCGGCGCTGCATCTGCGCCCGCGCGCGATCCGGAAAGTCGCTGATGAGGCCATCCACCCCGAGGTCGAGCACCCGTTCGATGGCCGCGGGCTCGTTGACCGTCCAAGGAATCACGCTCAGGCCGAGGGCGCGTGCCTCCACGACCGAGGCCGAGTCCATTTCCGCATGGTTCGGCGACCAGATGCGCCCGCCCGCCGCATGGACGGCCCTTGGCTGCGAGCCGCTGTCGCGCTTGCGTCCCGTCAGGTACACCGTGGCGATCGCGGGCGCCTCGCGCTCCACTACCTGGAGGGTGCGCCAGTCGAAGGACTGGATGCTCGTGCGAGCTTCCAGCCCCGCCTTGCGAATTTCCGCGATCACCGCGCGTGCGAAAGGCTCGGGGGCTAGCGTCTCCTCCGGCGCCTGGGGCGTGAGCTTGGTCTCGATGTTGAAGCGCACCACCGTGTTGCCGGCCTTGGCAACCAGGTCGAAGAGCTCGGCAAGGGCCGGCACGCGCGCCCCGTCAGCGGGTTGCTGGTCCGGGAAGTCGGCGGCGGTCTTGCTGCCGGGCTTCAAGCGGCCCACGTCGAAGCGGCGCAGTTCCTCGAAGGTGAGCTCGCGGATGAGCGGCGTGGGCGCCTCCACCCAACGGCCGTCCGGCTTGCGCGCGATGTCGGGATTGAGGCGGCGGTCGTGATGGATGACGACAACGCCGTCCTTCGTGACCCCGGTGTCCAGCTCCAGCGTCGTCACGCCGACCGCCAGCGCGGTGGCGAAGGCCTGCAGCGTGTTCTCGGGCGCCAGTCCGCGCGCGCCGCGATGGCCTTGCAGGTCGAATGCGGTGGCGGTCATGGGGGCGATGAGGGCAGCGATTGCCCAGAGCCGTCGCATGGCCGGATACTACCTGCCCGATGGCCCCTACGCCCCGCGAGTTTCGCCTGAAGGTGCCGGATGCCGCGCTCGCCGACCTGAAGGAGCGCCTGGCGCGCACGCGCTGGCCCGACGAGCCGCCGCTCGAGCCCTGGTCCACCGGCTCGAGCCTCGCGTACGTGAAGGAGCTGTGCGAATACTGGCGCAGCCGCTTCGACTGGCGCGCCTGGGAGGCGCGCCTCAACGCTTTCCCGCAGTTCACCGCGAACGTCTCGGGCATCGAGCTGCATTTCATCCACGCGCGCTCGCCGAACGCGCAGGCGATGCCGCTCCTCTTGTCGCACGGCTGGCCGGGCTCGGTGTTCGAGTTCCACAAGCTGATCCCGCTGCTCACGCCCCACTTCCACGTGGTGGCGCCCTCGCTGCCGGGCTACGGCCTGTCATTCAAGCCGGGCCAGCGGCGCTTCGGCGTGGAGGACATCGCCGCCTGCTTCGCCGAGCTGATGGGCGCGCTCGGCTATGCGCGCTTCGGTGCGCAGGGCGGCGACTGGGGCGGGTTCATCAGCTCGGTGCTGGGCCACCGTTTCCGCGAGCGCCTCATCGGCATCCACTTGAACCTGCTCGCCGTGCGCCGCGATGCGAAGATGGTGGCCGATCCCACGCCCGAGGAGAAGGCGTTCGCGCGCGACTTGGCGCAATGGCTGAAGGAGGAAACCGGCTACCAGGCGATCCAGGGCACGAAGCCCCAGACGCTCGCCTTCGGCCTCACCGATTCGCCCGCCGGACTTGCCGCGTGGATCGCCGAGAAATTCCACGCCTGGTCGGACTGCGGCGGCAGGATCGAGAACGCCGTCTCGCGCGATGAACTGCTCGCCAATATCTCGCTTTACTGGTACACGGGCGCGATCGGCTCTTCCTTCTGGCCCTACTATGCGCGCCTGCACGGGCCGTGGCCCGTGCCCGAGGGGCAGACGGTGGACGTGCCCACCGCCTACGCCGCGTTTCCGAAGGAGATCGTGCGCCCGCCGCGCTCGGTGGCCGCGCGGACCTACACGGACATCCGCCGCTGGACGGTGATGCCCAAGGGCGGCCATTTTGCCGCCCTCGAGCAGCCGGCCCTGCTCGCGGAGGACGTCATCGCCTTCTTCGGTTCGCTCGGCGCAGGCCAGCGCTGAGCCCATTCGCCGCGCGCGAGCGCGGGGCGCCGCCTCAGGCGGCTTCGACCGGTTCGAGCAGCTCGGGGCCTTCGTTGCGAGCGTTGTTGACGCGCTTGGAGACGGCGTAGTGCGCGAATTCGCGCGACAGCGCGTGCGCGCGCGCGTAGGCCGCGGCGTCCTTCAAGCCGGGATCGAGCCAGCCCGCGTGCGCCTCGTCGGGCAGGATTACGGGCATGCGGTCGTGGATCTCGGTCGCCGGTCCTTCGGCGGCCTTGGTGAGGATCGCGCAGCTCAGCTGCTTGTTCCAGGTGGACATGAGGCCCGCGAAGCAAAAGGGCCTGCCGTCCGCGCGGTGCAGATAATGCGGCTGCTTGCCGCTGGCGAGCGCCTGCCATTCGTACCAGCCTTCGGCCGGCAGGAGGCAGCGCGTGCGGCGCATCGGGTCGCGCCACATGGGCTTGCCCGCCGCCTCCTCGAGCCGCGCGTTGATCGTGAACGTGGGCGGCTTTTCCTGCTTCCACCAGTGCGGGATGAGGCCCCAGCGCGCGCCGGTGAGCGCAAGCTCGCCCGCATCGAGAAAGAGCAGCGGCACCACCGTGGTCGGCTGCACGTTGAAGCGGCGCGGAAAGGAAAGGCCGCTATCGCGCCGGATCTGCCAGGCGCGCTCGATCGAAGCCTGGTCGGGGCTGACGTAGCGGCCGCACATGGGAAGCGCCTGCCGTGGAAACGTGGGCCTGCGCGCTCAGGCCTGCGTACCGGCCTTGGCAAGTCCCTGCACGAGCGGGCGCGAGCCCTGGATCGCCACGCGCTGCAGGTAGAAGCCGAGGCCGCGCCGGCCGCCCAGCTCCTCACCGCCGCCCGCGCGCCCCGGGCCGCCGTGCACGAGCTGCGGCAGCACCGTGCCGGGCCCCGGCGAGAGCTCGATCTTCGGGTGGCCGATGTAGATGCGCCCGTGATGCGGGGCGATGCCCGCGACGGTCTCGTCGAGCCACGCCGCGTCTTCCGAGTAAAGCGAGCACACCAGCCCGCCGCCGCCGCGCGCGACGATCGCCGCCGGGTTTTCCGTATAGGGGAGGATGGATACCACCGGACCGAAGACCTCGCGCGCGTGCACCGCGTCGGCCTTTGCCCCGGGCGCGAATTCGAGGAGCGTTGGTGCAATGAAGTAGCCCTTCGGAAAGAGCGCTTGCGCGCCGCCGGCGACCAGCTTGCCCTCGGCGGCGAGGCGGCCCACGCCCTCACGCACTTCGGCAAGTTGCGCCGCATTGGTGAGCGGCCCCATGCGCACGTCTTCCTCGGCGGGGTTGCCGACCTTGGTGCCCGAAAGCAGACCCGCCAAATCATCGCGCACTGCAGCCGCGTGCTCAGCGGGCACCAGCACACGCCGGATCGCGGTGCACTTCTGCCCCGCCTTCTGCGTCACGTCGCGCACGACTTCCTTGAGGAAGAGCTCGTAGAGGTCGCCGCTCGCGCCCGCATCCGGCCCGAGCACCGCGGCGTTCAGGCTGTCGGCCTCCACGTTGACACGCACCGAGTGGCGGATGATATTCGGCAGCGCGCGCAGGCGCTCGCCGGTTTCGCCGGAGCCGGTGAAGGCGAGCACGTCCTGCGCGCCCAGGAGCTCGGGCAGGTTGCGCGGTGCGCCGGCGAGCAGCGACAGCGCGCCCTCGGGCAGCACTCTCTTCTCGGCGATGACCTGCATCGCGCGCACGGCGAGCATGGCAGTGGCGGTGGCGGGCTTGGCGAGCACCGGCATGCCGGCGAGCAGCGCTGCGGCGGCCTTTT
This sequence comes from Burkholderiales bacterium, assembly GCA_036390555.1. Lineage (GTDB taxonomy): Bacteria > Pseudomonadota > Gammaproteobacteria > Burkholderiales > SG8-39 > JAABQT01. Next base: position 7,997 of record DASWBP010000180.1, on the reverse strand, counting down.
CCGCAAGACCCCAGGCGGGGAAGTTGAAGGCGTTGATGTGCACCGCGACGCCATGGCGCGGAACCGCGAAATGCTGGCCGTGAAAACGCGGCGAGCGTCCGAGCTGGATGCCTTCGCCGTCCACGAGGAACTTTCCCGCGCCGAGCTGCGCGCCGAGCTCGGCGTAGGCGAGCAGGGTGGCGATGGCGCCGTCCACGTCGAACTTGGCGTCCGAGCGCGTATTGCCGCAGTTGCGCACGCCGAGCTCCAGCAGCTCGTCGCGCGCGCCCTGCAGCGCATCGGCCATGCCCTTCAGCAGCGCGCCGCGCTCGGCAAACGACAGGGCGCGAAGCGCGGGTCCGCCGGTCGCGCGCGCGTAGTCGAGCGCGGCCGCCAGGTCCAGGCCATCGCTCGATGCGGTTGCGAGTGGCTCCTCGGTGGCGGGATTGATGAGCGTCTGGCCGCCAGCGCCGCCTTGTACCCAGCGGCCGCCGACGAAACTCGAGAGTTGCAGCATGACCTGCTCCGTGCGCGTTGGCTTGCGCCGGAGTGTAGCGCGGGCGGCGCGCGAAGCGCGCGCCGCTCGCCTAGAAGTGGAACTGGCCGGCGAGCGAGATTGCGCTGTAGCCGTATTCGCCCATGAGATTGCCGACCATGTGCACCACGCCGCCGAAGTACTCCCACTCGGCGCGCAAGGAAAAGTTCTGCGCGAGCCGCCAGCCGAGGCCGATGCCCATCAGTCCGGCAATGTCCGAGTGGCTGGTGTTGACGTAGGGCCAGCCACACGTGGAGAAGCACTGGTAGTCCGCGTCCGTGAAGGCGAGCCCCAGCTTGAACAACAAGCCGAAACTGGGATTGAGCGGTAGTGAGTACGTCCCCGAGATGGTGAGGGCCGTGGTCTTGAACTGGTCTGATTTCGCGCCAAACGTGAAGACGTCGTAGGTGCCAAGGTCGTAGTAGCCGACCTCGACGCCGAACCGGGCAGGCCAGACGTAGCCGCCGTAGACCTTGAGGCCCGTGGCATTGCTATCGGCGCTGCCGCCAAAGCCGATGGCGGACCACGCGAACTCGGTCGCGTTGTCCGTGTAGGTCTGCATCACGCCGGCGCCAAAGTAGCCGCCGGTGCCGCGCGTTTGCGCGTGCACCTGCGCGCCGAGGAGGACACCCGCCAGGAGTGCGGCGATGAACGCGGTCTTCTTCATAAGGCCTCCATTTCGAGGTATAGGGGTCAATTTTGCACGCGACCGAGGCCGCCAACCTCCCCACTCTACGTGAGGGCGGCACCTGGCGTTATGCTCTGGATCAAAGGGGGGTGCCATGAGGCATGAATGTTTCGAGTTGCAGGTCGAGGGCAAGGTCGCGCACCTGAAGATGTCGCGGCCTGAGCGGCGCAACGCCATGGCGGCTGCGTTCTGGAACGAGCTGCCGGCGATCGTGCGCGACCTGGACGCCTCCGGGAGCGTGCGCGCGCTCGTGCTGTCCTCCACGGGCCCGCATTTCTGCGCGGGCCTGGACCTCGCGCTCTTCCAGTCGGCGGACATCGCGAGCGGCGGCAACGCCGAGGCGCGATTGCGCTTCCGGCGCGAGCTCGAGCGCCTGCAGGCGAGCCTCAACGCGCTGGCGGACGCGCGCTTCCCGGTGATCGCCGCAATCCAGGGCGGCTGCATCGGCGGCGGCGTGGACATGGCGAGCGCCTGCTGCCTGCGCTATGCGACGCGCGACGCCTGGTTCGTCATCCACGAGATCAACATCGGCATGATGGCGGACGTCGGCACCTTCAACCGCGCACCCAAGCAGCTGCCCGAAGCGGTGATCCGCGAGCTGGGCTACACGGGAGACCGGCTGGGCGCCGAACGTGCCGAACGCCTGGGGTTCGTCAACGGCCTGTTCGACACGCACGGGGCGCTGGTGGCCGGGGCGCTCGCGGTGGCGCAGCGCATCGCGGCCAAGGCGCCGGTTGCCGTCGCAGCGACCAAGCGCATGATCTCCTACACGCGCGACCATTCGATCGCCGAGAGCTTCGAGTACCTCAACGCGCTGCAGCCCGGGATCTTCAGCATCGAGGACATCCGGCGCACGGTCGCGGCGAAGGGCGGGGCAGCCGAGTATGCCGACCTCCCGGCGCTGCGCTAAGCTAAACCGATGGTTACGCGAAGAACCGGGATGAAGCGGGCGCCGGCGAAGCGCCGGGCGCGCAAGGCGAAGGCGGACACGCGAGGGCTGACGCCCGCCGAATGCCGGCTGGACATGCTGTCGGGCGCGGCGGAGGAAGTGCGCGAGCGCGTGGTGAAGGAAGGCGGCGAAATCATCGGCACGTACAGGGATCCGCTGGGCGGCGGCGCGCTGCTTGCCTGCATCCTGCCGATCGCCAAGGTCGAGCCCACGCCATTCCAGCGCGACCTCTCGGAGACGCACCACCGCAAGCTCGCGGACGTGATCGACAAGACCGGCTTCTTCCTCGACCCGATCATCTGCGTGACCGCGCCCGAGTCGGGCTTCTGGACGCCGAACGGCATGCACCGGTTGATGGCGATGCGGCGCCTGGGCGCGAAGTCGGTGACGGCGCTCGTGGTGCCCAAGCGCGAGGTCGCCTGGCAGATTCTCGCGCTCAACACGGAGAAGGCGCACAACCTCAAGGAGAAGTCGCTCGAGGTGATTCGCATCTACCGGGGGCTGATCGACGAGGACGGCAAGCGCGCCGAGTCGGGCTTCGCCTTCTACCTCGAGGAGGCGTCCTTCGTGACGATGGGCCTGTGCTACGAGAAGAACCCGCGCTTCGCGGGCGGCGCCTACAACCCGATCGTGCGGCGGCTGGAGAAGTTTTCCGACGAGCCCGTCGCCAAGGCGCTCAAGGCCCACGAGAAGCACGCCGAGATGCTCCAGGAGCTCGACGCGCGCGTCGCCGAGGTGGTGAAGAAGCTGAAGGACCGCGGCTTCGTCAGCCCGTACCTGCGCGCCTTCGTCGTGGCGCGCATCAACCCGCTGCGCTGGATCCAGGGCGAGCCGCCGCCGCTGGAGGAGGTGCTGAAGACCATGACGCAGCGCGCGGCGAAGTTCAACACCGAGCGGATCAAGCAGGAAGACCTCGCCAGCGCGGGCGGAGCGCCGGACGACGCGGACTGACCGCACCGGGCGCCCTGCGCCGGATGCGGACAAAGGCCGCGCGCTGTGCGCGCTTCCTAGCTCCCTGTGTTCAGCCGGCCGAGGATCGCCGGGCGCTCGTCGCCTTCCACGAACAGCGCGAACTCAGAACGGTCGGCGCTCGTGCGTAGCGCGACCTTGGCGCCGTAGTACACCGGCCCCTTGAGCCAGGTCTCGAGGCGCACCGGCAGGTCACGCATGGCGCGCGGCGTGTGCGCGAGCGCCTCGCCGAGCATGCGTTGCGGATGGTGGAAGGCGCCGCGAAAGCCGAAGAGGCGCGCATACCAGTCCGAGAGGTGGATGCCGTTGTAGTCGCCGGTGACGCGCCCGAAGCGCGCGCGCCCTTCGCCCGAGGCCGTCCAGTCGGCGACCGGCGCGCCTTCCACGACCGGCGCCTCTGGCGGCTCCGGTGACGGCGGCAGCGCGCTTCGGGTGCCGCGGTAGTAGAAGGCGTTCAGGCTCTCCCAGACGAGCTTGCCGGCGCGGCGCACGGTGCACGCAAGATCGATCTCGGTGCCTTTTGCCAGCGCGCGCGCACCCGCGATGCGTGCTTCGAATTCCAGGATGTCGCCGCGCACGATCGGCTGGTGCAGCACGAGGCGGTTGCGCACCTGCAGCGCGCCCCAGATGGGAAACGGAAAGCGCCGGTCGGTGAGGATCGTCATCAGCAGGCGAAAGCCCGCCGCCTGCGGGTAGAGCAGGGGCCAGAGCGGGTTGCCCTCGAGGCCGGTCAGCTCGAAAAAGTCCGTCAGCCGCGTGCCCGCCACGCGATGCCCGCGCCAAGCCGCCGAAAGCTCGGGCAGCGCGCCGCGCAGGCCAGGGCGGCGCGGGAAGAAGATTGCGCGCGCCATGAACGCCGGCGCCCGCGGCGCGCGCCAGTATTCGCGAGTTATGCGCTCAGCGGACAAAGCAAATGCCTCGATGCGCCTGTTCCGAGGAGTGCCGCCCGCGTGCTAAGAGGAGTGCTGCCCGCTCCACGAGTCGCGCAGCGTCACGGTGCGCAGCCAGGCGCCGGCGCGCCGCGGGTCGGCCTTGAAGTAGCCGTGGCGCTCGAATTGCACCGCGGCCTCGCCCGTCTCGTTCTTCAGGCAGGGCTCGAGCTGCGCGCGGATCGTCTTCATCGAGTCGGGGTTGAGGTGCTCCATGCCCTCGGGATGCCCGGCCTTGAACAGGCGGTCGTAGAGGCGCACCTCGCAGGCGTGCGCATGCTTCACGCTCACCCAGTGGATGTTGCCCTTCACCTTGTAGGCGTTCGCACCCTCGGTGCCCGACTTCGAATCCGCGAAGTATGTGCAGCGCACGGTGTCGGTCGCCTTGTCGTAGCCGGTGCATTTCACGACGTAGCCGTAGCGCAGGCGCACCATGTTCCCCGGGTAGAGGCGGAAGAAGCCCTTGGGCGGCGTCTCCTGGAAATCCTCGCGCTCGATCCAGAGTTCCTTCTCGATCGGCACCTTGCGCTTGCCGCTCTCGGGCTTTTGCGGATGGTTGGGCACTTCGACCAGCTCTTCCTGGCCCTCCGGGTAGTTCTCGATCACGAGCTTGAGTGGATCCAGCACCGCCATGCGGCGCAGGGCCAGCTCGTTCAGGTGCTCGCGCATGCAGTCTTCCAGGATCGTGAAGTCGATCATCTGGTTGGCCTTGGACACGCCGATCCGCTCGGCGAAGCGCCGGAAGCCCTCCGCCGTATAGCCGCGGCGGCGCGCGCCGGCGAGCGTCGGCATGCGCGGGTCGTCCCAGCCGTCCACGTGGCCTTCCTCGACGAGCTGGATGAGCTTCCGCTTGGAGAGCAGCACGTGCGTGAGGTTGACGCGCGCGAACTCGATCTGCTGGGGGAGGGGGCGCTTGAGCAGCCCGCCCGCGGCGAGCTTGTTGAGCAGCCAGTCGTAGAACGGGCGCTGGTCCTCGAATTCCAGCGTGCACAGCGAATGCGTGATGCCCTCCACCGCATCCTCGATCGGGTGCGCGTAGGTGTACATCGGATAGAGGCACCACTTGTCGCCGGTGCGGTGGTGCGTCGCGCGCTTGATGCGGTAGATCGTAGGGTCGCGCATGTTGATGTTGGGCGAGGCCATGTCGATCTTCGCGCGCAGGATGTGCGCGCCGTCGGCGTGCTTGCCGTCGCGCATCTCGCGGAACAGCGCCAGGTTCTCCGCCGGCGTGCGGCTGCGGAACGGGCTGTCCTTGCCGGCTTGCGTGAAGCTGCCGCGGTTGTGCTGCACCTGCTCGGGCGTCTGGCTGTCCACGTAGGCGTCGCCCGACTCGATCAGGTACTCGGCGCAGCGGTACATGAAGTCGAAGTAGTCCGAGGCGTAGAGCGCCGTGCCGTAGTCGAAGCCGAGCCACCTCACCATCTCGAGGATCGAGTCGACGTACTCCTGCTCCTCCTTTTCCGGGTTGGTGTCGTCGAAGCGCAGGTTGCAGCGCCCGCCATACTGCTGCGCGAGGCCGAAATTCAGGCAGATGGACTTCGCGTGCCCGAAGTGCAGGTAGCCGTTGGGCTCCGGCGGAAAGCGCGTGACGACCGTCTTGTGCTTTCCCGAGGCGAGATCGGCCTCGACGATCTGCTTGATGAAGTTGGAGGTGGAGGGCGGCTGCGGCTTGTTCACGCCTCGATTTTACCGTCCCGCGCCGCCTTCACCGCGCGAGCGAGGGCCTCGGCGATCGAACGCGCTTCCTCGGCGGAGAGGTGGCTTGCGAAGAGCTTCTCGATCTGCGCTTCGTAGGCCGGCCACATCTTGCGGCGCAGGGCGCGGCCTTCGCGCGTGAGCGCGAGGTCGTAGCCGCGGCCGTCTTCGGGGCTGTCCTCGCGGGCGACCAGCCCGGCCTGCTCGAGCCGGTCGGCGAGACGCGAAAGGTTGCTCTTGGACAGCACCACGCGGCGCGCGAGCTCGAGCATGCGCAGGCGGCCGCCGGCCTTCTCGAGTTCCCAGAGCACGTCGTACCAGGCGAGCGGGGGCAGGCCCGCGGCGGCGAGCGCCTGCTCCATGCGCTCCACAAGCGTAGCGTGCGCCGTGAGCAGCAGCGCCCAGGCGCGGGCCTTGGGATCGGTGGCCATGGCGGCGGAGCATACGCCATAATAGTTGCAAACGCAACCAAGGTGTGCGAGGATGTGGTTGTACTTGCAACTACAACCCTCAAGGAGAAGCGCAATGAAGCTGATCGACCGCCGCACCGTGAAGCAGCAGCTGGGCAAGGCCATCCTGCTGGAAGCCCTGCCCGAGAAATACTGGCGCGACTGGCACCTGCCGGGCGCGCGCAACCTCCCGCACGACCGGGTGCGCGAACTCGCGCCGGCGCTGCTGCCGGACAAGTCGGCCGAGATGATCGTGTATTGCGCGAGCAGCACCTGCCAGAACTCGCACATCGCCGCGCGCGTCCTCGAGCAGATGGGCTACGCGAACGTCTCGGTGTACTCCGGAGGCAAGCAGGACTGGCAGGAGGCCGGACTGCCGGTGGAGGGGGGCGCCATGGCCGAGGCGTGAGCCGGTTCGCCGGCCCGTTCGGGTGCCGGGGCCGGCAGCCGGGTAACATGCGCCTTGCATGAAGGCCGTCGGCTTCTACAAGTACCTGCCCATCGACGATCCCGAGTCGCTGCTCGACGTGGAAGTCGAGCAGCCGCAGCCCACGGGGCGCGACCTGCTGGTCGAGGTGCGGGCGATCGCCGTCAATCCCGTGGATACCAAGCGCCGCGCCGCCGGGCCGCGGCCAGCGACCGAACTCAAGATCCTCGGCTGGGACGCCGCGGGCGTGGTGGCCGCCACCGGGCCGAACGTGGAGATGTTCAAGCCGGGCGACAAGGTCTACTACGCGGGCAGCAACCAGCGCCCCGGCGCGAACAGCCAGTTCCACCTCGTGGACGAGCGCATCGTCGGCAGCAAGCCCGCGAACCTCTCCTATCCCGAGGCGGCGGCGATGCCGCTCACCACCATCACCGCATGGGAGGCGATGTTCGATCGCATGGGCATCTCCAAGTCGGGCGCCGATGCGGGCAAGTCGCTTCTCATTCTCGGCGGGGCGGGGGGCGTCGGCTCGATCGCCATCCAGCTTGCCAAGAAGCTCGCGCGCCTCAAGGTGATTGCGAGCGCCTCGCGCACGGATTCCGCCGCCTGGGCGCGCGGCCTGGGCGCGGATGCGATCGTCGACCACACCAAGCCGCTGCCCGAGCAGATGTCGGCGCTCGGCATCCCGGAGGCGAACTACATCCTGTGCTGCAGCAACACCGACCCCATCTTCCCGGCGCTGCCGCGGCTCGCCGCGCCGCAGGCGCGGATCTGCTCGATCGTGCGCACCACCAAGCCGGTGGACCTCGCCACCCTGCAGGAAAAGAGCCTGACCTTCGCCTGGGAAGGCATGTTCACGCGCTCGACGTTTCAAACGCCGGACATGCGCGCGCAGCACGCACTGCTCGAGGATGCCGGCGGCCTGCTCGACGCCGGGGTGCTGGTGACCACGCTGCGCGAGAACCTCGGCCGCATCTGCGCCGAGAGCCTCAGGCTCGCGCACCAGCGCATCGAGCACGGGCACGTGATCGGCAAGATCGTGCTGGAAGGTTTCTGACGGGGACCGCATGAAGCGCGCCGAGCTGGACGCGGCGGTGAAGGCGGGAATCCTCGCCCCGCAGCAGGCCGACCGCCTCGTCGAGTTCCTCGCGCAGGGCGCCGCGGAGACGCCGCGCTTCAGCTTCGTCCACGTCCTTTACTACCTCGGCGGCATGATCGCCATCGGCGCCATGTCGCTGTTCATGACGCTGGGCTGGGCGACGCTCGGCGGCTGGGGCGGGTTCGTCACGGCGGTGTTCTACGCCATCCTCGCCCTCGCGCTCACGCACTGGTTCCTGGAGCGAAAACACCTGCAGATCCCCGCCGGCATCATGGCGA
>DASWBP010000179.1:0-7199 GCA_036390555.1 Burkholderiales bacterium | reverse complement strand
TCGCCGTCGCGCGGCTTCTTCGGCCAGGTCCACCAGACGATGAGCACCAGCAGCGCCAGCGCCAACGCCATTTCCAGGATCACGACCCACATCGCGCGCTCCGCCTCCGTCTTGGTCGCCGCGATTCTACTGGCGGCCGGCTGCGCGCAGGTGCCGGCGCCAGGGGCCTGCCCCTGTCCGCCGAAGCCGGCGCCCGCCGCCGAGGCGCGCTATGAGCCGGTGGCCTTTGCCGCGCTTCCGGGCTGGAATGGCGCCGCGGCGGCCGCAAGCGTGCGCGCCTTCGTCGCCGGCTGCCGAAGCGGCGCGAATGCGCGCGCGCTGAAGGCCGCCTGCGAGGACGCACGCGCGCTGCCGGCGGGCGACGACGCGGCGGCACGCGCCTTCTTCGAGCGCAGCTTCGCGGCGTATGCCGTGGTCGCGCCGGATGGCGCGCGCGAGGGGCTGGTGACGGGTTACTACGAGCCCGTGCTGGAGGGCAGCCGCAACCGCAACGCGCGCTTTGCGCGTCCGGTCTACGGCGCGCCGGAGGATCTCTTCGTGGTGGACCTGGCGAGCCAGTATCCGGAGTTGCGCGGCATGCGCCTGCGCGGCCGGCTGAACGGCCGGCGCGTGGAGCCCTACTACTCGCGCGGCGAGATCGAGGCGCGCGACGGCACCTTCGCCGCGCCGGTGATCGCCTGGGTGGCGGACCCGGTGGAGCTGTTCTTCCTGCAGGTGCAGGGCTCGGGCCAGATCCAGCTGGAGTCGGGCGAGCGCATCCGCATCGGCTACGCCGAGCACAACGGCCACCCCTACCGCTCGCTCGGCCGCTATCTCGCCGACCGCGGCGAGTTGCCGCTCGAGCAGACCTCGATGCAGTCGATCAAGGCGTGGGCGGCCGCCAACCCCGGCCGTTACAAGGAAGCGTTGAACCAGAACCCCAGCTATGTGTTCTTCCGCGAGCTGCCCGCCGCGGGCGGGCCGATCGGCGCGATGGGCGTGCCGCTGGAAGCCGGCTACAGCATCGCGGCGGATCCGTTGCATGTGCCGCTTGGCGCGCCGGTCTATCTCGCCACCACCTTTCCGCTCTCGACGCAGCCGCTGGAGCGGCTGGTCGTCGCGCAGGACACGGGCGGCGCGATCCGCGGCGCGCTGCGCGCCGACTTCTTCTGGGGAACGGGGCCTGAGGCCGGCGCGCTCGCGGGCCGCATGCGCCAGCCCGGGCGCCTGTGGCTGCTGTGGCCGCGCGGCGAGCCGCTGCCAAGAGCGGAACAGGGGGCTGCGCGCTCAGCGCTACCACCGCGCCGCTAGCCGCCCGCTATTTCTTCGCGGCTGCCGCGCGCCCGGATTCGTCGAGCATCGTGCGCAGTTGCGGCGCGGGCAGCCCGCCGCGCATGCGCTCGCCGGTGGCGAAGAACAGCGTCGGCGTGGAGGACACGCCGAGCGTGCGGCCAAGGTCCACGATGCGCTCCACCGGGTTGTCGCAGGAAGGCGCGGCTGCCGGCACGCGCGGTTTCGGGCGCGCCGCGAGCTCGAGCCAGGCCTTGCCGCGGTCCGGCGAGCACCACACCGCGCGCGAATGGTCGGCGAGCTCCGGCCGGATCACCGGGTACATGAAGTAGTAGAGGGTGATGTCCTCCATCTGCGCGAGCGTCTGCTCGAACTGCCGGCACGCCGGGCAGTAGGGGTCGGAGAAGATCGCCAGCAGCCGCTTGCCGTTGCCGCGCTGCACCTTGACGGCCAGCTCCAGCGGCAGCGTGTCGAAGCTGATCGCCGAGAGCTTGCGCAGCCGTTCCTCGGTGAGGTTGCGGTTGGTGCGCGCCTCGATCAGCTCGCCGACGAAGATGTGCGTCGCCTCGGCATCGATGTAGACGATCTGCGGGCCGTCGCGCGAGGTGAAGCGCACCTCGAAGAAGCCCGGCAGCGGCGCGGGCTGCACGCCCTCGACTTTCACGCCGCCGAGCTTGGACTCGACCATGCGGCGGATCTTCGCCTCGTCGGCGATGGCGGCAAGTGCGGCGGCAGACAGCGCGAGTGCAGCTAGGAGCCTGGTCATCAGGACATCGCCTGGCGGATGAGGAGGTTCTTTATGACCGGCAGCCGGTCGGTCAAGTTCAATCCGGCGTTGCGCAGCCAGACGAGCGGCGCCGCATGCGCGGCGAAGAGCCGGTGCAGGCCGTGCACCGTGGCCTGCATCGCCAGGGCGTCGCCGGCGCGCGCACGCGCGTAGCGGCGCAGCAGGCGCAGGTCGCCCGCGTCGCGCCACGGCTCGCGCGCAGCGAGCGCCGCGGCCAGCGCGCGCGCGTCCTGCAGGCCGAGGTTCGCACCCTGTCCCGCAAGGGGATGCACGACGTGCGCGGCGTCGCCGACCAGCGCCACGCGGGGCGCGACCGCGGCTTCGGCCGCAAGGCGCCGCAGCGGAAACGCCCGCGGCGCAGTGAGCGCGGTGAGCGCGCCGAGCGCCCCGCCGGCCGCCGCCGCCACTTCGCCGGCCAGCGCCTGCGGCTCGAGCGCCATGAGGCGCGCCGCCTCGTCCTCGCCGGTGGACCACACCATGGACACGCGCTTGCCGGGCAGCGGCAGGAGCGCGAGTACCGGCCCGCCCTGGAACCATTGCCGCGCGATGCCGCCGTGCGCGCGCTCGCAGGCGAAGTTCGCCACCACACCGCGCTGCCCGTAGTCGTGGGCGACGGCGCCAACGCCGGCCGCGCTGCGTACGAGCGATTGCGCGCCGTCGGCGCCAACCACGAGCCGCGCCTCGAGGCTGCGGCCGTCATCGAGCTGCACGCGCACCGCTTCGGCGCCGAATTCCAGCCGGCGGCACTGGGCGGGGGCGAGGATCTCCAGCCCCTCGCGTCCCGGAAGACCTTGCCAGAGCGCCGCCACCAGCGCGCGCTCCTCGACGATCCATGCCAGCTCGCGCGCCCCGGCGCGATAGGAGTCGAACTCGATCTCGCCCGCAGCATCGCCGTGCACCTGCATGGCCAGCACCGGCGCGAGGCGCTCGGACGCGATCGCCTGCCAGGCGCCCAGCTCGCCGAGAAAGGCCGCGTTGCCCGGCGAAAGCGCGTAGACGCGCGCGTCGATTTCGCCCTCGGGCGCGCGCGGCGCGGCCTCCGGCGCCACCAGCGCCACGCGCAGCCCGCGCGCGGCGCGCGCCAGCGCCAGTCCCGCCGTCCCCGCGCCAACGATCGCCAGGTCGTGGATCACGGGCGCGATTCTAGGGCAGTGCCGCATGCGCCGCGCGGCAACGCTGCGCGGCCGGAACAGCGCGCCGGGCATGGCGCGCGGCCGTGGCGTGCATTAAAATTCGGCATGCGTGGCGAATTAGCTCAGCTGGTTAGAGCAGCGGAATCATAATCCGTGTGTCCGGGGTTCGAGTCCCTGATTCGCCACCACCTCTTTTCCTTGCAGGCCCGCATCCCGCCGCGCCGATGATCCGCCTCCTCGCCGTCGCGCTCGCGCTGTGCGCCTCGGTGGCAGCGCACGCGCAGGTGCGCACGATCCCGGCGGACGCCAAGCGCGGCACGATGCGCCACCTGCAGGACATGATCGTGCAGATCGACCAGTCCAGGGCGCGGCTCGCGCCGGGCGCGCAGATCCGCGACGCCTACAACCGGCTGGTGCTGCCGACAGCCATTCCTACGGGCAGCGTGGTGCGGTACCAGCAGGACGCGATGGGCCACATCTCGCGGGTCTGGATCCTCACCGCCGAGGAAGCGGCGGCGTCGCCGCCGCCCGCGCCCAAGCCGGCGCCCGCGCCCTTGCCGGCAAAGCCCGCTGCCGTGCCCGCCCCCGCGGCGACGAAGTAACCCGGCGACCGACATGGCCGGCAAGCTCTACCTGCGCACCTTCGGCTGCCAGATGAACGAATACGACTCGGCAAGGATCGCCGACGTGCTCGCCGAGGCCGAGGACTTCCAGCCTGCCGCGCGGCCGGAGGAGGCCGACCTCATCGTCTTCAACACCTGCTCGGTGCGCGAGAAGGCGCAGGAAAAGGTGTTCGCCGACCTGGGGCGCGTGCGGCACCTCAAGCGCGAGAATCCCGCGCTGATGATCGCCGTGGGCGGCTGCGTCGCCAGCCAGGAAGGCGCGGGCCTCGTCGAGCGCGCGCCGTTCGTCGACGTGGTGTTTGGGCCGCAGACGCTGCACCGGCTGCCCGCGCTGCTCGCGCGCCGCCGCGCGAGCGGGCGGCCGCAGGTGGACGTGAGCTTCCCCGAGATCGAGAAGTTCGACCGCCTGCCCGAGCCGCGCGCCGCGGGCGCCGCGGCCTTCGTCTCGATCATGGAAGGCTGCAGCAAGTACTGCAGCTTTTGCGTGGTGCCCTACACGCGCGGCGAGGAAGTGTCGCGCCCCTTCGCCGACGTGGTGGGCGAGGTCGCGGCGCTCGCCGCGCAGGGCGTCAGGGAAGTCACGCTGCTCGGGCAGAACGTCAACGCCTGGCGCAGCGAGATCGCGGGCGAGCCCGCCGATTTCGCGGAGCTGCTGCGCTACGTCGCGGAGATCGACGGCATCGAGCGCATTCGCTACACCACCTCGCACCCGCGCGAATTCACCCAGCGCCTGATCGACGCGCACGCCGAGCTGCCGAAGCTCGCGCCGCACGTGCACCTGCCGGTGCAGTCGGGCGCCGACCGCATCCTCGCTGCGATGAAGCGCGGCTACACGTCGCTCGAATACCGCTCGATCGTGCGCCGGCTGCGCAAGGCGCGGCCCGGCCTGAGCCTGTCCTCGGACTTCATCGTCGGCTTTCCCGGCGAAACGGCCGAGGACTTCGAGGCGACGCTGCGCCTGGCGCGCGAGCTCGAGTTCGACGCGTCGTTCTCGTTTCTGTACAGCGCACGGCCCGGCACCCCCGCCGCCGCGCTGCCGGACGCCGTGCCGCAGGCCGAGAAGCGCGAGCGCCTGCAACGCCTTCAGGCGCAGCTCGATGCGCAGGCCGCGGCGGCGAGCGCTGCCATGGTCGGCAGCGTCGAGCGCGTGCTGATCGAGGGCCCTTCGAGGAAGAACGCGGCGGAGCTCGCGGGCCGCACGGCGAACAACCGCGTGGTGAACTTTCCCGGCGCGCCGGACTCCGCCCAGTGCTTCGCCGCGGTGCGCATCACGGCGGCGCTCGCGCACACCCTGCGCGGCGAGCTGGCGGAACGCTAGCGGCAGGGAGCAACGGTGGCCGGTGCCAAGCCCGTGGAAGTCCGCCTCGATCCGGTGGACAACCAGCGCCTCGCACGCCTGTGTGGCGCGCTCGATGCCAACCTGCGCCAGATCGAGTCCGCGCTCGACGTTTCCATCGCGCGCCGCGGCGCGCGCTTCACGGTGCGCGGCGCGCCGCGCCAGGCGCAGCACGCCGCGCGCGCGCTCGAGCATTTCTACGCGCAGGCGGCAAAGGAGCTGAGCGTGGACGACGTGCAGCTCGGCCTCGCCGAGCTCGCGCGCGGCGCGGCGCCCGAGGCCGACGAGTCGGGACCGCGGCTGCTCACGCGCCGCGCCGACCTGCACGGCCGCACGCCGCACCAGGTCCAGTACCTCGAGCACATCCTCGCGCACGACATCACCTTCGGCATCGGGCCCGCGGGCACCGGCAAGACCTACCTGGCGGTGGCCTGCGCGGTGGACGCGCTCGAGCGCGACAAGGTGAAGCGCATCGTGCTGGTGCGCCCGGCGGTGGAAGCGGGAGAGCGCCTGGGCTTCCTGCCCGGCGACCTCGCGCAGAAGGTGGACCCCTACCTGCGGCCGCTCTACGACGCGCTCTACGACCTGATGGGCTTCGAGAAGGTGGGCAAGCTCCTGGAGCGCGGCACCATCGAGCTCGCGCCGCTCGCCTACATGCGCGGTCGCACGCTCAACCACGCCTTCGTCATCCTGGACGAAGCGCAGAACACCACGCCCGAGCAGATGAAGATGTTCCTCACGCGCATCGGCTTCGGCGCCAAGGCGGTGGTCAACGGCGACGTGACGCAGATCGACCTCGCGCGCGGCCAGAAGAGCGGCCTGATCGAGGCGCGCCGCATCCTCGCCGAGGTGCGCGGCATCGCCTTCACGGAGTTCACCGCGGCCGACGTGGTGCGGCATCCGCTGGTGGCGCGCATCATCGATGCCTACGAAAAGCACGCGCAGGAAGCGCCGCCGAAGTAGGGTGGCGGTGCAGCGCGCGGTGCGCGGCGCCCCCGCCGCGCGGCGTTTGCGCGCCTGGGCGCTCGCCGCCGCGCCCGCCGGGAGCGACGTGACGCTGCGTGTCGCCGGCGCCGCGGAATCCCGGCGCCTCAACCGCGCTTACCGCGGGCGCGACTACGCCACCAACGTGCTCAGCTTCGCCTATGCGCCAGCGCGCTCCACAGTGCGCAGCGCACGCTTCGCGCCGGTGCGCGGCGACATCGTGCTCTGCCACCCGGTGATCCGCCGCGAGGCGCGCGCGCAGCGAAAGGCCCTTGCCGCGCACTACGCGCACCTCGTGGTGCACGGCATGCTGCACCTGCGCGGCATGGACCATGCCCGCGCGCGCGACGCCGCGGGCATGGAGCGCGCTGAGATCCGCGTGCTGCGCCGGCTCGGGTTCGCCGACCCCTACGCAGTAAAATGACGGCGCAAGCATGAACGAAGCCACCCGCCCCGGCCTGATCGAGCGTCTCTCGGCGCTGCTGCTGCGCGAGCCCGAGGACCGCGAGCAGCTGCTGCAGCTGCTGCGCTCGGCCTACCAGAGGAACCTCCTCGACGCCGACGCGCTCTCGATGATCGAGGGCGCGCTCACCGTCTCGGAGATGCCGGTGCGCGACATCATGGTGCCGCGCGCGCAGATGGACGTGATCGACATCAACGAGCCCGTGGACAAGTTCATCCCGCAGGTGATCGCCACCGCGCACTCGCGCTTCCCGGTGATCGACCAGAACCGCGACGACGTCATCGGCATCCTGCTCGCCAAGGACCTGCTGCGACACTACGCCGGCGAGGAGGAGTTCAACGTGCGCGAGATGCTGCGCCCGGCGATCTTCGTGCCCGAGGCGAAGCGCCTCAACGTGCTGCTGCGCGAGTTCCGCGCCAGCCGCAACCACATGGCGATCGTGGTGGACGAATACGGCGGCGTGGCGGGCCTGGTGACCATCGAGGACGTGCTCGAGCAGATCGTCGGCGACATCGAGGACGAGTACGACTTCGACGAGGCGAGCGACAACATCCTGCTCGAGCCGGGCGGCCGCTACCGCGTCAAGGCGCTCACGCAGATCGCC
>DASWBP010000178.1:0-5880 GCA_036390555.1 Burkholderiales bacterium | reverse complement strand
GGTCCTGGTCGAGAACGCGGCGCATTTCTTCCGCACCGACGGCGCTGCGCCGACCAAGGAAGTCGGCGATTTCTTCGCGCACCTCGCGCGCCTCCCGGACGTCCTGCGCGCAAACCTCTACTCGGGCAGTCGCACCATCATCTGGTCCTCGGACGCCTCGCTGGTCGGCCGCAGCTTCCCGGACAATCCAGAGCTCGAGCAGGCGTTGCGCGGAGACCTGGTCGCGCATGGCGGCGAGCGCGCCAAGGGCGAGCATGCGCAGCTCGACACGCGCTTCCCCTATTTCCTGGAGATCTACGCGCCGGTGCGCGACCCGGCGAGCGGCGAAGTTACGGGAGTGGTGGAGCTGTACAAGACGCCGCAGCCGCTCTTCGAGGCCATCGCCGCCGGGCAAAGGGCGGTATGGCTGGGCGCGGCGGTTGCCGGGATCTTCCTGTATGTCGCGCTGTTCTGGATGGTGCGGCGCGCCGATAACCTGATCCGCGCCCAGCGCGAACGCCTGGTGCAGTCCGAGACGCTGGCGGTGGTCGGCGAGATGAGCTCTGCCGTGGCCCACGGCATCCGCAATCCGCTTGCCTCGATCCGCTCTTCGGCCGAGCTCGCCCTGGAGTCCGAACCCGCCGAGTGGCGCGCGGCCGCGCAAGACATCGTCGCGCAGGTGGACCGGCTGGAATCGTGGGTGCGCGAGCTGCTCTCCTACTCGCAGCCACTGGCGGGCAAGCTCGAGCCGGTGCAGCTGACGGCGCTCGTGGGGTCGAGCCTGCAGAGCTTCGCGCGCGAGCTGGAGCGGCGCCGCATCCAGGTGTCCTCAAGCATCGGCACGGCGCTGCCGCCCATCAACGCGGACGCCTCGATGCTTGGCCACGTGTTCAACAGCCTTATCGCCAACGCGCTCGAAGCGATCGAGGTCGACGGCCACATCGCCGTCAGCGTGGAGCGCGAGGGCAGCGGGCACGTGCGCGTACGCATCCGCGACTCTGGTCCCGGCTTCGCCGACCCGCAGCTCGCGAACGCGTTCAAGCTCTTCCACACCACGAAGCCCGGCGGAATCGGCATCGGCCTGCCCCTCGCGCGGCGCATCATTCAGCGCTTCGGTGGCTCGATCGCGCTCACCAGCGAGCGGGGCGCCGGCACGACCGTCGACGTCCTCCTGCCCGCGGCCTAGCCCGATGGCGCGAGCCGTGCTCATCGTCGAAGACGAGGCGATCCTCGCCCGGAACATCGCCACGTACCTCGGGCGCAGCGGCTACGAGGCGCAAACGGCCGGCAGCGCCGAAGAGGGGTTGGCGATGCTCGACAGCTTCAAGCCCGACGTCGTCCTTCTCGACCTGCGGCTGCCCGGCATGGACGGGCTCGCCGCGCTCGCCCGGTTCCGCGCCGCTGATGCGAAGCTCATCGTCATTCTGCTGACAGGGCACGGTACCGTCGAGACCGCGGTCGAGGCGATCAAGGCAGGGGCCTACGACTTCCTCAGCAAGCCGGTGGCGCTGAGCAAGCTCGGCCTGCTGCTGGAGAAGGCGCTGGGCGACGAGCGGCGCGACCAGGCGCTGTCCTACCTGCAGGGCCGCGAGGCGGCGCAGGCCGGGCTTGCGAGCCTGCTCGGCGATTCGCCGCCCATGCGCGAGCTCAAGCGCAAGATCGTCCAAGTCATCGAAGCGGAGCGGCAGCTGACCGACGCCGAGCCGCCCGCCGTCCTGATCGCTGGAGAGACCGGCGTCGGCAAGGAGGTGGTGGCGCGCACCCTGCATTTCTCGGGCCCGCGGGCGGACAAGCCGTTTGTCGAGATCAATTGCACCTCGATCCCGGCGCAACTCCTGGAATCGGAGCTGTTCGGCCACGAGCGCGGCGCCTTCACCGACGCGCGCGAGCGCAAGCTGGGGCTGGTCGAGACGGCGGAGGGTGGAACGCTGTTCCTCGACGAGATCGGCGACATGGATCTCGCGCTGCAGGCGAAGCTGCTCAAGCTCCTGGAGGAAAAGATCGTGCGCCGGATCGGCAGCCTGCGCGATCACAAGGTCAACGTGCGCATCATCGCGGCGACGCACCGGCCGCTGGAATCCCTGGTGCGCGAGGCGCGCTTCCGCTCCGACCTCTACTACCGCCTGCGCATCGTAGAGCTGGTGGTGCCGCCGCTGCGGGAGCGGGGCGCAGACATCCTGCAGCTTGCGCGCCACTTCCTCGCCGTCCAGGGGGCACGCTACAACAAGGCCGGACTGCGCTTCTCCCCGGCGGTCGAGGGCCTGCTCGTGGCGCACCGCTGGCCCGGCAACGTGCGCGAGCTGCGCAACGCGATCGAGCAGGCGGTGCTGCTGACGCCCGCGAAGCTCATCGACATCGACCAGCTCAACCTTTCCTCCGTGCTGCGCACCGCGCAGCCCGCCGCCGCTGCCGCTGAGCCATCCCAGGAGGGCTCGGTGCTGGAGCGCGCCGAGCGCGAGCTGCTGCTGCAGGCGCTCGAAACCACGCAGTGGAACGTCACGCGCGCCGCCAAGCTGCTCGGCGTCTCCCGGGACACCCTGCGCTACCGCATGGAGAAGTTCCAGCTCTCGCCGGGCTAGGGCTGCCAGCGCGCAGGCCGCTTTTCCACGAAGGACGCCAGGCCTTCGGTGGCCTCGGCGCTGCGGCGCTTGGCCGCGTGCTGGGCGATGAGGCGCGAGAGCGTCGCCTCGTCCACGCTCCCCACGGCAAGCTCGAGCGCAGCGGCCTTCGTCTGCGCGTTCGCCTCGGGCGCGTTCTGCAGGAGCTGCGCAGCCAGCCGCTCGCCGGCGGCCTCGAGCTCCGCGAGCGGCACCACCTCGTGTGCCAGGCCGATGCGGCGCGCCTCCTCGGCGCCGAAGCGCTCGCCGGACAACGCGTAGCGTCGCACCTGGCGTGCGCCGATCGCGTCGGCGAGCTGCGGCAGGATGATCGCGGCGGTCAGCCCCCAGCGCGTCTCGGCAATGGAGAACATTGCGTTGTCCGCCGCGATCACCACGTCGCACGCGGCGACGATGCCGGTGCCGCCGCCGAAGCATCCGCCCTGCACGAGCGCCACCGTAGGCACGGGCAGGTTGTTGAGCCGGTGCACGGCCAGCGCCGTGGCGCGCGAGACGCGCTCGTTCTCGCGCGCGTCCTGCGCGGCGACGCTGCGGATCCACTTGAGGTCCGCGCCCGCCTGGAAGTGCTTGCCGGCGCCGCGCAGCACCACGACACGCAGGGCCGGCTTCGAGCCCAGGTCGTCCATCGCGGCGTGCAGCCCCTGGATCAGCGTCTCGTCGTAAGCATTGTTCACCTCGGGGCGGTTGAGCGTCACGGTGGCGACACCGCGGCGGTCGAGGCTTGTCAGCACTGCGGGCTGGCTCATTTCGTCATCCTTCCTTCGGGCATTAAGTTGTCGGCGATAATCGCGCTGCCTTGGAACGACAAGACTTTATCAACCACACGCCGGTGATGCAGCAGTACTTGCGCATCAAGGCGGAGCATCCGGACATCCTGCTTTTCTACCGGATGGGCGACTTCTACGAGCTGTTCTACGACGACGCCGACCGCGCCTCGCGCCTGCTCGACATCACCCTCACCTCGCGCGGCCAGTCGGGCGGCGCGCCGGTGAAGATGGCCGGCGTCCCGGTGCACGCCGTGGAGCAGTACCTCGCCAAGCTCGTGAAGCTCGGCGAATCGGTCGCTATCTGCGAGCAGGTGGGCGACGTGGCCACGGCGAAGGGGCCGGTCGAGCGCCAGGTGACCCGCATCGTCACGCCCGGCACGCTCACCGACTCGGAACTGCTGGACGACAAGGCCGACAATGTCCTCCTCGCCCTGGCGGCGGACAAGTCCACCGTGGGGCTTGCCTGGCTCTCGCTGGCGAGCGGCACATTGCGCGTCGCGGAAGTCGCGCCGCAGGCGATCGCCAACGAATTGCGCCGCATCGGCCCCGCCGAAATCCTCGCGGCGGAAGGAGTGGAAGCGCCCGGCTACTTCGTCACGCGGCTGCCCGTCTGGCATTTCGACATCGAATCGGGGAAGAAGCGCCTGCTCGCGCAGCTCGGCGCGGCGAGCCTCGCCGGCTTCGGCGTGGACGACCTCGGCCTGGCGATCGGCGCCTGCGGTGCCCTGCTCGACTACGCCAGGAAGACGCAGGGCCAGGCGCTCGCGCACGTCACCGCCGTATCGGCCGAGCGCAGCGCGGAGTTCCTGCGCCTGGACGCCGCCACGCGGCGCAACCTCGAGCTTACCGAGACGCTGCGCGGCGAGCCCGCGCCCACGCTCTTCTCGCAGCTCGACCGCTGCGCGAGCGGCATGGGCAGCCGGCTGCTGCGGCACTGGCTGCATCATCCGCTGCGCGACCGCGCAACGCTCGCGCGGCGCCACGAAGCCGTGGAGACACTGCTGGGCGCCAGCGCCGCGCCGCATGCCGTGCTGCGCCGCTTTGCGGACGTCGAGCGGATCACTGCGCGCATCGCGCTGAAAAGCGCGCGCCCGCGCGACCTCTCGGGCCTGCGCGACAGCCTGGGACTGCTGCCGGAGCTGCACGCCGTGCTGCCGGCGGAAGGCGGCTTGCTTCAGTCTCTGCGTGCGGACCTTGCGACCCCGGAGCCCTGCCTCGAGCTGCTGCGCCGCGCGGTCGCCCCGGAGCCCGCGGCCCAGCTGCGCGACGGCGGGGTGATCGCCGACGGCTACAGCGCCGAGCTCGACGAGCTGCGTGGCCTGCAAACGGGCGCCGGCCAGTTCCTCGTGGAGCTCGAGTCGCGCGAGCGCACGCGCACCGGCATCCCCAACCTGCGCGTGGCCTACAACCACGTGCACGGCTACTACATCGAGGTGACCAACGCGCACGCCGAGAAGATCCCCGCGGACTACCGGCGGCGCCAGACGCTGAAGAACGCCGAGCGCTACATCACGCCCGAGCTCAAGGCCTTCGAGGACAAGGCGCTCTCGGCGCGCGACCGCGCGCTCGCGCTGGAGAAGACCCTGTATGACGCGCTGCTCGCCAAGCTCGGCGCGCACCTCGGCGAGTTGCAGCGCATCGCGCGCGCTGCCGCCCAGCTTGACGTACTCGCTGCATTCGCAGCGGTCGCCGCAGAACGCAGCTACTGCCGCCCGCAGTTTGCGGAGGACATACGCATCGAGATCGAAGGCGGGCGCCACCCGGTGGTGGAGAACCAGGTCGAGCGCTTCATCGCCAATGACGCGAAGCTCTCGCCCGCGCGCCAGCTGCTGCTCATCACGGGGCCGAACATGGGCGGCAAGTCCACCTACATGCGCCAGGTGGCGCTCATCGTGCTCATGGCGCACGCGGGCAGCTTCGTGCCGGCGAAGTCAGCCCGGCTTGGGCCGGTGGACCAGGTGTTCACGCGCATCGGCGCGGCCGACGACCTCGCCGGCGGGCGCTCGACCTTCATGGTGGAGATGACCGAAAGCGCCGCGATCCTGCACAACGCCACCGCGCAGAGCCTGGTGCTGATGGACGAGGTCGGGCGCGGCACCTCGACCTTCGACGGCCTCGCGCTCGCCTGGGCGATCGCGCGGCAGCTCCTGGAGCGCAACAAGGCGCTCACGCTCTTCGCCACGCACTACTTCGAGATGACGCGCATCGCGCAGGAGTACAAGGAGGCGGCGAACGTGCACCTCGACGCGGTGGAGCACAAGGACTCGATCGTCTTCCTGCACGCGGTGGAGGAAGGCCCGGCCTCGCAGAGCTACGGCCTGCAGGTGGCGCAGCTCGCGGGCGTGCCGAAGGCGGTGATCCAGCGCGCGCGGCGCATTCTGCAGCAGCTGGAAGAGGCGAGCCGCACGGGCGGCGGCCAGGCCGATCTGTTCGCGCGGGCCGCGCCCGCGGAACCGGAGCCGGCGGCGGACGCGCTGCGCGATGCGCTCGCGCAGGTCAACCCCGACGAGCTCACG
>DASWBP010000177.1:0-6606 GCA_036390555.1 Burkholderiales bacterium | reverse complement strand
CCAGGCATAGGCAAAGTCGTCCGGCAGCGCCTCGCGCGCGACGGCCTCCATCGCAGCGATCGCCTGGCCCGAGCTGTAGCCCGGGGCCGGATTGCCGGTGATCTTCACCGCCGGAAAGCCGTTGAAGCGCTCCAGCAGCTTGGGCGCCGCCACGTAGCGCGTGGTGATGAGCGCGGACAGCGGCACCATGTTGCCGTCGCGCGCCCGCACGAAGACCTTCTTGAAGTCGTCCGGGTCGATGCGGTAGCCGGCGTCCGCCTGCAGCACCACCCACCACACGCGGCTGAACTGCGAGAACTGCCCGGCGATGGCGGAACCGAAGAAGGCCTGCATCGTCTGGAACGCATCCTGCACGCTGACACCCAGCACCTCGGCCCGGTTGCGGTCGAGGTCCACGAACAGCTGCTGGGTGGCGCCGCGGAAGGTGCTGGACACGCCCGCGAGCTCCGGCCGCTGGCGTGCCGCCCCCAGGACCTTCTGCACCACGTCGCTCGTGACGCGCGGGTCGCCCGATCCGCGGTTCTGGACATAGAACTCGAAACCGCCGGTGGCCCCCAGACCGGGGATCGACGGCGGGTTGATGGCGAACGCGAACCCCTGCTTCAGGGGCGCGAACTGGGCATTGAGCCGCGGCAGCACGCTGAAGCTGAGCAGCGCGGCGTCCTTGCGCTCCTCGAAGGGCTTCATCGCCACGAACAGCACCGCGGCGTTGTTGCGGAACTGGCCGTCGACCAGGCTGTAGCCGTTGACGATCGCTACGTCCTGCACCGCCGGATCTGCGGCGGTGATCTTCGCGACTTGCCCGGCAAGCTCGCCGACGTAACGCTGGCTCGCGGTATCCGGCGCCTCGACGACGATGAAGAAATAGCCCTGGTCCTCGTCGGGCACGAAGCTGCCCGGCAATACGCGGAACATGATCACGATCCCGGCGAGCACCGCACCGAAGGCGAGCAGCGTGACCGGCCAGCCCTGGATCATTCGCGCCACCACCCCGACGTAACCCTTCGTCAGCTTCGCGAAGCCGTCTTCGAACCAGCGGAAGAAACCCTTCTTTTCCCCGTGGTGCGCCTTGATGATGATCGCCGCGAGCGCCGGCGAGAGCGTGAGCGCCATCACGCCCGAGAGCACCACCGAGATGGCGATGGTGATGGCGAATTGCTTGTAGAGCGTGCCGGTGATGCCGCCGAGAAAGGCCACCGGCAGGAACACGGCTACCAGCACCAGGACGATGGAGATCAGCGCACCGGCGATCTCGGTCATCGCGCGCTTGGCCGCCTCGAGCGCGCCCAGCCCGTGCTTGGTCATGTTCGTCTCCACGTTCTCGACGACGACGATCGCGTCGTCCACCACCAGGCCGATGGCGAGGATCATGCCGAACAGCGTCAGCATGTTGGTCGAGAAGCCGAGCAGGTGCATGCCGATGAAGGTGCCGACAATCGATACCGGCACGGCGAGGATGGGAATGAGGGTCGCGCGCAGCGATTGCAGGAACAGGAACACCACCAGCACCACCAGGACCACCGCCTCGAAGAAGGTATGCACCACCTTCTCGATCGAATTGAGCGTGAACAGGCTCGTGTCGAGGACGATCTTGTAGTCGAGGCCGGTGGGGAACTGCTTTTTCAGCTCCTCGAGCCGCGCGCGCACCGCCTTCGCGGTCTCGACCGCGTTCGCGCCGGGCTGCTGGTAGATGCCGATCGTCGTCCCGAGCTTCCCGTTCAGGCGGCTTTCGATCGAGTAGTCGCGCTTGGCGAGCTCCGCGCGGCCGATGTCGCGCACCCGGACGATCGCCGAGCCCTGCCTGTCGGTGCGCACGATGATGTTGTCGAATTCCTCCGGCTTGGTGAGCAGGCCCTGCGCGGTGACCACGTAGGTCTGCTGCACGTCCTGCAGCGAGGGTTGCGCGCCCAGCTGCCCGATGCCGAACGCCTGGTTCTGGCTCTGGATGGCCGCCACCACCTCCTGGACCGAAATGCGCAGCTGCGCCATGCGGTCGGGCCGCAGCCAGATGCGCATGGCGATGTCGGGAAGGCCGAACACGGTCGAGCGGCTGCCGCCCGGAATGCGCTTCAGCTCCTGCAGGACGTACAGGTTGGTGTAGTTGTCGATGTAGGTGGCGTCGTAGCGCTCGTCGGGCGAGTACACCGACAGCACCATCATCAGGGTGGAAGACTGCTTGGAGACGGTGACGCCCTGCTGGCTGACCACCTGGGGAATCTGCGGCTGGGCCTGGCCGACGCGGTTCTGCACGTTCACCTGGTTGATGTCGGGGTCCGTGCCCGGCTTGAACACCACGTCGAGGGCCATGTTGCCGCTCGAGGAGCTGACCGAGGAGTAATACAGCAGGTTGTCCACGCCGTTGATCTGCGTCTCGATCGGCGCAGCGACCGTGTTGCCGATCACCTCCGCGGTGGCGCCGGGATAGCGCGCGTCCACGTTGATCTTCGGCGGCGCGAGCTCGGGGTATTGCTCGATCGGCGAGACCACCATCGCCACCGCGCCGCCGAGCAGGATGAGTATCGAGATGACCGACGACAGGATCGGCCGGTCGATGAAGAAGTGCGTGAACATGGCGCGCCGCGCCTACTGCTTCGCGCCGCTCTTGGACGCCGCCTCGCCCGCCGGCAGAGCGGCGGGCTTCCGGCCCGTGGCGCCCGCCTGGACAATCTTCACCGGCTGGCCGGGCACCACGCGCAGCACGCCCTCGACCACCACCCGGTCGCCGGCGTGCAGCCCGCTCACGACGACGATGTCCTTCTCGCCGTAATAGTCGCCGACCACCACCGGGCGCACTTCTGCGGTGCCGTCCTGCTTGACCACGTAGACGAGGTGGCCGTTGGAGCCCTGCTGCACCGCGAGCTGCGGCACCACGATGGCGCCGGGGCGGTTTGCGCCGTGCAGGTGCGCGGTGACGAACATGCCGGGGCGCAGCTCCTGCGCCGGGTTGGGCAGCACCGCGCGCACCATGAAGGAGCCGGTCTCCTGGCTGAAGGACGGATCGGCGAAGTTGACCTTGCCCTTGTGCGGGTAGCGCGTGCCGTCCGGCAGCTCGATCTCGACGGTGTAGTCGGAGTCGCGCGGCGCGATGATGCGCTTCTGCGCCGCCTCGCTGCGCCATTTCGACGTCTGGTTCTGCGACACGCTGAAGGTCACCCACATCGGGTCCACCGCAGCGACGTAGGTGAGGTTGGCGCTCTCGGACATCGCGCTGACGAAGGCGCCCTGGCGCTGCAACGAGCGGCTGGCGCGTCCGGTCACGGGCGAGCGGATGGTGGTGTAGCCGAGGTTGAGCTCCGCCTCCTTGAGCTTCGCCTGCGCGGAGAACACCGCGGCGGTGGCGTTGTCGAAATCGCCCTGCGCGCGGTCCAGGTCGGCGCGCGACAGCGCGTTCTGCTCCGCGAGCGGCTTGACACGGCCGAGGTTCGCGCGCGCCGTGTTCAGGCGCGCTTCCTGGGCCTGCATCTCGCCGCGCGCCGCCTCGAGCTTCGCCTGGAAAGGCTTGGGATCGAGCTGGAACAGCAGCTGCCCCTCCTTCACCAGCTCGCCCTCCCGGTAGGCGATGCGATCGAGGAACCCCGAGACGCGCGCGACGATGTTCACCTGGCGCGAGCTCTCCGTCTGCGCGACGAAGTTCGGCACGAAGGGAATGTCCTTCGGCTCGATGGCGAGCACGGTCACTTCCGGCGCGGTCCGCTGCGGCGGCGGCGCCTCCTTCGAGCAGCCGGCGGCGAGCGCAGCGGCCACAATGATCACGTGTCGCAAGAATGACACTCGGTTTCCTCTGGGGTATTGGCCCGATTATAAGTCGCGCCACACCGTGCCGGACGACGCGGCACGGGAAGCGTCGTGGCGAGCGCCTAGTCCGGCAGCCCGCTCAGGCTCAGGGCGACCGACGACGCCGGATCGAGCGGGCCGAACCACGACTCGTAACGCGCCCCAAAGCCGTCGGAGCGGAACTGGCGGGCGAGCGACGAATCCACCGCCAGCCGGAATTCCTCGTCGCCGCGGCGAACGGCGAGACCGAGCGCCTCGATCGAGAAGCGGCGCTGCAGGACCCTCAGGCTGCCGGCGTCGGCGCTGCGCCGGAGCGCGTCGAGCAGGATGGGCCGGTCGGCGAACAACGCGCCGGCCCTGCGCTCGAGTACTGCCTGCACGCCGGCCTCGTAGTCCTTCACCGGCAGGACCTTCGCCGACAGGCGGAACTCGCGCAGCCGTTCGCGCAGTACCGTCTCGCTGCTTGTGCCTGCGACCACGGCGAAGAACTGGCCCTGCAGCAGGATCTCGCTCGGCGTGCCGCGCCACAGCGGCGCGGACGGCCGCTGCGGCTCGGACAGCGCCTTCACCAGGCCGGGCGGGGCGTCGACGCGCAGCAGCGCCCCGACGCCGCTCGCGAAGATCGGCACGGAGAACGAGACCTCCTTGCGCCGCGCGAGGGTCTCGGTATCCGCGCCGCAAAGCAGATCCACCTTGCCCGATTGCAGCGCGGCGAACCGGTCTTCCAGTGTCACCGGCACCCACTCCGCGCGCGCCTTCAGGTCCGCTGCGATTCTCTGGCACAGCTCGACCGAATAGCCGGCGGGCTTGCCCGACTCATCGCGGAAGGAGAACGGCCGCGCGTCCGCGCGGTATCCGAGCTTGATCGCGCCGGCCTTGGTCACCGCGCCAAGCGTCTGCGCCCGTGCCGGGTCGGGGAGCAGGCACGCCGCAAAGGCGAGCGCGAACGCCGCGACCACCGCGGCTGCGCCGGACGGCGCGCGCTTTGCGCTGCCCTGGCCGGCGAAGCGCGGCGCCAGGAAGCCGTAGACGACGTAGGTCAGCGCGAGCACGATCGTCCCGCCGAGCACCGCATCCTTGCCGGAGGCATAGATGGCATAGGTCGAGTACAGCATGGCGACCACGGCGATGAACATGTTGCGCTTGTAGACGTTGTCCGCTACCTCGTTGGTCTTCATCATCACCGAGAGCGCCGATAGCGAGATGATGTACGGGATGACGTTGGTCACCACCGCCAGGTTGACGAGCGCGCTGAACTGCTCGGAGAGCGTGGGCGAGATGGTGGAGAGCGCCATCGCGGTCTGCACCACGCCCATGATGATCATGCCGGCGATCGGCGCGCCCAAGCTGTTCTCCTTGGCGAAGATCGTGGGAAACAGGCGGTCGCCCGCTGCCGACTTCGCGGTCTGCGCAATGGTGAACTGCCAGCCGAGGAGCGAGCCCAGGCAGGCGATCACCGCGAGCGCCATGATGATCTGGCCGACGAGCGGGTTGAACATCTTGGCGTAGGCGAGCGCAAACGGTCCCGTCGACTTGGCGAGCTCGGCGTTGGGCACGATGCCCTGGATCACGGTGGTGGACAGCACGTAGACCACCGCCGCGCCAAGCGTGCCGAACATGCAGGCGAGCGGCACGTCGCGCTTGGGATTCTCGACCGCGTCCGAGTTCTGCGCGGCCGACTCCATGCCGAGGAACGCCCACAGCGTGAGCGCGATGCTCGAGCCCATGCCCGCCCCAAGGGTCATGCCTTGCGGATTCCACGCCTCCATGAAGGTGCCGCCCTTGAACCAGAACCAGCCGATCAGCGACAGGCCGGCGACCGGGATGATCACGCCCCAGACGGTGACCGAGCCGATCTTGCCGGTCAGCGAGGGGCCGCCGAAGTTGGCCGCCGTGGTGAGCCAGATCAGCGCGATCACGCTGAGGCAAGTGGCGATGGGCGTGGCCGACATGCCCGGGAAGAAGCCCGCCAGGTAACCGACGGCCGAGATGGCGATCGCCACGTTGCCGATCGCGAGCGAGAAGAAGTACAGCAGGAACGTGATGAAGTAGCCGCCCTTGCCGTAGGCGTCCTCGGCGTACGCCGCCATGCCGCCCGGCCGCTGGTTGAAGATGCCGGCCTGGGCGAAGCCGTAGGCGATCGCCATCGAGCCCAGAGCAGTCACGATCCAGGAGAGCAGCGAGATCGCCCCCACCTGCGCCATGTTGGTGGGCAGCATGATGATGCCCGAGCCCATCATGTTGACGGCAACCACCACCGTCAGTTGCATCATCGTCATCTTCTTCTTCGGGGCGGAAGTCGTCATCGCCTTCTCCTCATTGCTTCACGCACAGCACGTGGTAGACGCCGTCGACCAGCTCGGCGCCCTCGATCACGCCGGAGAAGCCGGGGAACTGCCTTTCGCGGCTCTCCATGCTCTTCAGGTACCCGATCTGCGGCGAATGCTTGGCGCCGAAATTCTCGCCCGACATCAACATCGGAATGCCGGGCGGGTACGGCATCACCGCGTTCGCCGCGGTGCGCCCCGCGAGCCGGTCGGAGGGCACCAGCTCGACCTCGCCCGCCACCAGCCGCTCGTAGGCCTCGCGCGGCGTCATGTCCGCCTCGGGAAGGGTCTCGTAGGCGGCGTTCAGCACCTCACTCGGCTTGTTCTCGCGCAGGTACTCGAACAGCTCGTCGCCCAGCTCGCGCATGCCGATCGCACCGTAGCGCGCGGCATTCGCGGCGGCGATGTCCGGCAGGGACTGCGCGACCGGGCGGTTCGCGTCGTAGTCGCGCTTGAAGGCGAGCAGGTTCGTGAGCAGCGTGCCCCACTTGCCCTTGGTGACGCC
>DASWBP010000176.1:0-10989 GCA_036390555.1 Burkholderiales bacterium | reverse complement strand
GCTCGGCGTGCTGGGCGGCGGCCAGCTCGGGCGGTTCTTCGTGCTCGCCGCGCGGCGCCTGGGCTACGGCACGGCAGTGCTCGACCCCGACGCCGAAGCCCCGGCGCACGCGCTCGCCGACCACCGCTTCATCGCGCCGCTGGACGACGCGGCTGCGCTCGACCGCCTCGGTGAGCTGTGCGCGGCGGTGACAGTCGAGCGCGAGGGCGTTCCCGCCTCCAGCCTGCGCCGCCTCGGCGCGCGCTGCACCGTGGCACCCGGCGCCGAGGCGCTCGCCATCGGACAGGACCGCCTGCGCGAGAAGCGTTTCCTGCGCGCGATCGGCTTGGCCACCGCGCCCTGGCGCGAGGTCCTGGCGCCCGCCGACGCCGCGCCCGCCGCCCTGTTCCCGGCGCTGCTGAAGACCGCACGCGGCGGCTACGACGGCAGGGGCCAGCGCCGCATCGAGGACCCGGGCGCGCTGGCCGCGGCGTGGCGCTCGCTCGGCGCGGTGCCTTGCGTGCTGGAGAAGCAGTTGCCGCTCGAGCGCGAGCTCTCGGTGGTGATCGCCCGCGGCCGCGACGGCCGCAGCGCGACCTATCCGGTCGTCGAGAACCGCCATCGCGGGGGCATCCTGCACACGAGCCTTGCGCCCGCACCCGTTGCCGAAGCGCTCGCCGCGCAAGCCGTGAGGGCGGCCGAGCGCATCGCGAACGCGCTCGACTACGTCGGCGTGCTGGCGGTCGAGTTCTTCGTCGCCGGGGGCGGCCTGCGAGTGAACGAGTTCGCGCCCCGCCCGCACAACAGCGGCCATTTCACGCTCGATGCCTGCGCAGCGAGCCAGTTCGAGCAGCAGGTGCGCGCGCTGTGCGGCCTGCCGCTGGGAGATACGACGCTGCGCTCGCCCGCCGCGATGCTCAACGTCCTGGGCGAGGCGTACGCGGCGGGAGAGCCTGCGTGGGCTGCGCTGATGCGTGGCCGCCGCGGGGCGCTGCACCTGTACGGCAAGCGCGAAGCGAGGCCGGGCCGCAAGATGGCGCACGTCACGCTGCTCGCGCCGAGCGCGCCGGCAGCGCTCGCCAAGGTTGAGGCGCTCCATGCACAGCTCGGGCGCAATTCCGACGCCCGGCGCGTCGACCGGACACGCAGCCGCATCGCGCGCGCGCCCGCGGAGCAGCCGGCGCAGAAGAAGGTGCCGGTCCGCCCCGTCGTCGGCTGACGGAGCCCCGCCACCCCTCCCCTGCCACGCGCGGCGCCTCGCTACACTAGGCGCTGCGCGCATGCCCGACCCGAACCCCAGCTCGCAAGCCGAATTCGTAGCGCCCGTGCCGAAGTCCGTGGCGCCGGGCGCGCTGCGCCGCTGGCTTGCGGCGGGCTGGCGCGACCTCGCCGCAGCGCCCGGGCCGAGCCTGTTTTACGGCGCGGTGCTCGCCGGCATGGGGTTCCTGCTCACCAACTGGTTCGCCGGCGCCGTGGGCATCGCGCTCACCACCGGCTTCCTGCTCGTCGGGCCGTTCCTCGCCATCGGCCTCTACGACATCAGCCGCCGGCGCGAGCGCGGCGAGCCGGTGCGGCTCGCCCCCACGCTCGTCGCCTGGAAGGCGAACTTCCCCTCGATCGGCTTCTACGCGCTCGTGCTCACGCTGCTGCTCGCGGTGTGGATCCGCGTGTCGGTAGTGGTGGTGGCGCTCTTCTTTCCCGGCGGGCGCATCGACTGGTCCTCGCCCGACGCGTGGGCGTTCGCCGTTGCCTATGCGGCCGCGGGCTCGGGCCTTGCGCTCTTCGTCTTCGCCACGTCGTCGCTCTCGCTGCCGGCGCTGCTCGACCGGCGCGACCTCGACACCATCACCGCGGCGATCGTCAGCTTCAACGCGCTGCGCACGAACTTCGCAGCGATGCTCGCCTGGGCGGCGTGCATCGTGCTCGCCACGGCGCTGGGTTTCGCCACCGGGTTCGTGGGGCTCGTCGTCATCCTGCCGCTCGTCGGCCACATGACGTGGCACGCCTACCGCGAATCGGTAGCGCCCTGGGGCTAGTGCGCGCGACGCACCGCAGCATCGCGGCGCGGAGGCTATTAGCTCGCCGGCCGCGCGCCTTTATGCACGCGGCCCTTTTATGCTTGAATACACCCGTCCTATCACCCAGTGTCCTAGCGCCGACCCATGGCGGACCGCCGCCTCCAGGTTTTCCACGCGGTTGCGAAGCACCTGTCCTTCACCAAGGCGGCCGAGGCGCTGTTCATGACGCAGCCCGCAGTGACCTTCCAGATCCGGCAGCTGGAGGAGCATTTCAACACCCGGCTCTTTGATCGCGCGCACGGGCGCATCACGCTGACGCCCTCCGGCCAGGTGGCGCTGGAATATGCCGAGCGCATCCTCGGCATGTCCGCCGAGCTGGACACGCGCCTGAAGGAGATGAGCGGCCAGGTGGCGGGGCCATTGCTCATCGGCGCGAGCACCACGATCGCCGAGTTCCTGCTGCCGCAGGTGCTGGGCGAGTTCAAGGCGCGCCATCCCGGTATCGTGCCGCGCCTGTTCGTCGCCAACTCGGAGGCGGTGCAGGACCGCGTCGCCGAGCGCGCGCTCGACCTGGGTTTCATCGAGGGCGAGTCGCACCTGCCTTCGCTTGTCACGGACATCATCTGCGACGACGAGCTGCAGGTCGTGTGCGCGCCCGCGCATCCGCTCGCCAAGCAGAAGTCGATCGCCCCCAAGGCGCTGACCGAGCACGCCTATATCAGCCGCGAGCCGGGATCCGGGACGCGCGAGGTCATCGACCTCTACCTGCAGAAGTCGGGCGTGGCGCCCGACACGATGCAAGTGGTGATGGAGCTGGGCAGCCCCGAGGCGCTGAAAGGCCTGGTGGCTACGGGGCTGGGCTTCGCCATCATGTCGCGCGCCACGGTCGCCAAGGAGACGCAGCTCGGACAACTGGTGCAAGTGCCGCTCGCGCCGCGCCTCATCCGCCACCTCGCGGTCGTCTATCCCAAGGAGCGCTTCCACTCGCGCCTGGTGAGCGGCTTCGTGCAGTTCGCCAAGGAACGCCTCGCCGCGCTGCAGAGCGCGAACGCCGTACGCCCCGCCGCCTAGCCGCGCCTGGTCGGCTTACGAGCCGTCATCGTCGCTCAATCGAGATGCGGCGATGCATCAGAGTCTCTTGCATTGCACCATGCATCACGCCGTCGGCTTGGCGCGATAGAACACCCTAAGGAGGCCATGAGTATATTATTTGGCCGCTTCCGCAACGCCCTGTAAGAATCGGCGGCACGGCACAAGAGCGCAGAAAACTGCGCCTGCCGGAGGTACAACGACAACAACGAGGGAGACACCAAACAATGGTCTATACCCGAAAGACGGTCTGGCCTCTGGTGCTCGGCATCATCATGGTGGCCTACGCCTACATGGTGCAAACGGGGGCGATGGAACCGGTCATCAAGTTCCTCGGCTCCGGGCGCAACGCCGGCGAGATGCAGATCCTCGGCTACACGTTCGGCGTGATCGGCATCGTCATCGGCCTGTGGCAGCTACTGGTCACACCCCGCGAAGGGCAAACCGACTATTACCTGTCGATGGTCGGTGGCGTGGTGTTCATCATGATGGTGGCCTTCATCGTCAAATGGGGCCTGGATCCGCTGATGGCCCAGTGGGGGCGCGCCGCGCAGCCGGCGCTCGGCTTCAATTTCGCCAGCGTCATGAACCTGAACTACGTGGTGATGGGCATCCTCGCCGGCATCATCATCGTCAACGTGTTCAAGGTGCCGGGCTGGGCGGAGAACGGCGTGCGGCTCTCGCGCCTGGGCCTCAAGACCGGGGTCATTCTGCTGGGCGCGCTCTACAGCCTGGCGGAGCTCGCGCACCTGGGCAGGCTCTCCGTGGTGCTGATCGGCTTCTTCGTGCTGGGGTCTGTGGGCGTCGTGCTGTGGATGGGCGCGCGGCGCAACATGCCCAATTCCATGACCGGCGTGCTTTCCGCCGGCGTCGGCGTCTGCGGCGTGTCGGCGGCGGTGGCGGCGGCCCCGGTGGTCCAGGCCAAGTCCACCGAGATCGCCTACACCATCGGCACCATCCTGCTGTTCGGCGTGCTGTGCATGTTCATCTTCCCGATCGTCGGCAAGTCCATGAACATGGGCTTCATCCAGTTCGGCGCCTGGGCCGGCACCGGCATCCTCAACTCCGCGCAGGTGGCCGGCGCCGCGCTCGCCTTCCAGCCCAACGGCATCGAGACGCTGAAGGTCGCGGAGATCTTCAATATCACCCGCGTGCTGTTCCTGCCGCTCATCGTGCTGTGGCTGGCGGTGTGGTACGTGCGGCGCGAAGAAGCCGCAGGCAAGACCACCGGCAAAGTGGACCTGGTGCAGGTGGTGGTCGGCAAGTTTCCGGTGTTCGTCCTCGGCTTCATCCTGATGTTCGCGCTCTCGTCGACCGGCATCTTCGCCCCGGCGCAGCACTACCAAGGCTCGTACTTCGACAACAGCGACAAGGTGATGAGCTCGAAGGACCGCGAAGGCAAGGTGGTGAGCAAGCTGCTCGGCGAGAAGGATCTCGCGGCGCTCAACGCCGAGGCCGGCAAGGTGCAGCGCCAGGACCAGAAGGCGGCGCTGCAGCGGCTGATCGACAACAAGAAGATCATGTCGATCGACGACGACGATACGCTGCGCGGCCTGGTGAACGCCAAGGTGATGAGCAAGGCGGCCAACGACGTGCTGGTAAAGGCGCACCGCGCGGTGCGCCACACGGCGAAGAAGATCGCAATGTTCCGCGACCTGATCGCCTGGTTCTTCACCTTCGGCCTGGTGGGCCTGGGAATGCAGATCACCATGGCCTCGATCAAGCAGGCGGGCGGGCAGCCGCTGGTGGTGGGCAGCGTCGTGGGCATCATCAAGGCGCTCGGCTCGCTGCTGGTGGTGTGGCTGCTGGTCAGCGAAACGATCTGAACACGGGAGGCAAACATGGCTGAAGACAAGTTCGACCGCGGCTCGGCGCTGACCGTGTTCAAGAGCGACCGGCACGAAGACTTCATGGCGCTGCTGCTCTCGCTCGCCATCGCGCTGCTGGTTTACATCTTCGTTTAGCGCGTCGCGCTGCGCGCCTACCGCCACATCCTGCTGGCGAGCCACGGCACCGCCGGGGCGCGCGCAGCCGAGCGCGCCGCGCTCGAGCTTGCCGCACCGGGCGGGCGGCTCTCGCAGCTCGTCGTCGTCCCCGATTTCTGGAAGGGCATGATGGGCGACGACTGGCTGAACAACGCCTCGACGCGCGATGCCTACGCGCGGCACGTCGAGCGCCAGCTGGAGCGCGAGATCGAGACGGAAGTGGCGCGTGTGCGCGAGGCGGCAGCCGAGCGCGACCTGCGCTACGAGCGCCGCCTGGTGCTCGGCAAGCCGGCCGAGTGCCTGCTCGAGGCGGCCGCGAGCCTGAAGCCCGACCTGGTGGTGATCGGCTCGCCGCGGCCGCCGCGGGTGCGCGGCCTGCGCTCGCGCATGCAGCTGGAGACGCTGCTGCGCGCGCTGGCGGCGCCGTTGCTTGTCGTCCCGTATCCGCGATGACGGCGGCCGGCGCGCCGCCCGGCGCGGACGCCGCCTGGGTGGTGCTGGAGACGCCGCTGGCGCCGGATGCGCTCGCGGCCTTCTGCCGCGACCTGGAGCGGCTCTACCGCATCAATCCATTCCTCGAATTCGCCTCCTGGGCGCAGGAAGGGCCGGACCGCTTCCACGCCGAGGTCCTGAACCACAGCAACGGCGTGCGTGCAGCGATGCGGGGGCGCGTCACGCGCGCGGCCGATGGCGCCCTGCGGGTGGAATACGAGGAAGGCGTCAAGCGATCCACGCGCTTCGACATCCAGCCGGCGCCCGCCGGCAGCCGGCTCACCATCACCGACGAATACGGCCCGGCGGGCGAAGCGCAGGCCTCCACGGTCGATCGCAGCCTGCACGCCTGGGGAGTGGCGCTCAAGTCGCACCTGGAGCGCGACCGGCGCTGGGGATGGCTGCCGCTCTACCGCTGGGCGGTGGAGCGCGTGTGGCTGCCCATGAAGCCGTCCGCGCGGCGCATCACCTTTCTCGTCCTGGTGATTGCGATCGCCGACATCGCTCTCATCGCGCTCGGCTTCGCGATCTACTGGCTCGAGTACGCGCGCTGACCCTTCGGCGCCGCGGGCCACGGCGCGCACCCGCTCAAGCGCAACAGGCCAGCGGGTGTACTAAGGACGGATGACCGACCAGCCCTCGCGCTGCTTCTCGATGATGTAGATGACGCCGGTCTCGGAATAGCTGATGTTGTCGACCATCATGTCCTTGGTCAGCTTGAAGACCCCCATCGAGTTCTCGCAGGCCACCATTTGCGCGCCGCCCTTCATGGTTTCGCGCACGCGGTTGGCCACCACGGCATCGTCCTTCAGCATCTGGATGCCCTGGCCGAAAGCGACGACCTGGATCTCCGATTCGACGCCGCGCTTGGCATAGTTCCGCTTCAAGTTGCCGACGACGTTCATCGCCTGGTTCCAGGTCCTGGGATCAGCGTCGCTCACCTGCAGCACGACGCGCTCCTTGGCGGGCCTGGATGTGCCCATGCCGGCGCAGCCGGCGAACAGTGTCGCCGCGGCGAGGGTCGCCAGCATGAAGCCCCGTCTCATTGTTTGACTTGCCATGTCTCTCCTCCCTGAGTGGATTTGCCTGTGATTGGGCCGTCAGCGCGCACCCGCGCCTGCACCCGCGCCTGCACGCGCGCCTGCACCGCCGCTCGCATCGAGCGACGCGTAATAGGCGCGCAGCACCTCCAGCACCTCGGGCCGGCTGAACTCCGGCGGCACCGGGCTGCCTTCGCCGAGCCACTTGCGCAGCTGCGTGCCCGACACCTGCAGGCGGTCGGCGTCGGTGTGCGCGCAGGTGCGCCCCGAGGCCATGCCGCCGCACTTGTAGCACCAGAAAGTGACATCCATCTTCAGCGGCTGCGTCTCGAGCGCATCGCGCGGGATCTCGTCGAAGATCTTGTGCGCATCGAACGGGCCGTAGTAGCTGCCCACGCCCGCGTGGTCGCGGCCGACGATCTGGTGCGAGCAGCCGTAGTTCTGGCGGAACAGCGCATGCAGCAGTGCCTCGCGCGGGCCCGCGTAGCGCATGTCGAGCGGATAGCCCGCCTGCACCACGGTGCCCGGGCGGAAGTACTTCTCGATCAGCACGCCGATGGCGCGCGTGCGCACCTCGGCCGGGATGTCGCCCGCCTTGAGCGCGCCAAGCAGCGAATGCACCAGCACGCCGTCGCAGGTCTCGATCGCCACCTTGGCGAGGTACTCGTGCGAGCGGTGCATCGGATTGCGCGTCTGGAACGCGGCCACGCGCGACCAGCCCTGGCGCTCGAACTCCGCGCGCGTCTCGGCGGGCGTCATGAAGAGGGCCCCGTACTTCGCCTTGAAGCCGCCGTCCGAGAGCACCTTCACCGGGCCGGCCAGGTTGACGTCGCCCTGCTGCATCACCAGCTTCACGCCCGGGTGCTCGAGCGCCGTCGTCTTGAACACCGACATGCATTCGTGCGCCTTGTCGATGCGGTACTTCTCGCTGACGCGCATCGTGGCGAGGACGTCGTCGCCGTCGGGATCCATCAGCGCGATCTCGGCGCCGGTCTTGATGCCATCGGCCACCACCTCGTCGGTGGAGAGCGTGATCGGGATCGGCCAGAACAGGCCCGAGGCGGTGCGGTAACCGTCGCACACGCCTTCCCAGTCGGCGCGCGTCATGAAGCCGGCGAGCGGCGTGAAGCCGCCGATGCCGAGCATGATGAGATCGCCCTTCTCCCGCGAGCTGACGCGCAGCTGCGGCAGCGAGCGGGCGCGCACGCGCTCGGCAGCGAGCGCCTCGCCGGCGAGCATCAGGGGCTTGAGCGGGCCGCCGCCATGGGGCCGGACCAGTCCGGGCATGCGTTTCTCCTCGAGTGACGCGCTATTGTCGGCAGGGGCTCGGCGCCAGGGCAACAGCGCATTGTTGATCTGCCGATAAGCGCGCCTGATCACGGGCCGCCGCTGCGCGGAAGGCGTTGCGCCGCGGGCGCACGCGCGTGCAAAATGCTCTCGCGCATGCTGCTCACGAGAACACTTGCCACGCTGATCGCCGCGGCCCTGCTGCCATGCGCGACGAGCGCCGCGGCCCAGGACAAGGCGGATGCGAAAGCCGCGGAGAAGATCGTGCAGGCGCGCTGCTCGATCTGCCACGGCCTCGAGGGCGAGAGTGCGAGCCCGATCTTTCCGCGGCTCGCCGGTCAGCATCCCGAGTACATCGCCAAGCAGCTCGCGGACTTCAAGAGCGGCCTGCGCAAAGGCACCATGAACGAGCAGGCGCAGACGCTCAGCGACGCCGACATGAAGGCGCTGGGCGCGTACTTCGGGCGCATGAAGCCGAAGGCGCAGCGCGTCGCCGACCCGGATCTCGCCGCGGTGGGGCGCTACATCTACCACAAGGGCAACCCCTTTTCGGGCGTGGCGTCCTGCGAAAGCTGCCATGGCGCCAAGGGCGAGGGCACCGTGCAGCTGCCGCGGCTCGCGGGACAGCATGCGGCCTACCTGCAGTCGCAACTGAAGGATTTCAACACGCGCGAGCGCACCAACGACAACGCCGTGATGCACGCGATTGCCTCCAAGCTCACCGAGCTGGAAATCCGCGCGGTGGCGGTGTACCTCAGCGGGCAGCTCTAGGCGCGCAGCGGCCCGCGCCGTCCGCTTCAATTTCGGAGACGCCAGTGCAACGACGAGAGTTCCTTCGCCTTCTTGCGCTCGCCGCGGCCGCGGGCGCCAGCCTGCGCCCCGCTGCGAGCGAAGCGCAAGCCGCCGACGAGCTCTACCAGGCGCCGCCCTTCGGCAACCTTTCGCTGCTGCACATGACCGACTCGCACGCGCAGCTGCGGCCGATCTACTTCCGCGAGCCGAGCGTTAACCTCGGCGCGGGAGACGCCGAGGGGCGCGCGCCGCACCTGGTGGGCGAGGCGCTGCTCAGGCACTTCGGCATCGCGCCGGGCGGCGCCGCGGCGCACGCCTTCACCCACCTCGATTTCGAGCGCGCCGCGCGCCGCTACGGCAAGGTGGGCGGCTACGCGCACCTCGCCACCCTGGTCAAGCGCTTGCGTGCCTCTCGCCCGAATGCGCTGCTGCTGGACGGCGGCGACACCTGGCAGGGCTCGGCGACCGCGCTGTGGACCGAGGGCGCCGACATGATCGGCGCGCAGAAGCTCCTCGGCGTGGACCTCATGACCGCGCACTGGGAGTTCACCTACGGCGCCAAGCGCGTGCAGGCGGCGGTGGCCAAGGAACTCGCGCCGATGGAGTTCCTCGCGCAGAACGTGAAGACCGCGGATTTCGAGGACCCGGTGTTCAAGCCCTACACGCTGCGCTCGGTGAACGGCGTGGCGCTCGCGGTGATCGGCCAGGCCTTTCCCTACACGCCGATCGCCAACCCGCGCTACATGGTCGCGGAATGGACCTTCGGCATCCAGGAGCCGCGCCTGCAGCAGCTGGTGGACGAGGTGCGCGCCAAGGGCGCGCAGGTCGTCGTGCTGCTCTCGCATAACGGCATGGACGTGGACCTGAAGCTCGCGGCGCGCGTGCGCGGCATCGACGCGATCCTCGGCGGGCACACGCACGACGGCGTGCCGGCGCCCATCTTGGTGGGCAAGACGCTCGTCACCAACGCCGGCTCGAACGCGAAGTTCCTCGCCGTGCTCGACCTCGACGTGCGGGGCGGCGCGGTTGCGGGCTACCGCTATCGCCTCCTGCCCGTGTTCGCGAACCTGCTGCCCGCCGATCCGGCGATGGCCGCCTACATCGAGAAGGTGCGCGCGCCCTATCGCGCCCGGCTCGAGGAGAAGCTCGCCGTCACCGAGGGCTTGCTCTACCGGCGCGGCACCTTCAACGGCACTTGGGACCAGCTGCTGTGCGATGCGCTCCTCGAGGTGAGGGGCGCCGACATCGCGTTCTCGCCCGGCTTCCGCTGGGGCAGCACGCTGCTGCCGGGCGACGTGATCACTTTCGAGCACCTGATGGACCAGACCGCCATTACCTATCCGGCCGCGACGCTGAACGAGCTCACTGGCGAGCAGATCAAGGCGATCCTGGAAGACGTCGCCGACAACCTGCTCAATCCGGATCCCTACCTGCAGCAGGGCGGCGACATGGTGCGCGTGGGTGGCATGACCTACGCCTGCAGCCCCAAGGCGGCGATGGGCGCCCGCATTTCGGACATGCGCCTCGCCGGCAAGCCGATCGAGGCCGGCAAGCGCTACAAGGTGGCAGGCTGGGCGCCGGTCGCCGAAGGCGCCGCCGGCGAGCCCGTGTGGGACGTCGCGGCGCGCTACCTGCGCGCCAGGCGCAGCATCGCGCCGCTCCAGCCCAACCTGCCGCGCCTTACTGGTTGACCGGCGAGGCCGGGTCCATCAGCAGCGCGGTGAGGTCCTTCATCTGCTGCTCGGTGAGCGCGCCGACGTGGCCGAAGCGCGGCATCTGCGAGCAAAGGCTGTAGGCCTTGGAGTTGTAGATCTTGCCGTAGGCGTAGCGCTGGATGTCGGCGCCGTAGCCGCGCAGCTTGCCGAACTGGTACAGGCTCGGGCCCACCGTGCCGAACGAGCTCTCGCGCGGGCCGATCTGGTGGCAGTTGTAGCAGCTGCCGCCCACGCCGCCCTTGTCGCTCCAGCTCATGCCGCGGCCATCCTGCGCGATGCGCTCGCCCGTCTTCCAGTCGCCGAGCAGCTTGCCGTCCGCCGGCCACTTGATGGCGGCCATCTGCTCCTTCTGCAGCTTGTCGGCCATGTCCTTCGGCGGCTCGTCCTTGTACTTGTTGCAGGCCGCCTGCACGTTGTCCTCGATCAGGCGGTCCATGCTGGCGATGCCGCGCGCATGGAAGTCGCGCTTCATCATTGACTGCGCGTCGGCGTGATAGTCGCGCGGCGTCGCACAGGCGGCTGCGCACGCCCCGGTTCTGCAGCGTGTTGAAGAGCTCGATGCCGTGGTTGTCGGGCACGCGGTAATCGAGCG
>DASWBP010000175.1:0-8245 GCA_036390555.1 Burkholderiales bacterium | reverse complement strand
CTCGCGGCGCACCTTGGCGAGCGTCACCTCGACGCCGCACTTCTCGCAGATCACGCCGCGGTGCTTGAGGCGCTTGTACTTGCCGCACAGGCACTCGTAGTCCTTGATCGGCCCGAAGATCTTGGCGCAGAACAGGCCGTCCCGCTCCGGCTTGAAGGTGCGGTAGTTGATGGTCTCGGGCTTCTTCACCTCGCCGTAGTACCAGGAGCGGATCTTCTCGGGCGAGGCGAGCCCGATCTTGATCGCCTCGAAGTCCTCGTCCTGCTGGACCTGCTTGAAGAGCTCCAGTAGCGCATTCATCAGTACGTCTCCAGGTCGATATCGATGCCCAGCGAACGGATTTCCTTCACCAGCACGTTGAACGACTCGGGCATGCCCGCGTCGATCTTGTGGTCGCCCTTGACGATGTTCTCGTACACCTTGGTGCGGCCGGTGATGTCGTCGGACTTCACCGTCAGCATCTCCTGCAGGGTGTACGCCGCGCCGTAGGCTTCCAGCGCCCACACCTCCATCTCGCCGAAGCGCTGGCCGCCGAACTGCGCCTTGCCGCCGAGCGGCTGCTGCGTGACGAGGCTGTACGGTCCGGTGGAGCGCGCGTGCATCTTGTCGTCCACCAGGTGGTGCAGCTTCAGCACGTGCATGTAGCCGACGGTGACCGGGCGGTCGAAGGCCTCGCCCGTGCGGCCGTCGATCAGCGTCACCTGGCCGGACACGGGCAGACCGGCGAGCTCCAGCATGGCGTTGATCTCGGACTCGGTCGCGCCGTCGAACACCGGCGTGGCGAACGGCACGCCCGCCCTGAGGTTCTGCGAAAGCTGCAGCACTTCCTCATCGGAGAGCCTGGACAGGTCCTCGTCCTTGCCGCTGGCGTTGTAGATCCTCTCCACCGTCTTGCGCAGCTCCGCGATCTTGGCTTGCGCCTTGAGCAGCTCGCCGATGCGGATGCCCAGGCCCTTCGCCGCCCAGCCCAGGTGCGTCTCCAGGATCTGGCCGACGTTCATGCGCGAGGGCACGCCGAGCGGGTTGAGCACGATGTCCACCGTGGTGCCGTCGGCCATGTGCGGCATGTCCTCCACCGGCACGATCTTCGAGATCACGCCCTTGTTGCCGTGGCGGCCGGCCATCTTGTCTCCAGGCTGCAGCCGGCGCTTCACCGCGACGTACACCTTGACCATCTTCAGCACGCCCGGCGGCAGCTCGTCGCCTTGCGTGAGCTTCTTCCGCTTCGCCTCGAACATGGCGTCGAACTCCCGCCGCTTCTGCGCGAGCGACTCCTTCAGGCCCTCGAGCTGGGCCGCCGCCTCTTCGTTGGCCAGCCGGATATCGAACCAGTCGAAGCGCTCGATCGTCTCGAGGTAGCTCTTGGCGATCTTGGTGCCCTTGGCGAGCTTCTTCGGCCCGCCGTTGGCGGTCTTGCCGGTGAGCAGGCGCTCCAGGCGCTCGAACGTGTCCGACTCGACGATGCGCATCTGGTCGGCGAGGTCGGTCTTGTAGCGGCGCAGCTCGTCCTCGATGATCTGCTGGCTGCGCTTGTCGCGCTCGATGCCTTCGCGCGTGAACACCTGCACGTCGATCACGCAGCCGGAGATGCCCGAGGGCACGCGCAGGCTGGTGTCCTTCACGTCCGAGGCCTTCTCGCCGAAGATCGCGCGCAGCAGCTTCTCCTCGGGCGTCAGCTGCGTCTCGCCCTTGGGCGTGACCTTGCCCACCAGCACGTCGCCCGCCTCGACCTCCGCGCCGATGTAGACGATGCCGGACTCGTCCAGGCGCGAGAGCTGCGCTTCCGACAGGTTCGAGATGTCGCGCGTGATCTCCTCGGGCCCGAGCTTGGTGTCGCGCGCCACCACCGTCAGCTCCTCGATGTGGATCGAGGTGAAGCGGTCGTCCGACACCACGCGTTCGGAAATGAGGATCGAGTCCTCGAAGTTGTAGCCGTTCCACGGCATGAACGCCACCAGCATGTTCTGGCCGAGCGCGAGCTCTCCCAGGTCGGTGGAGGCGCCGTCGGCCACCACGTCGCCCTTCGCCAGGCGCTCGCCCTGCTTCACGATCGGGCGCTGGTTGATGTTGGTGTTCTGGTTGGAGCGCGTGTACTTGGTGAGCTTGTAGATGTCCACGCCCACGTCGCCCGGCACGGTCTCGTCGTCATTGACGCGCACCACCACGCGGTTGGAGTCGACGTAGTCGACCAGCCCGCCGCGCAGCGCCACGACGCAGGTGCCCGAGTCGATCGCCGCCGTGCGCTCGATGCCGGTGCCGACCAGCGGCTTCTCCGGCCGCAGGCAAGGCACCGCCTGGCGCTGCATGTTGGAGCCCATCAGCGCGCGGTTGGCGTCGTCGTGCTCGAGGAACGGGATGAGCGAGGCCGCCACCGACACGATCTGGCCGGGCGCCACGTCCATGTACTCGATGCGGTCCGGCGTCGACAGCATGAACTCGTTCTTGTTGCGGCACGAGACCAGCGCGTCGACCAGCTTGCCCGACTTGTCGATGGCGGCGTTGGCCTGCGCGATGACGTGGTTGCCCTCCTCGATCGCCGACAGATAGACGATCTCGTTGGTCACCTTCCCATGCGACACCTTGCGGTACGGCGTCTCGAGGAAGCCGTACTTGTTGGTGCGCGCATACAGCGCGAGCGAGTTGATCAGGCCGATGTTCGGGCCTTCCGGCGTCTCGATCGGGCAGACGCGGCCATAGTGGGTCGGGTGCACGTCGCGCACTTCGAAGCCCGCGCGCTCGCGCGTCAGGCCGCCCGGTCCGAGCGCCGAGACGCGGCGCTTGTGGGTGATCTCGGACAAGGGGTTGGTCTGGTCCATGAACTGCGACAGCTGGCTCGAGCCGAAGAACTCCTTGATCGCCGCCGAGATCGGCTTGGCGTTGATCAGGTCGTGCGGCATCAGGTTGTCGCTCTCCGCCTGCGACAGGCGCTCCTTCACGGCGCGCTCGACGCGCACCAGGCCGGCGCGGAACTGGTTCTCGGCGAGCTCGCCCACCGAGCGCACGCGCCGGTTGCCGAGGTGGTCGATGTCGTCGATGTCGCCGCGGCCGTTCCTCAGCTCGACGAGGATGCGGATCACCTCGACGATGTCGCGCGGGCTGAGCGTGAAGCGCTGCTCGAGCTTGGCCTCGAGCTTCTGCCGGTCGACGCCCTTGCCCTTCAGGTCCTGGAACATCTTGTCGATGACGTGCTGGGCTGCCTCGTCAGTGGAGACGCCCTCGATGGAGACCTTGCCTAGCGAGAGCTCGGGTGCGTGCTTGAAGTAGGCGCGCACCTCCTCCTCGGCCTCTTTGGCGAGGGCGAGGCTCTTCAGGCGCACCTGCCAGCTGGTCTCGCAGGGCACGCCGACGCGGCGGTTGAACTTCATGCGGCCCACGGCCGAGAGGTCGTAGCGCTCCTCGGCGAAGAACAGGCCGTTGAACAGCGCCTCTACCGCATCTTCCGTAGGCGGCTCGCCGGGGCGCATCATGCGGTAGATCGCCACGCGCGCGGCGTTGACGTCCGTCGTCTCGTCGGTGCGCAGCGTCTGCGACACGTACGGACCCTGGTCGAGGTCGTTGGTGAACAGGGTCTGGATCTTGCCGACGCCCGCCTCGCGCAGCTTGGCGAGCAGCGTCTCGGTCACTTCGTCGTTGGCGCTGGCGATGATCTCGCCGGTGTCGGCATTGACCACGTTGTGCGCCAGCGTGCGGCCCACCAGGAAATCGTCGGGCGCCACGATCTTCTTGATGCCCGCGGCTTCCATGTCGCGGATGTGCTTCACCGTGATGCGCTTGTCCTTGGCGACGATGGTCTTGCCGGACTTGTCGTTGATGTCGAAGCGCGCCACCTCGCCGCGCAGGCGCTCGGGCACCACCTCGAACAGCACGTGGTCCTTCTCCAGGTGGAAGCCGTCGAAGTCGAAGAACTCCTTCAGG
Organism: Burkholderiales bacterium; assembly: GCA_036390555.1. Classification (GTDB taxonomy): domain Bacteria; phylum Pseudomonadota; class Gammaproteobacteria; order Burkholderiales; family SG8-39; genus JAABQT01. The sequence continues at coordinate 4,330 of DASWBP010000175.1, read as the reverse complement.
ATCATCTCCGGCGTGAAGCCGAGCGCCTTCAGCAGGATCGTCACCGGCATCTTGCGGCGGCGGTCGACGCGGAAGTAGACGATGTCCTTGGGATCGAACTCGAAGTCCAGCCAGGAGCCGCGGTAGGGAATCACGCGCGCCGAGAACAGCAGCTTGCCGGAGCTGTGCGTCTTGCCGCGGTCGTGCTCGAAGAACACCCCCGGCGAGCGGTGCAGCTGGCTGACGATGACGCGCTCGGTGCCGTTGATGATGAACGAGCCCGTGGTGGTCATGAGCGGGATCTCGCCCATGTACACCTCCTGCTCCTTCACTTCCTTGGTGGTGGGCTTGGGCGCTTCCTTGTCCAGGATCACCAGGCGCACCTTGGCGCGCAGCGGGCTGGCGTAGGTGAGGCCGCGCTGCTGGCACTCCTTGACGTCGAACGGCGGCTCGCCGAGCTGGAAGCTGACGAACTCCAGCCGCGCGTTGCCGGAATGGCTGGTGATCGGGAAGATCGAGGTGAACGCCGCCTGCAGGCCCTCGTTCCTGCGCGACTCGGGCGCCACGTGCGCCTGCAGGAACGCGGTGAAGGACTCGAGCTGCGTCGCGATGAGGAACGGCACCGACTGCACCGTCGCGCGCTTGGCGAAGCTCTTGCGGATGCGTTTACGCTCGGTCAACGAATAGGTCATGGAGGCTCCTGGCCGCGCAGTCTTGGGAGGACAAGGAAAAAACCCTCGCTGACGAGGGCCTTTTCCTTGGCCCCGGTTCCGGGGGAGGGTCCTCTGACCCGCCCCCGGTTCCGAAGTTCCTTACTTGATTTCCGCCTTCGCGCCGGCGTCGAGGAGCTTCTTCAGCACCGCCTCCGCATCGGCCTTCGAGACGCCTTCCTTCACCGGCTTGGGCGCGCCATCGACGAGGTCCTTCGCCTCCTTGAGGCCAAGGCTCGTCACTTCGCGCACCGCCTTGATCACGTTGACCTTGTTCTCGCCAGCGGCGGTCAGCATGACGGTGAACTCGGTCTTTTCTTCCGCGGCGGCGGCGGCGCCACCGCCGGCGGCCGGCGCAGCCACCGCGACGGCGGCGGCGGCGGAAACGCCGAACTTCTCTTCCATGTCCTTGATGAGCTGCGAGAGCTCGAGGACGGTCATCTTCGATACGGCTTCCAGAATCTGTGCACGTTCCATGGGGTTCTCCTGAATGGGTTCCTGACCAGTATTACGTTGCGGCTCTTTCCTTGGCGGCCTGCACCGCGGCGAGCGTGCGGACGAACTTGCCCGGCACCTCGTTCATGGTGCGCACCAGCTTGACGATCGGCGCCTGCAGCGTGCCGACGAGCTTCGCCAGCAGCTCTTCGCGGCTGGGCATGGTCGCCAGCGCCTTGACGTCCTTGACGGACATCATGGCGTTGGGCATCGCCCCGCCCTTGATGACGAAAAGCTCGTTGTCCTTGGCGAACTCGGACAGCACCTTGGCGCCGGCGACCGGGTCCTGCGCGATGCCGTACATCAGCGGGCCGGACATCTGCTCGGCCAGCTTCTCGAACGGCGTGCCCTTGACGGCGCGCCGCGCGAGCGTGTTCTTCAGCACGCGCAGGTAGAGGCCGGATTTCCGCGCCTTCGCGCGCAGGCCGGTGACGACCTCGACGGGAAGGCCGCGGTTCTCCGCGACGATCACCGCCTGGGCCTTCGCCAGCTGCGCGGCGATCTCGGAAACGACCGCCTGCTTCTGCTCCAGACTGAGACTCAAGGTCTACCTCCTTGCGTTAGTCAAACGGACCGCCGCTGCCGGCGATCCACCCTGGCGACCTTGAATCAGGAACCCCACTGCATTCCTGCTTCGGGTGCGCCGTCTGCGCAGGGTGTGCTGCCCGTTTAAGCCGGCGCCCGAGAGCTGCGCCGGCCCCTGCGGTCTTTGACAGCAGCCGTCCTCGCGGACGGCAGCCCAAAGTCCTTGTGTTGCCAACCGTTACTGCGCCTGCAACGAGGCGGGGTCGACCTTGACCCCGACTCCCATCGTGCTCGACACCGAGAGCTTCTTCAGGAAGATGCCCTTGGTGTGCTGCGGCTTCGCCTTGTTCAGCGCGTCCACCAGCGCGGCGAGGTTGTCGCGCAGCTGCTCGGGCGTGAACGAGGCGCGGCCGATCGTGCATTGCACGATGCCGGTCTTGTCCGCCCGGAACTGCACCTGGCCCGCCTTGGCGTTCTTCACCGCCCCCGCGACGTCCGGCGTCACCGTGCCGACCTTCGGGTTCGGCATCAGGCCGCGCGGGCCGAGAACCTGGCCCAGCGCCCCGACCACGCGCATGGCCGCCGGTTCGGCGATCACCACGTCGAAATCGAGCTTGCCCGCCTTCACCTGCTCGGCGAGGTCTTCCATGCCGACGATGTCCGCGCCAGCCGCCTTGGCAGCGGCCGCCTTGTCGCCCTGGGCGAACACGGCCACGCGCACCTTCTTGCCCGTGCCGGCCGGCAGCACCACCGCGCCGCGCACCGTCTGGTCGGATTTCGAGGCGTCGATGCCGAGATTCACGGCAACGTCCACCGCTTCATCAAACTTCGCGGTGGCCGTCTCCTTGACCAGCTTCATCGCATCCATCACGGGGTAGGCCTTGCCGTGCTCGACCTTGCTGCCCATCGCCTTCCTGCGCTTGGAAATGTGCGGCATCTACATGCCCTCCACCAGGATGCCCATCGAGCGGGCGCTGCCCGCGACGGTGCGCATCGCCGCTTCCAGATCGGCCGCAGTGAGATCGGGCATCTTCGCCTTGGCGATCTCCTCGACCTGCTTGCGCGTGATCTTGCCCACCTTGTCGGTGTGCGGGCGCGGGCTGCCGGACTCGATGCCGGCCGCCTTCTTGATCAGCACCGTGGTCGGCGGCGTCTTGATGATGAAGCTGAAGCTCTTGTCCGCGTAGGCCGTGATGACCACGGGCAACGGCAGGCCGGCCTCCATCTTCTGCGTCTGCGCGTTGAACGCCTTGCAGAACTCCATGATGTTCAGGCCGCGCTGGCCCAGCGCGGGACCGATGGGCGGCGAGGGATTCGCCTTGCCCGCCGGCACTTGCAACTTGATGAAGCCGACGACTTTCTTCGCCATGATGGCTCTCCTGTCGGGTGCAAGCGGACGCCGAAGCGCCCTCCCCGTCTAAAAATCGGGGTCAGACCCCGAAATCAACCTCGGACCCCGAAACCGGGGCACCACCCTACGCCTTCTCGACTTGCCCGAACTCGAGCTCGACCGGAGTCGAGCGACCAAAGATTGTCACCGCCACGCGCAGGCGGCTCTTCTCGTAATTGACGTCTTCCACCGTTCCCTGGAAATCCGTGAACGGGCCGTCCTTCACGCGCACCATCTCGCCGTTCTCGAACAGCACCTTGGGCTTGGGCTTTTCCACGCCCTCGCGCATCTGCTGCATGATGGCATTGACCTCCTTCTCGGAGATCGGCGTGGGTTTCATGGCCGTGCCGCCGACGAAGCCGGTCACCTTGTTGGTGTTCTTCACCAGGTGCCAGGTGTCGTCGTCCATCTCCATCTCGACGAGCACGTAGCCGGGAAAGAACTTGCGCTCCGACATGTGCTTCTGGCCGCCCTTCATCTCGACCACTTCCTCGACGGGCACCAGGATCTTGCCGAACCTGTCCTGCATGCCGGCGCGCGCGATGCGGTCCTCCAGCGCGCGCTGCACCGACTTCTCGAAGCCGGAGTACGCGTGCACGACGTACCAGCGCTTGCCCGTTTCAGCGTGCTTTAGGTTTTTTTCCATCCGAGGATCAGGTCGTAGAGAACCCACTCCAGAGTCTTGTCGCTAATCCAAAGGAACACCGCCATCACCACGACGAAGGCGAGCACCGCGGCGGTGGTCTGCATCGTTTCCTTGCGCGTCGGCCAGACGACCTTCTTGACCTCCACCAGCGCCTCGCGCGCGAAGGCGATGAACTGCCGGCCGGGCGCGGTAAAGGCGCCCACTGCAGCGCCCGCGGCGATGCCCGCCGCAACGGCCAGGACGCGCAGCACGAGCGCGGCGTCGCCGAGCAGGTAGTAGCCCGCGATGCCCGCCGCCACCAAAAGGGCGGCGATGACTAGCTTTGCGATGTCAGTGCTGGTCATGTCAGTTGCTGGCAGGGGCAGAGGGCCTCGAACCCCCAACCTTCGGTTTTGGAGACCGACGCTCTGCCAATTGAGCTATGCCCCTCGTGATTTCGTTGCCTACTCGACGATCTTGGCGACGACGCCGGCGCCGACGGTCTTGCCGCCCTCGCGGATGGCAAAGCGCAAGCCCTGCTCCATCGCCACCGGCGTGATCAGCGTCACCACCATCTTGATGTTGTCCCCCGGCATCACCATCTCG
>DASWBP010000174.1:0-7565 GCA_036390555.1 Burkholderiales bacterium | reverse complement strand
CTCGAAGCGGCTGTAGCCCTGGCCGTGCCGCGCGACATAGGGCGCCGCCTCGTCGCGCATCGGCAGCGCCGTGGGCCCCCACAGCTCCCCGGTGTCCTCGTCGCGCACGTAGAGCACCTCGCCCGGCCGGTCGGTGACCGGGTCGTTCGACCAGGGCGTGAGCTGGTTCTCGCGGCTGCCGAGCGACCAGGTGTAGCCGCTGCCCTCGACCGCGGCCTGGAAGCCGAACGCGGGATTGGCGACGACGTTGATCCACGGGGCCGGCAGCCAGCGCTTGGCGCCGAGGATGGTCACGTACTCGCGCCCCTGCGCGGCGAAGCCGCCGAAGCCGTTGAAGAACTCGAGCTCCTGCGGCGCCGGAATGGCCTGCGGCGACTCCGCGGACGGCGCGCGCCGCAGCGGCGCGTTTCTTCCCGACGGGCGGCCGGTGTCCGCTTCCGCTTCCGCAAGGTCGTTCAACTGTTCCTGCAGCGTGCCGCGGCGCCCTGTGAGCACGGCGCGGGCCATGGTGAGCAGCAGAGCCCGCGCCTGCGGCGCAATGAGATCGGTGCGCAGCACGAACACGGCGCCGCGCGCGTCCTGCACGTCGCTCGCGGGGCGGCGCGAGCGGCTCGTGCGCACCTGCGTCTCCAGGGCGACCTGCAGGTCCTGGATGTAGGAGCTCCCCCGTTCGTTCAGGATCACGAGATCCACGGCGAGCTGCTTCATGCGCCAGTACTCGTGCGCGCGCAGCAGCTGGCGCACCAGGGCGAGCTCCTCGAGGTTGTCGATGCGCGCGAGCACGATCGGCAGGTCCCCGGAAATGCCGTGCGCCCAGAGCTCCGGCTGCGCGCCGCCGCCGCGCCGCAGGACTTCCGGCGACGCGCGCATCTGCGGATCGGCGTAGAGCGCGTGGCCCGCGAGCCGCTGGAAGAGGCTCGCCTCCTCCGGCGAGACGCCGAGATAGCTCGACTGCACCTGCGCGTGGGTCCACGCCAGGGTGGCCGCGCGCTCGAAGGCCGTGGGGTCCTGGTGCTTGTCGGCGAGATCCAGCACCGCGCCGCGCGAGGCGCCCACGAGCGTCCAGAAGGCGATGTGCGCCGTCCTTCCCGGCTCGACCCGCAGGCGGTAGCGCAGCGCGAACACCGGGTCGAGGACGGTGCCGACCGTATTGGACAGCGGCAGGCCGTCCACGACCGCCACGGGCGAGCGCACCTCGCGCCCGCGGCCGAGGAAGCGGGCGCGGTCCGTTTCGATCTCCGGCACGCCCACGCTCTCGCCTTCGACCACCGCGAGGTGCGCCGCCCAGATCTCGGGTTCGCCCGGCGAGCGGCGCCGCCGCGTCGCCAGGATGACGCCCGCCTTGGCGAGGTATTCGGTTTGCACGAAGAGCTTGGAAAACGCCGGGTGCGCGGCGTCGGCGGCGCTCGGCGCCAGCACCAGCTCGGCGTAGGAGGTGAGGTCGATCTCGCGCGCCTCGTCGCCCGCATTGGTGACCGACACGCGGCGCACTTCGGCGTCGTCCTCCGGCGAGACGACGACTTCGAGCGTGGTGGTGAGCGTGCCGTCGTGCCGCACGAACAGGGCGCGATCCTCGGTGAAGGTCACCTCGTAGCGCTCCGCTTCGGCGCAGGTCGGCTGGTGGCCCGCGGACCACATGTCGCCGCTCGCCACGTCGCGCAGGTAGACGTAGCTGCCCCAATCGTCGCGCGTGACGTCTTCGCGCCAGCGTGTGATCGCGGCGCCGTTCCAGCTGCTGTAGCCGGAGCCGGCGGCGGTCAGCATCACCGTGTAGCGGCCGTTCGAGAGCAGGTGCGCCGCCGGCGTGGCGCCGTGCGGGGAGTGCAGCCTGCGCACTGCCGGCAGCTCGAGGTCGCGAACCGTCGCCGCGGTCTTCACCTCCTCCGCCCTCGGGTGCGCGAGGGCGACGTCGCGCGGCGTGCGCTCCTGCAGGAGGAGCTCGGTCGCGCGCACGATCGGCTCGGCGTGAAACCGCGCGCGCATCGCGCCGTCGTGGAGGACGTTGGCGAGGGCGACCACCGTCATGCCCTGGTGGTGCGCCATGTAGGCGCGCACGATCGCCACGTCCTTGCCTTCGGGCAGGCGCGTGGGCGTGTAGTCCAGCGCTTCGTAGAAGCCGTAGCGGCCGCGCGCGCCGCGGGCGGCGAGCCGCGCGAAGTTGCGCACCGCGGCGCCCGGATCGACCATCGCCGCGAGCGCCGTCGCGTAGGGCGCGACGACGGCGTTCTCGCCCAGGCCGCGCTTCAGGCCCAGGCCCGGGACGCCGAAGTTCGAATACTGGTAGGTGAACTCCAGGTCGCGCACGTTGTAGGCGGACTCCGAGACGCCCCAGGGGACGCCGAGCTCGGCGCCATAGGCGATCTGCCGGCGCACCACCAGGCGGCTCGTCTGCTCGATGAGGCTGCCCGCCGGCGCGCGCATGACCAGCGAGGGCATCAGGTACTCGAACATCGATCCCGACCAGGAGATCAGCGCCGCGCCGCCGCCGCTCGGCGTGACCGCGCGCCCGAGACGGAACCAGTGGCGCGAGGCGACATCGCCCTTGGCGATCGCCACGAAGCTCGCCAGGCGCGCCTCCGACGCCAGCATGTCGTAGCAGCTCGGGTCGAGGCTGCCTTCCGCGACCCGGTAGCCGATGGAGAGGAGCTTGCGCTCCGGGTCGAGCAGAAAGCCGAACTCCATCGCGTTGGCCATGGCGCGCGCCGTCGCCTCGAGCGCCTCGAGGCGCCCTTCCAGTGCGCGCGCGTCGCCGCCGTTCCGCGCGTGGTCGCGATCGCGGCGGTGGCTCTCGATCGAGCGCTGCGTGGCCTCCGCCCAGTAGAGCATTTCGGCGCCGGCGTCGTCGCCGCGCTCGCTCGCCAGCGTGCGCGCGATGTCGAGCATGGTCGCGGCCTGCGGCCCGACTTGCGCGATGCCCTGGCGCAGCGCGGCGCCGAGCGCATCGAGCGCGTCGGTGAGCTGTTGCCGCGTGATCGTCTGCGTGCGGCGGTCCTCGGGACACGCCTGCACGGCTTCGCGCGTGAGGTTCAGGCTGTCTTCGATGCCGGCCAGCACCTCTGTATCCGGCAGCGGATGGCCGATCCACTCGCGGCAGGCGTTCGCCAGCGCGACCAGGTGCCCGGCCAGGTTGCCGCTATCCACCGACGAGACGTATTGCGGGTCGAGCGGCCGCAGGTCGCGCGTGTCGTACCAGTTGAAGAAATGCCCGCGGAACCGCGGCAGGCCGCTCATCGTCGCAAGGGCCGCTTGCAGCCGCTCCACGGTCTCGGCGGTGCCGGCCCAGCCGAAGTCGCGCGCGCTCACAGCGGACAGCAGATACACGCCCATGTTGGTGGGCGAGGTGCGGTGCGCGACGACGGGCTTGGGGTCTTCCTGGAAGTTGTCCGGCGGCAGCCAGTGGTCCTTCGCCGTCACGAAGGTCTCGAAGAAGCGCCAGGTGCGGCGCGCCACCAGGCGCAAGGCGCGCGCCTCCTCGGGCGAGATCGGCAATCGGCCGGCGACGCGCGGCGACAGGCTCGTCCAGCGGGCGATGCCGGGCGAGGCCACCCAGGCGAACAAGAACGGCGCGGCCACCGGCCAGGCATCGCTCCCGATCCACCAGAGGACGACCGCAGCGACGATGCCGATGGCGACGCCGCCGCTCATGTGCCGATAGAACCCGCGGAGGTCGAGCTCGCGGCTCACCGTCGCCTGGCCTGCCGTGATCCAGTCGAGCAGGTGCCGGCGGCTCACGAGCAGGCGATACAGCGTCCTGACGATCGCATCGCCCATCAGCCAGGCCTGGTGCGCGAGGAACACGAGCAGCAGCGCGGTCAGCGACAAGGCGAGCTGCACATCCGCGCCGAGGGCGCGCAGGTGGCTGTGCGTCGTGGTGCGCGCGCGGCGCGGCACGATCGCCGCGAGCAGGGGAACCAGCGTCGCCAGCGCGATCGTCGCCACGATGAAGCCGGTCCAGAGGACGGCGGCCTGCAGGGGCAGCGCCCATCCGGCGACCAGGGCAAGGACGCTCGCCGGCGCCGAGAGCGAGCGCCGCAGGTTGTCGAGCATCTTCCAGCGGCCGATCAGCGGCAGCGCGCCGGCGAGCCCGGCGATCCACGGCAGCAGCTGCCAGTCGCCGCGCACCCAGCGGTGCTGGCGCGCGGCGGCCACGTCGTAGCGCGACGGGAACTCCTCGACCACCTCGATATCGGAGGCGAGGCCGGCGCGGGCGAACGTCCCTTCGAAGAGGTCGTGGCTGAGCAGCGTGCCTTCGCGCACGCGGCCCTGGAGCGCGGCTTCGAAGGCGTCCACGTCGTAGATGCCCTTGCCCGTGAAGGAGCCTTCGCCGAACAGGTCCTGGTACACGTCCGAGACCGCGGCGGCGTACGGATCGATGCCGCTCATGCTGGAAAAGATCCTCTGGAACAGCGACCCCTCGCGGCCGACCGGCAAGGAAGGCGTCACGCGCGGCTGCAGCACGCCGTAGCCCTCCACGACGCGCCGCGTGGCGGCGTCGAAGCGCGGATGGTTGAGCGGGTGCGCCATCTTGCCGACGAGGCGCCGCGCCGCCTCGCGCGGCATGCGCGTGTCGGCGTCGAGCGTGATGACGTAGCGCACGCCGGTGGGCGGCGTGGACAACGGTCCGCCGACGCCAATGAAGGTCGTATCGGTCGCGCCGCGCAGCAGCCGGTTCAGCTCGTGGAGCTTGCCGCGCTTGCGCTCCCATCCCATCCAGCGCCGCTGCCCTTCGCTCCAGAGCCGCCGGCGATGGAACAGGAGGAACCGGTCGCCGCCGGCGGCGGGACCGTAGCGCAGGTTGAGGCGGGCGATGCCCGCCGCAGCCGCGTCGAGGAGCGCGTCGTCTCCCTCGACGGTCTCGGTGGCGGCGTCCTTCCAGTCCGAGAGCAGCGCGAAATGCAGCTCGCTCTCCGGGCTGGCGAGGTGATGGATCTCCAGGCGCTCGATCTGCTCTTCCAGCTCGGCCTGCGTCGTGAGCAGGATCGGCACCGCGACCACCGTGCGCAGGTGCGCGGGGATGCCGTCGCGCAGCGCCAGCCCCGGCAGGAGGGTCGCGCCCAAGCCGCGCGTGACCGCGCGGTTGACGAGCGCCATCGCCGCGTCGATGGCCGGGATCAACCCGAGCCCCGCGAGCACGCCGAGCCAGGCGCCGCCCAGCCCCGCCTTTGCCAGCGCGAGAAGCGGCAAGGCGAGAACGATCGCGGCGACCAGGGCGACGGCGGCGATATAGCCGCCGATGCCGAGCTTGACGCCGATGCGGCCGGGCAGGCTCCGCAGGGGAGCGCGATACCCGATCTTCGCTTCGAATGCGCGTCGCCCGCCGGCGATGAGGTGGTAGCCGGGATCCCGCGAGCGGGATGCGGGATCCGTCTCGCGTGCCGTTGCGGTTGCGGCCGCCAGGGCCGCTTGCGCAATCTCGAGTTCCGGGCGCTTCGCGCCCCGCGCGAGCTCCTCGATCGCGTTGCGGTACAGGTCGCGCGTCGCAAAGTCCATCTGCGCGAAGCCGCTCGCCGGGCGCAGCGTGTCGTCGATGAGGCTGACGCTCTCCACCAGCTCCGGCCAGTCCATGTCGGAGACCAGCCGCATGCTGGTGATGATGTTGCGCACCGTCACGTTCGTCGCGCCCTGGCGCTGGTGCTCGTCGTGCACGATCTGCTCGACGCTCTTGCCCTGGGCCGCCAGGCGCTTCTCGAGCCACACGAGCACCGGGCTCGCCTTCGGATCCTGGTCCCGCAGACGCTGCACCAGCTGGACGGCGAAGGACTCCGGCAGGGGCGCCGTTTCGTACTGCCGGAGGGTCGGGGCGATCGTCTCGGCATGGGGCGCGTCCGGGGCGAGGAGCCGGTCGGCCAGGGCGTCCGCTTGCTGGCGCGCCGCGCGGCTCAGCACGATGCGCCGGGCCCCGCGCCGCAGGTTCTCCACGAGCACGATGCGCAGCGTGATCGCCACCGCCCACAGCTCGCCGATCGTCAGCGGCTGGACGCGCTGGTAGGCGCGCACGAACCGGCGCAGCATCGCCGGATCGAAGCGGCTATCGGTCTGCGCGACGAAGGCCCAGGCCACGCCGAACACGCGCGGATAGCCGGCGAACGGTCCGGCGGCCAGCTTCGGCAGCTGGCGGTAGTAGCCAGGGGGCAGATCGTCGCGGATCTCGCGGATCTGCGCGTCGACGAGGTGGTAGTTGTCGAGCAGCCACTCGGCGGCCGGCGTCACGGCCCGGCCCTCGCCGACCGCGCCGGCGATGGCGCGATACGCCTCGAGCAACGCCGACTCGTTGTCCTTCAGCCGGACGGCGAGCGATCGGCCGGCGATCGGCCTCGCGGTGACGCGCTGGGCCGCGGCGAGGCTCTCGGCATGCTGCTCGAGGCGCTCGACGCTGAAGAGCTCCTCGCGGATGGACTCTTCGCTATTCCAGGGTACTGCCTGCGAGGCACGCCCAAAGGCGCGGAGAATTGCAGAATTCAATCTGGCCTTTGTCGGTCAGGCCATTATCCTCCTATCGCGCGCTCAATCCCCCGCTTGTCGCGCAGGAAACCGGTCGAGCTCGCCGGCAGACTGCCTGCGATCCGTGATATCGAGAGCGACCGCCTTGCCGCTGCGCGCCGACGCCGCCACCGCCTCGGTCCCCGCCACCACGTTGACGATCTCCTCCGGCGCGATCACGAATTTCACCTTGGCGGCCACCGCGTCGGCGAAGGCCTCCAGCTCCGCGCGCTCCTTGTCGATCGCCTCGAAGTCCACGCGGCGCACGTTGCCTTCGAGGTCGAAGACGTCGAGCTCGGTGTCGCCGCGCAGCTCGAGGGCGCCCTTCGAGCCGAACGCATGGAGGCGGTAGAAGCGCGTCGCCGCGTGCAGCGTGGCGAGCGTCCCGGTCGCGCCGCCCGCAAAGCGCAGCAGGCACGAGGTCGTGTCGTCGACATCGATGTCGTGCTGCTGCCGCTCGCTCGCGGCGAAAACCTCGGTCGCGAGGCCCGCCAGGTGCACCATGGCGTCGAGCACGTGGCAGCCGCGCGCGGTCATGCCGCCGCCCGGGCTCTCGACCTGGTTGGAGCGCCAGTTGCCCGGCTCGGTCTGGTAGCCGGGCGGGCCGGAGAAATGGCCCTCCAGGTGACGGAGCATCCCGATCTCGCCGGCCGCGATCCGGCGCTTCATGTCGGCGTAGGCCGGCGCGTAGCGGCGGTTGAAGCCGACCGCCAGCGTGATGCCGGCCGCGCGGCAGGCCTCGATCGCGCGCTCGGCGCTCTCGCGCGTCAGCGTGAAGGGCTTTTCCACGAACACGTGCTTGCCGGCCTGCGCCGCCGCCGCGATCTCCTCGGCGTGGCGCGAGTGCGGCGTCGCCAGCACCACCGCGTCGATCGCGGGGTCCGCGAGCACGTCCGCGTAGCGCGTGGTCAAGGCGAGGCCGAAGCGCTTCCCCAGCGGCGCGAGGGCGGCCGGATCGCGGGTCACCGCCGCTGCGAAGCCGAGCTTGCCGCTTTTGCCCTGCACCGACTCGATCAGCCGCGTGCCCCAGTGGCCGGCCCCGCAAATGGCTACCCGCAGCATGTCATCCCCGGCCGCGAGTTCAG
>DASWBP010000173.1:0-12834 GCA_036390555.1 Burkholderiales bacterium | reverse complement strand
GACCCGGACCACGCGCGCCTGCTGAAGCGGCAGATCCCCTTCTTTCTCGAGGCCTGGACCGAGGTCTACGAGGTGCTGGACCTCGCTGCGGCTTCGCCCCGCCGCGCCAGGCGACGGAGGGCGTCATGACCGACCGCGTCGATCCGAGGCGGCTCCTCGAGTGGTGCCGCATACCGGCCGACCAGCTGGTCGGCCACCCGGCCTTGCGCGTCCCGTTCCGGATGGTCGAGGACAGCGGGGAGATGGGTCGGCTCATGGCGCAGGAGCTGGTGGAGCTCGTGGCCGCGCCCTTCCGGGCTCAGCGCGCCAATGACCGCCAGGGTCTCGCGCGCCAGCGCGGCCCCGGACGCTTCCCCCCTTTCGCCGAGCAGGGCGCGGCAAAGCGAGACGACGTGGTGGCACTCACGCTGCATGGCGCCGCCACGGTTGCCGAGCAGCCCCCGCAGAAAGGTCGGCACGCGCATGCGGTACGTCAGGCGGCGGCTGCGGCGCTTTTCGCCTCGGTGACCAGGCGCGCGGTCTCGTCGCCCGAGATGCGCTCGATGTCGTCCTGGTACTTGAGCAGCACGCCGAGCGTGTTATTGACCGTCTCCGGGTCGAGCGCGAGCTTGTCGAGCGCCACCAGGCAGTTCGCCCAGTCGATGGTCTCGGCGACGCCGGGCAGCTTGAACAGGTCCACGCCGCGCAGGCGCTGCACGAAGGCGACCACCTCGCGCGACAGCGCCGCCGAAGCCTTCGGCGCCTTGCGCCTGAGGATCTCGAGCTCGCGGCGCGCGTCGGGGTAGTCCACCCAGTGGTAGAAGCAGCGGCGCTTCACCGCGTCGTGGATCTCGCGCGTGCGGTTGGAGGTGATGACCACGATCGGCGGCTCGGTGGCGCGGATGGTGCCGATCTCCGGTACCGTGATCTGCCAGTCGGAAAGTACTTCCAGCAGGTAGGCCTCGAAGGGCTCGTCGGTGCGGTCGAGCTCGTCGATCAGCAGCACCGGCGGCTCGCCGACCGGCTCGAGCGCGCGCAGCAGCGGCCGGCGCACCAGGAAGCGGTTGGAGAAGATGTCCTGCTCGAGTCCCTCGCGCGACTTGACGCCTTCGGCCTCGGCCATGCGGATTTCGATCATCTGCCGCGGGTAGTTCCACTCGTAGGCGGCCTGCGCGATGTCCAGGCCCTCGTAGCACTGCAGCCGGATCAGGTCGCGGCCGAGCGCCTGCGCCACCACCTTGGCGATCTCGGTCTTGCCGGTGCCGGCCTCGCCTTCGAGGAACAGCGGCCGCTTCATGGCGAGCGCGAGGTACAGCGCCGTGGCGAGGCTGCGGTCGGCGACGTAGTCGGCCGAAGTGAGCAGCTTCAGGGTGTCGTCGATGGACTTTGGCAGGGGCGTGGGCATGAAAAAAAGCCCGCTCGAGGCGGGCTTCTGCAGAGCGAAGGCCTATTCTATTTCAATGCCGCCTCGACCGCGCGCCTGGCCATCACCGTGATGAGGTGCGCCCGGTACTCGGCGGAGGCGTGCAGGTCGCTGTTCAGGCCGTCAGGCTTCACCTTCAGGTTGGCCACCGACTCCGGCGCGAACTTGGCGGTGAGCGCCTTTTCGAACTCGGCAAGCCGCAGCACGCAGGGCGCCGCGCCCGTCACCGCGACGCGCACGCCCGCGCCCGTGTCGGCGACGAATACGCCGACGATGGCGAAGCGCGAGGCCTGGTTCTTGAATTTCATGTAGGCGGCGCGCTTCGGCACCGGGAAGGACACCGAGGTGATGATCTCGCCGGGCTTGATCGCCGTCTCGTACAGGCCCTTGAAGAACTTGTCGGCGGCGTGCGTGCCCTTGGTGGTGGTGATGGTGGCGTTCAGGCCCAGGACCGCCGCCGGGTAGTCGGCCGCCGGGTCGTTGTTGGCGAGCGAGCCGCCCAGCGTGCCCATGTTGCGCACCTGGCGGTCGCCGATCGTGCCGGCGAGCGCGGCGAGCGCCGGGATCGCCTTCTTCACCTCGGCCGAGCCCGCGACTTCCGCGTGGCGCGTCATCGCGCCGATGGTCACGGCCTTGGCATCCACCTTGATGCCGGCGAGGTCCTTGATCATGCCCAGGTCGACGATGTCGGTGGGCGAGGCAAGGCGCAGCTTCATCGCCTGCACCAGCGACTGGCCGCCGGCAAGCACCTTGGCCTCGCCCTTGACGGCCTGCGCCGCGGCGTCGTTCACGTTCGAGGGGCGGTGATAGTTGAATGCGTGCATCGTCTTCTCCTCAGGATGCCTTCTTCTGTTGCAGGGTGCGCCACACGGTCTGCGGCGTCGCCGGCATGGGAATGTCCTTCACGCCGAGCGCGTCGGTGATGGCATTGATCAGCGCCGCGGGCGCGCCGATGGCGCCCGCCTCGCCGCAGCCTTTCACGCCGAGTGGATTGTGCGTGCAGGGCGTCTCGCGCGTGTCCACCTGGAAGGAGGGCACGTCGTCGGCGCGCGGGATGCAATAGTCCATGAACGAGCCGGTGACCAGCTGCCCGGTCGAGTCGTACTTCGCGCCCTCGGTGAGCGCCTGGCCGATGCCCTGCACCAGTCCGCCGTGCACCTGGCCCTCGACGATCATCGGGTTGATGATCTTGCCGAAGTCGTCCACCGCGGACCAGCGCTCGATCTTCACCACGCCGGTTTCCGGATCCACCTCCACCTCGCACACGTAGGTGCCCGCCGGGAAGGTGAAGTTGGAGGGATCGTAGAAGGCGTTCTCGTTCAACCCCGGCTCGAGCTTGTCGTGTGGGTAGTTGTGCGGCACGTAGGCCGCGAACGCCACCTCGCCGAACATCTTCTTCTTGTCGGTGCCGGCGACCTTGAACTCGCCGTTGGCGTATTCGATGTCGGCCTCGGAGGCCTCCAGCAGGTGCGCGGCGATCTTCTTGCCCTTGGCGATGATCTTGTCCAGCGCCTTCACGATCGCCGTGCCGCCCACGGCGATCGAGCGCGAGCCGTAGGTGCCCATGCCGAACAGGACCTTCGAGGTGTCGCCGTGCACGATGTCCACGTTCTCCACCGGCAGGCCGAGGCGGTCGGCGACCACCTGCGCGAAGGTCGTCTCGTGTCCCTGGCCGTGCGAGTGCGAGCCGGTGAACACCGTCACCGTGCCGGTCGGGTGCACGCGAATCTCGCCCGCCTCAAACAGTCCGGCACGCGCGCCGAGCGATCCCGCCACCGCGGAAGGCGCGATGCCGCAGGCCTCGATGTAGGCCGCATAACCCATGCCGCGCAGCTTGCCCTTCGCTGCAGAGGCTTTCTTGCGCGCGGGGAAGCCGGCGACGTCCGCAAGCTTCTGCGCCGCATCCATCGTCGCGTCGTAGTTGCCGGTGTCGTAGAGCAGCGCCACCGGCGTCTGGTAGGGGAAGCTGCGGATGAAGTTCTTGCGGCGGATCTCGGCCGGGTCGATCTTCATCTCGCGTGCCGCGGTCTCCACCAGGCGCTCGACCACGTACGTCGCCTCCGGGCGGCCCGCGCCGCGATACGCGTCCACCGGGGCGGTATTGGTGAATACCGCCGTCACCTCGCAATGGATCACGGGCGTGGTGTACTGGCCGGCGAGCAGGGTCGCGTAGAGGATCGTCGGTATGCACGAGGCGAAAGTCGAGAGATAAGCCCCGACGTTCGCCGTCGTCTTCACGCGCATCGCGAGGAACTTGCCGTCCTTGTCGAGGGCGAGTTCCGCCACGGTGTGGTGGTCGCGGCCGTGCGCATCCGACACGTAGGACTCGGAGCGGTCGGCGGTCCACTTCACAGGGCGCCCGAGCTGCTTCGAGGCCCAGGTGACGACGACGTCCTCGGCATAAAGATAGATCTTCGAGCCGAAGCCGCCGCCGACGTCGCCCGCCACCACGCGCACCTTGTGCTCCGGCAGGCCCATGACGAAGGCCGTCATGAGCAGCCGCTCGACGTGGGGGTTCTGGCTGGCGACGTAGAGCGTGTAGCTGTCGTCGGCCCGGCTGTAGGAGCCGTTCGCGGCGCGCGGCTCGATGGCGTTCGGGATCAGCCGGTTGTTGATGAAATCGAGCTTGGTGACGTGCGCTGCCTTGGCGAAGGCGGCGTCCACCGCCGCCTTGTCGCCCAGCGCCCACACATAGCAGGTGTTGTCCGGCGCGATGTCATGCAGCTGCGGCGCGCCCTTGGCGCGCGCGAGGCGCCCGTCGGCCACCGCCGGCAGCACCTCGTAGTCCACCTGCACCAGCTCGGCTGCGTCGCGCGCCTGGTCCTGGGTCTCCGCGACCACCACGGCAACCCGCTCGCCGACGTGGCGCACCTTGCCCTGCGCGATCACGGGATACGGCGGCTCCTTCATTGGCTGGCCGTTGACGTCGGTGATCAGCCAGCCGCAGGGCAGGCCGCCCAGCTTGGCCGCGGCGATGTCTTCGCCCGTGTAGACGGCGAGCACGCCTGGCGCGGCTTTCGCCTTCGCCGTGTTGACGGACTTGATCTTCGCGTGCGCGTGCGGCGTGCGCACGAACGCCGCGAAGGTCTGGCGCGGCAGCGTCACGTCATCCGTGTACTGGCCCGCGCCGGTGAGAAAGCGGTAGTCCTCTTTGCGCGGTACGCGCGCGCCGATCAGCGGTGCACCCATGGTCTCCTCCGATACTTTGCGATGTCAGTGTTCATTGCGCCGGGGGGTGCGGGTGGCGCCAGTGGCGCCGCAGCGCCCCCTGCTCGTTTACTTTCCGGCGGCCATGGCCTTGGAGCCGGCCATGATCGACTTGACGATGTTGTGGTAGCCCGTGCAGCGGCACAGGTTGCCGTCGAGCGCCTCGCGCACTTCCTGCTCGGAAGCGTTGGGGTGGCGCTTGGCGAAATCCACGGCGTTCATCACCATGCCCGGCGTGCAAAAGCCGCACTGCAGGCCGTGGTGCTCCTTGAACGCGGCCTGCATCGCGTGCAGCGTGCCGTCCGCCTTGGCGAGGCCCTCGATGGTGAGGATGTCGGCGCCTTCGGCCTGCATGGCCAGCATGGAGCAGGACTTCACCGCCTTGCCGTTCATGTGCACGGTGCAGGCCCCGCACTGGGCGGTGTCGCAACCGACGTGCGTGCCGGTGAGCCGCAGGTGCTCGCGAATGAAGGTGACGAGGAGCGTGCGCGCCTCGACCTCCCCGGAGACAGTCTTGCCGTTGACTTTCATGGATACCTTGACTGCCATGCTGCCTCCTTCTGGCGTTTGATTTTTTGCGACAGGTGGGGGGCCAATCCTAGCCAAGCGCTTCTTGCGCGGCAATGTTGCGCCGCAATACAACGGCGCTGCCGCAGTGCGTAAGGGCCGCGCAAGCTTGCAGAAAGGCGTGGGCAAACTCGCCTGCCTACCGTGTGGCGCGCATGGGGCAAGGTCCCAACGGGCACATCCTGGTGGTCGAGGACGACACGCTGCTTGCCAGCGGGCTGGCGCGCGGCCTCGCGCAGTCGGGCTTCGCCGTGACGCTGTGCTCGCGAGGCGAACGGGCGCTCGCCGCGTTGCGCCGCGGCGCTATGATTGATCCCAACATGCGCATCCTGATCGTCGAGGACGACGACGTCCTGGGCAGCGGTCTCATGCGGATCCTGCAGGCCGAGGGCTATGCGGTGGACCTGATGCCGCGCGGCGAGCAGGCGACGCTCGCCGCCGGGCGCGAGCGCTTCGACCTGGTGATCCTGGACGTGGGGCTGCCCGGCATCGACGGTTTCGAGGTGCTGAGGCGGCTGCGCGAGGACGCGCAGCGCATGCCGGTGCTCGTGCTGACCGCGCGCGACACGGTGGACGACCGCGTGCACGGCCTGGACCTCGGCGCCGACGACTACATGGCCAAGCCCTTCGCCATGCCGGAGCTGATCGCGCGCGTGCGCGCGCTCATCCGGCGCTCGCAGGCGCAAAGCGGCCCGCGCATCGTCCACGGGCCGCTGGCGCTCGACACCGTGGCGCGGCGTGCGTTCCTGCGTGGCGCGCCGCTGGACCTCGCGGCGCGGGAGTGGGCGGTGCTGGAAGTGCTGCTGTCGCGCGTGGAGCGCATCGTCTCCAAGGAATCGATCATCCAGGCCGTGGCAAGCTGGGGCGACGAGCTCTCGCCCAACGCCATCGAGGTCTACGTCTCGAGGCTGCGCGCCAAGCTCGAGCCCGCCGGCGTGCGCATCCGTACCGTGCGCGGCTTCGGCTACATGCTGGAGGAGTACGCGGAGGTCCAATGAGCGGGCAGCGCAGCCTGCGCGCGCTGCTCCTGCAGCTGCTCCTGCCGCCGATCGCGGCCATGCTGGCGGTGGGCGCCTACGCCGCCTACCGTGTCGCCGCCGACCCGGGCGCAGAGGCCTACGACCAGTCGCTGATCAACACCGCGCTCGCGCTCGGCGAGCGCGTCCGCGTGCAGGACGGGCGCATCGGCTTTGACCTGCCCAACGTGGCCGAGCGGCTGGTGCGCTCCGACCGCTATGACGAGATCTACTACGTGGTGCGCGGCCCCAAGGGCGAGCGCATCGCCGGCGACCTCGGCGTGCCGCTGCCGCCCGCCGGCGCGCAGACCGACGAGGGCATTGCGGCGTACGACGGCGACTACGAGGGCAAGCGCGTGCGCGTGGTGGCCGTCCCGGTCAGTTGCGGTGTGGAGATCTGCAGCGTCGCGATGGCCGAGACCACCAACAAGCGCGAGCGCCTGGCGCGCGAGATCCTCGCTTCGAGCGTGCTGCCGCAGGCGTTGCTCGCCGCCCTGACGATGGCGCTGGTGTGGTTCGGCGTGGCGCGGGGCTTGAGGCCGCTGCAGGACCTGTCGCGCGACATCGGTGCGCGCTCGCCGCACGACCTGCGGCCGCTGGACCCGGGGCGCTCGCCCGCCGAGGCGCGGCCGTTGGTGGAGAGCATCAACCACCTGCTGGGCGAGGTGACCGAGGCGAACCGCAACCAGCAGCGCTTCCTCGCCAACGCGGCGCACCAGCTGCGCACGCCGCTCGCCGGACTGCGCGCGCACGCGGAGCTCGCGCTGGCGCAGCCCATTCCCGAGGCCTGCCGCGCGGAGCTCGAGCAGGTGCACGGCGCCTCGGTGCGCACGGCGCGGCTGGCCAACCAGCTGCTGGCGCTGGCGCGCGCCGAGGCGGGCGTGAGCAGCGCGGCGGGGCCGGCGCGCGCCGACCTGCGCCAGGTGATCGAATCTGCGGCCGACGAGTGGGTGCATCGCGCGCTCGAGCGCGACATCGATCTCGGCTTCGAGCTCGAGACCGCCCGCGTGCGCGGCGAGCCGGTCCTCCTGCGCGAAGCGCTCGCCAACCTGGTGCATAACGCGCTCGAGTACACGCCGGCCGGGGGCCGCGTCACCGTGCGCACGCGCGCGCTTGCGCGCGAAGTGCGCGTCGAAGTCGAGGACGACGGGCCGGGCATCCCGCCCGCCGAGCGGAAGCGCGTGATGGAGCGTTTCTACCGCGCGCCGGGTACCACTGGCGCAGGCAGCGGCCTGGGCCTTGCCATCGTCAGCGAGATCGCGTCGGCGCACGGCGGCCGCGTCGACATCGGCGAGGGCGAGGGCGGCCGGGGCTGCCGAGTGACCCTGGTCTTCCCGGCGGGAGTAGACTAGCGAGCATGGACTCCGTAGACATCGAGGTCTTGCGCACCGCCGAGGCATGGCGCAAGTCCGGGCAGCGCGTCACCCTCGGCACCATCGTCAAGACCTGGGGCTCCGCCCCGCGCCCGGTGGGTGCGCTGGTGGCGATCCGCGAGGATGGCCAGGTCGTCGGCTCGGTCTCGGGCGGCTGCGTCGAGGACGACCTGATCGAGAAGGTGCGCGAGAAGGCCGTCGCCTCGGCCCCGCAACTGGTGACCTACGGGGTCACCAACGAGGAAGCGACGCGCTGGGGCCTGCCCTGCGGCGGCACGCTGCAGGTGGTCCTCGAGCCGGTGACGGCGGCAAGCGGCCTGGAAGAGCTCCTCGCCACCATCTCTCGCCAGCAGCTGGTGAAGCGGCGCCTGGACATGAAGAGCGGGCGCGCGACGCTGGAGCCCGGCCAATGGCGCGACGCGCTGGAATTCGACGGCGCGACGCTGGTCACGGTGCACGGCCCGCGCTGGCGCCTGGTGCTGATCGGCGCCGGGCAGCTTACGCACTATCTGGCCGAGATGGCGAAGATGCTCGACTACCACGTGAGCGTGATCGAGCCGCGCGAGGAGTACGCCAGCGGCTGGAACGTGGCGGGCGTGCCGCTGGACCGGCGCATGCCGGACGACGTCATCGCCGCGATGAACCTCGACGGCCACAGCGCGGTGGTGGCGCTCACGCACGACCCGAAGATCGACGACCTGGCGCTCATGGAGGCGCTGAAGTCGGCCGCCTTCTACGTCGGCGCCATCGGCTCGAAGAAGAACAATGACGCGCGCCGCAAGCGGCTCAAGGAGTTCGACCTCTCGGAAGGCGAGATCGCGCGCCTGCGCGGCCCCGTGGGCCTGTATATCGGCTCGAAGACCCCGCCCGAGATCGCGGTGGCGATCCTCGCCGAGATGACCGCGGTGCGCCACGGCGTAAGCGAGCCGAGCTGGGCGGCGAAGAAGGATTCGCGCTTCGACCCTTCCGCGTGCGAAGTAGAAGTGAGCCGGGGGACCTGATAGCGGTTCCTCCGCGCCGATTGAAGCAGGGGAGCCTCTGCGCGGTTCCCCCGCACCCCCTCCCCGAAGGATTGGTGGACTCGCAGCCGTGAATATCGTCGGCCTGCTGCTCGCAGCGGGTTCCGCGTCGCGCTTCGGTTCCGACAAGCTGCGGCACCCGTTGCCGCACGGCGTGGCGATCGCGGTGCAGGCGGCGCGCCACCTGCGCGCGGCGGTGCCACGCGTGGTCGCGGTGGTGCGTCCGGGGACCGACGCAACGGCGCGCGCGCTCACCGGGGAGGGCTGCGAAGTCACGGTGTGCGAGCAGGCTGGCGAAGGCATGGGGGCGAGCCTCGCGTGCGCAGTGCGCGCGGCGGGCGCCGCAGACGGCTACCTCGTCGCGCTCGGCGACATGCCGTTCGTGCGGCCGAGCACCATCGCCGCAGTGCGCGACGCGCTCGCCGCCGGCGCGCTGCTCGCGGCGCCGTACTGGCGCGCGCGGCGCGGCCACCCGGTGGGCTTCGCGGGATCCTTGCGCGCCGAGCTCGAGGGGCTCGCGGGCGACGAGGGCGCGCGGCGCGTGCTCGCCGCGCACGAGCCGCGGCTCGTCAAGGTCCCGGTGGGCGACCCCGGCGCGGTCCGCGACATCGACAAGCCCTCCGACCTCGCGCCGCCGCTTGCCGTATAGCCGGCGCACGTTCGGGTAAGATCGCCGCAGTCACGCAAGGGGAGCAGCCCAGCTTGGAGACGGCGCAGCGCGCGGTGCTGTTCGTGGACGTCACCGACAGCACCCGGATCTACGAGACGCTCGGCGATGCACGCGCGCACTCGCTCATCAACAAGCTGCTCGAGCTGCTCGCCAAGGTCGCCGCGCGGTACGGCGGCGCGGTAGTGAAGACGCTGGGCGACGGCATGGTGTGCGCGTTCCCGCTCCCCGACCACGCGTTCCAGGCGGCCTGCGACATGCAGGCGGCGGCGCCGGACGCTTCCCCCGAGCGCCTGGCGATCAAGATCGGCTTCACCTTCGGGCCGGTGGTGCTCTCCGGCGGCGACGTGTTCGGCGACACGGTGAACGTCTGTGCGCGCCTGGTGGCGCTCGCCAACGCCGACCAGGTGCTCACCACCCAGCAGACCGTGGATGCGCTGTCGCCAGGGCTGCGCAGCCGCTGCCGCCAGATGTTCCCGATCCGCGTGCGCGGCCGCCACGAGGAGATCGTCGCCTGCAACGTCATGTGGCGCACCGACCCGGACCTGACCGAGATCAACCTGGCGCGCGCCGCGGCCACGCGCACGCGCGAGACGGTGCTCAAGCTTTCGCGCGCGGGGCAGCTGACCATCGTGCGCTCGACGGGGCCGTCGGTGAAGATCGGCCGCGAAAAGGACAACGACGTGGTGGTGGACAGCCAGTTCGCCTCGCGCGTGCATGCGCGCGTCTTCGCGCGCGAGGGCCATTTCGTCATCGCCGACCAGTCCTCCAACGGCACCTACCTGCTTGCCGACGGCAACAGCGCCGAGATCCTGCTGCGGCGCGAGGAGGCCGTGCTCGGCGAGCGCGGCTGGATCGGCCTGGGCAACAGCGCCACGCGCCACGGCGACCACGCGCTGCGCTACCGCGTAGAGCCGGAATGGGACTGAGGGGCCCCTGGCCCCCCGGCCTGTAGAATCGCGGGTCGCCCACTCCACCGCCCGCCATGTCCGCCGCAGACCTGCTGTCGCGCACCGATCCCGAGCTCTGGGATGCCATCAGCCTGGAGAGCCGCCGCCAGGAAGACCACGTCGAGCTGATCGCTTCCGAGAACTACGTGAGCCCCGCGGTGCTCGCCGCGCAGGGCTCGGTGCTCACCAACAAGTACGCCGAGGGCTACCCCGGCAGGCGCTACTACGGCGGCTGCGAGTACGTGGACCTCGCCGAGACGCTGGCGATCGAACGCGCGAAGCGGCTCTTCGGCGCCGACTGGGCGAACGTGCAGCCGCACTCGGGCTCGCAGGCGAACCAGTCCGTGTACTTCGCGGTGCTGCAGCCCGGGGACACGGTGCTGGGCATGTCGCTTGCGCACGGCGGGCACCTGACGCACGGCTCGCCCGTCAACCTCTCGGGCAAGCTCTACAAGTTCGTCTCCTACGGACTGAACGCGCGCGAGGAGATCGACTATGACGCGGCCGAGCGCCTGGCGCGCGAGCACAAGCCCAAGCTCATCGTCACCGGCGCCTCGGCCTACTCCCTGCGCATCGACTGGCGGCGCTTCCGCCACATCGCTGACCAGGTGGGCGCGCTGCTGATGGCCGATATTGCGCACTACGCAGGCCTCGTGGCGGTCGGTCTGTACCCCTCGCCCGTCGGCGTCGCACACTACGTGACCAGCACCACGCACAAGACCCTGCGCGGCCCGCGCGGCGGCCTGGTGCTCGGCAAAGGAGACTTGGGCAAGGCCATCAACTCGGTGATCTTTCCCGGCCTGCAGGGCGGCCCGCTGATGCATGTGATCGCCGCCAAGGCGGTGGCCTTCGGCGAGGCGCTCCGGCCCGAGTTCAAGGCCTACCAGCAGCAGGTGCTGGACAACGCGCAGGCGATGGCGCGCGTGCTGATGCAGCGCGGCGTGCGCGTCGTCTCGGGACGCACCGAGTCGCACATGATGCTGCTCGACCTGCGCGGCAAGAAGATCACCGGCAAGGACGCGGAAACCGCGCTCGGGCGAGCGCACATCACGGTCAACAAGAACGCGATCCCGAACGACCCGGAAAAGCCGATGGTCACTTCTGGGGTGCGCATCGGCACCCCGGCCATGACCACGCGCGGCTTCAAGCTCGCGGAAGCCGAGCGGCTCGCGCACCTGATCGCTGACGTGCTCGACGCACCTGCGGACGACGCCAATCTTGCGCGCGTGGCGGCCGAGGTGCAGGCGCTCTGCGCGCGGCACCCGGTCTACAAGTAGCATCGCGCGCCATGCGCTGCCCGTTCTGCGGCAATCCGGACACCCAGGTGCTCGACACGCGCTCCAGCACCGAGGCGAGCTCGATCCGGCGGCGGCGCAAGTGCCCGGAGTGCGACAAGCGCTTCACTACGTACGAGCGCGTGGACCTGAAGATGCCGCGCCTGGTGAAGAAGGACGGCAGCCGCACGGACTTCGACCGCGAGAAGCTGGTGGGCAGCATGATGCTCGCGCTGCGCAAGCGCCCGGTGTCCACCGACGCGGTGGACGGCGCGGTGGCGAGGATCGAGGAGAAGCTCAGGTCGCTCGGCGAGCGCGAGGTACCCACCAGCCGCGTGGGGGATCTCGTGATGCGCGAGCTCGCCAAGCTGGACAAGATCGCCTACATCCGCTTCGCTTCCGTGTACCGCAGCTTCGAGTCGCCGGATGACTTCCGCGAGGCGGTGCAGGAAGTGAAGACCAAGAAGGGCCGCAGGGGCGGCTGACGGCTAAGGCGCCGCGCCCCCTCTCCGGCCGCACCGCGCATGTCCGCAACGAGCTCCAGGGCCGCCGCCGGCGACGTGACCGCGTTCTCCGCCTTCGACCATGCGATGATGCGCCGCGCGCTCGCGCTCGCGGAGAAGGGCCTGTACACGGCGACGCCGAACCCGCGCGTCGGCTGCGTGCTGGCGAAGGACGAGCGCGTCGTCGGCGAAGGATGGCACGAGAAGGCCGGCGCGCCGCACGCCGAGGCGAACGCGCTGGTGCAGGCGAGCGGGGCGGCGCGCGGCGCGACCGCCTACGTGACGCTCGAGCCGTGCAACCACCACGGCAGGACGCCCCCTTGCGCCGAGGCGCTGGTCAAAGCGCGCGTGGCGCGCGTGGTCGCGGCAATGCGCGACCCCAATCCGCAGTCGGGCAAGGGCGGCGACGCCCTCGCCGCCGCAGGCCTGCGCTTCGAGTCAGGGCTCCTGGAAGAGGAGGCGCGCGAGCTCAACATCGGCTTTGTCTCGCGCATGACACGTGGCCGGCCCTGGGTGCGCATGAAGATCGCGGCGACTCTCGACGGCCGCACCGCGCTCGCCAACGGCAAGTCGCAATGGATCACGGGCGCGGAGGCGCGCAAGGACGGGCATCGCTGGCGCGCGCGCGCCTGCGCCGTCGCCACCGGCGCGGGCACGGTGCGCGCGGACGATCCCCAGCTCACGGTGCGCGAGGTCCGGACGCCGCGCCAGCCCCTGCGCGTGGTGATCGACAGCCGCCTCGAGACGCCGCCCGGCGCGCGCGTGCTGCAGGGCGAAAAGGCGCTCGTCTTCGCCGCGGTGAAGGGCGGGTCGCTGCCCAACGCCGAGGTGGTGGCGCTGCCCAACGCCGCCGGCA
>DASWBP010000172.1:0-3220 GCA_036390555.1 Burkholderiales bacterium | reverse complement strand
TGGACGTCCACATCCGCAGGCTGCGCCAGGGGCTGGCGCCGGGCGGCCAGGACACGCCGATCGAAACCGTGCGCGGGGAAGGCTATCGTTTCCGCGTCGGGCCGGAGTGAGGCAAGGCGCCCGCGGCGGCGGCGCGTTTCAGTAGGCTTCCTGCTTCTTCAGCACCACGACGATGGTCATCAGCACGATCTTCAGGTCGAGCAGCAGCGACCAGTTGCGCAGGTAGGCGAGATCGGCCTGGACGCGTGCGCGCATCTTGTCCAGCGTGTCGGTCTCGCCGCGCAAGCCGCTGACCTGCGCGAGGCCGGTGATGCCGGGGCGCACCTTGTGGCGGATCATGTAGCCGGGGATGAGCTTGCGGTACATCTCGTTGTGCGCGACGGCGTGCGGCCGTGGCCCGACGACGCTCATGCGTCCCTGCAGCACGTTGACGAACTGGGGCAATTCGTCGAGCGAGGTGCGGCGCAGGAATGCGCCCAGCGGCGTCACTCGCGCATCGCCGCGCGTGGCCTGCGTGACCACCGCGCCGTCCTCGTGCACGCGCATCGTGCGGAACTTGTAGACCACGATTTCCCTGCCGTCGAGCCCGTAGCGGCGCTGCTTGAACAGCACGGTGCCGCGCGAAGTCAGCTTCACCGCCGCGGCGATCGCCAGCATCAGCGGCGAAATCATCGTCAGGATCGCCGTCGCGAGCACCAGGTCGCTCGCGCGCTTGATCAGCCCGTCGACGCCGTAGAACGGCGATTCGCATACGGCGAGCACCGGCATGCCTCCCACCGTTTCCACGCGCGCCTGGATCAGCTCGTACAGGAAGATGTCCGGCGCGAAGTAGACCGACGCCGTGGTGTCGCGCAGCTCCTCCAGCAGGCGGAGAATGCGCGGCTGCGAGGTCATGGGCAGCGTGATGTAGATCATGTCGACGTGGTGCTGCCGGACGTATTGCGCCAGGTGCTCCAGGTCGCCGAGGGTCTTCTCCGGATCGAGGGTGCCGTCCCGCGACGTGCCGCGGTCGTCGAAGTAGCCCGCGCAGCGGATGCCGAGCATCGGACGCGCGCGCAGGTGCGCGCCCAGACCGCGGCCCAGGCTGCCGGCGCCGGCGATGACCGCCGTGCGCTGCAGGCCTTCCGCGGCCAGCAGGCGGGGCAACAGCCGCGGCGCCAGGCGGTGCGCGGCGAACAGGCCCAGCGGCGTGGCGAGCGCCCAGGCGAGGAGCGCGCGAGGATCGAAGTTGTCCAGGGTGCCGGAGGCCCAGCCGAGCAGCAGCAGCAGCGCGAGCAGCGCGCTCCATCCGGCGACGATGCCCCGCAGCAGCGCGCCTGCGCGCGCGCCGTCGCGCGTGGCGCTGCCCGGGAAGGTCATCGAGAAGACGAGCAGGGACAGAATCAGGTAGGAGCCGCCGAAGCGCCCCTCGAACGTCAGCGCCGACAGCACGAGGGCGCCGATCGCCACCGCCGGATCCACGGCGGCGCGCAGCAGCGCCGAGGGGCTCGGCTGGCTGGGCAGCAGGCGGGGCTGGCTGTCGTGGAACTGGAGCATGCTCTGCAATCGGCGCTGGCGGGGGGATCGCCACACCTTAGGCCGCGCGGTGTGCAGCGATGACGCGCGCGCAGTGCCGCGACGATGGCCCTATTGGACTACCGCGCCGCGGCGCCGCCGGCGCCGCATCACTGTGCGATAGCGTACATACGTTGCCCAGGCCCGCGCGCTAGCCTACGCGCTCCAATCCCCAATCATCCGGGCACTCGAAAGTCAGCCATGCAACTCGACTCAGCCAGCCTGCGAATTCGCGCCGAACCCGCACCGATCCGGCTGACAGGGACCGCGGCCGTGCTGCAGTTTCCCGCGGAAGGTGCGGCAGCGCGCATGCACGCCAACGCACAGGCCGTGGAGGAGCGTGAGATCGAGACCCTGATGCTCAACCTCGATGCTTCTCTCAGGGTGTACCAGCGAGCGCACTTCTTCAGCTGGACGCAGGGACTGCTGCAGGGTCTGATCCCGCATGCAGTGCTGGTCTGCGCGCTGCGCAGCGGCGACTCGCCGGCAATGCGCGCCGAGAGCTTCTCCATGATCGCGCCGCAACAGGCGGTATTCGGCGAGATGTTCCTGCGGGATAGCGCCGGCGCGCTGGATCTGGTGAAGGCCTGGCAGGAGGCAGGGTTCCAGCCGCTGATGCGCGACGCGGCGGATGCGCCGTTCGCCCGCGGGCCGTTCGCGCAGGAACTCGAGCGCGCGGGCGTGACGCAGATCCTAGCGCACGGCACCCACGACGCGGAGGGGCTGGCGACCGGCTTCTACGCATTCCTGTGCGCGGCGGGCACGCTCGGGCCGAGACATGCCCACCTGGCGCGGCTGGTGACGCCGCTCCTGCACGACGCGTGGGTGCGCACCGAAGTCAACGGGCGAGTGCAGCGCAGCGCGGGGCCGGGATCGGGCGACAAGCCAAGGATCACGCTGCGCGAGCAGGAAATCCTGCACTGGGTGTCGCTCGGGAAAAGCAATTGCGAGATCGGCACCATCCTCGAGATCAGCCCGCTGACCGTGAAGAATCACGTGCAGAAGATTCTGCGCAAGCTCGACGTCGTCAACCGCGCGCAGGCCGTGGGCAAGGCGATGGAGCTGCGCATCCTGAGAGCCTGCCTCCTGTGATCGCGACGGGTTCCTGATGCCCTCGTCTGCACCCGGAAGCGGCGGCTTGCTCCTCTGCCTGATGGCGGCGGCCTCGATCGGGTCGGGGTCCGCCCTGGCACTGGAGCGCATCGACCTCGCGGCCGCTGGCGCTTGCGACGGCGCCAGCACTCAGGATCACCGTATGCTGTTCTCGGTGGACGCGGGCGCGTTCCGGGAATCTTCCGGGCAAGTACTGGCGCTCGCCCGCAAGGGCGAAGGCCTGTCGGTGGTTGCCGCCAGCCAGGGCAACGAGGTTGCGGCCAAGATGCTGCCGGCGGCAGCGCGGGGCGGCAGCGACGGGACGGGGGAGGCGTGGCTGCGCAGCGCTGACGGCGCGCCAGCGGAGCCGGGATTCTGGGCGCTGCTGCTCGCGGGCTTCCTGGGCATCTGCGCCGTGGCGAGGCCGCGTATCTTCGCATCCTGAGAACAGGTCTTCCCGCCGGGAGAGAGAACCAGGGGGCGGAACATGATCGCGAAAGAAGGCATTGTTGATGGACACGGCGGCAAGGCGACCTGGCGCCGTATGGGCATGGCGCTGCTGCCGGCCGCCGCC